>LNDR01000252.1 GCA_001464755.1 Rhizobiales bacterium Ga0077524
ACTCGATGCCGTCGAGGTAGGGCAAACCTCTCTTGAAATAGTCCGGGTTTTTGGCGAACCGCATTTTCTCGTTTCGTTTCCACTCCACGAATTTGAACGGTCCGGTGCCGATCGGGTCCGTGCGCATCGTTTGAGCATTGACGTGGCACGGGTAGACCGGCGTGTAGCCGGACGCCAGCAAGTTGATAAACCCGGGTTGCGGATTTTCGAGAACCAAAGTTGTCTCGTTAGGCCCGTTAACGGTGACATCCTTCAGGTTGGTGTACCAGACGGCCCTCGGGTTTTTGCGCCAGCGGTCCTTCGCCTTTCCAAGAACGAGATCGAACGTGCACTTGACGTCAGCCGAGGTGAAAGGCTTCCCGTCGTGCCATTTGACGCCCTCATGCAGCTTGAAGGTGAGCTTGGTCTTGGTGGCATCCCATTCCCAACTCTTGGCGAGATCGGGAACGATCGTCTCGGCGCTGTTGATGTGCTTGGTTTGATCGAACATCACCAGGTTGTTGAAAACGCCCATGAACGGCTCGGTGACCGAATTCGTGGCCTCCTCGTGGATGGAGCCGGACGGCGCATTATCGCGATGAATCATTTTGAGCGTTCCGCCGGCTTTTTGGGCCATGGCGGGCGCGCCAGCTGTCGCCGCAGCCACAATGGCCACGACGGTCGACTTGACGAGCGATTTCACGATCGTCCTCCTCCCATTTTGAACAAGCCGGCCCTGCTCATGCACCGGCAACGGAAACGCGGCGGTTTATCCGCCGTCGTCTGCATCAAAGAGGTTAGTCACGCATGCGGGGCGAATCAACCCTGATTCGCCCCGCGAAAATGCTGCAATTGCGAAGACGGGCAACTGCCTCGTCGAAATGCGCCGTCAATACATCGGGTTTTTCAGCGGGAACTTCTCGAGATAGGGCTGATATTCCGGCTCGACGTCAATCCGCATAGTGCCGAGATAGCGGACAACGGCATTGTAAAATGCCATGGTAATCACGAGGTCGGTCAGGCATTCGTTGTCGAAGCTCGCCCTAAGGCGCTCGAATGTGGCGTCCGAGACGGCGAGTCCGTTCGTCATCTCGCGCGCCGCCTCGACGATCATCACGGCTACAGGCTCGAGAGAGCCCCCCTTTCCGTCGCAGGCCGCGATAACGCCACGGATGTCATCCTCGCTGACGCCAAACTCCTGGCCGATCTTGACGTGGTGCGACCACTCGTAGGGTGCCTGCGTCAGCCAGCCCACAGCAAGGATGGCGATCTCGCGCAAGCGCGGATCGAGGCGGCTCTTGTGGCGAATGAAACCGCCAAGGCCCTGAAAGGCGCGCGCTGCATTGGGGCTATGCACCATGCACTTGAAGAGGGTGATTTCGCGCTTGAGGAGATCCTGATTTTCGGGAGCAAGCTCGGACTTCTCGAGATATGGGAGGCGGGCCATTCAATCTCCTAAAGTCTAGGCGATACGTATCGGGGCCTTCGCGACCGAGGTGCCTATCATGGAATCGCGGGTGACAAGGGTTGCGAGTTGCTCCTCGTTCCAGCTTCCGGTGCCCTCCGGACGGAGCGGCAACACAAGGAAGCGGCAATCTGCCGTCGAGTCGACGACGCGCACCTCGACCGAATCCGGAAGCTCTGTTCCAAACTCAGCAAGTACTGAGCGGGGCTCGCGCACGGCACGGGAGCGATACTCGCGTGACTTGTACCAGAGCGGCGGCAAGCCGAGGATGGGTCGCGGGTAGCATGAGCAGAGCGTGCACACGACCATGTGGTGCACCTTGGGCGTATTCTCGAGCACCACCAACTTGAGACCGGGCACCTCGAGGCCGAGGTCGCCCACGCCGGCGTTGCCATCAGCGAGCAAGCGCGCCTTGAAGGCGGGGTCGGCCCATGCCTTGGCCACGACGCGCGCGCCGATCTCGGGGCACTTGCCGTCCCATTCCTCAATCTTGTCCTGGATCTCGCGGGCCGTGATAATCTCCTTGTCGATCATCAGTTCGCGGAGTGCAATCTCTAGGAACTCCCAGTCCTCCGAGGGCTCCTTGATGTCCGGCTGGAACGGGCCGCTGTCGTGGGGATGGGGGTGATCATGGGCGTGATCGTGATCGTGATCGTGACTATGGTCGTCGTGGCTCATGACTCGCTCCCTCGGGCCGTATCCGGCTCCAGCCATTGCTCGTAAATCTCGGCAACGACCGTGTCGCCCTTAGCGTAGGCACCATTGCCGCTCCAAACCTCATCCATGGCAAATTGCACCCAATAGTTGGTCTTACGCGGCCATCCGGGCTTGCCGTAGGCAAGTTGCTCGGGATTGGCCCATGGACCGAAATCGCGCAGGATCACGCCACGTTTTCCACGCAGATACGTAGGCGTCCTGACGTGGCCCGGAGGACTATCCGTCCTGACGATCACGCGATCGCCCGTCTTGAAGCGAGCGCTCATGATGACGGGCCCTTCTTGCTCCTGGCGGCGGATTTCGACTTGCCGCCAGCCTTCGCTGCGGGCTTTGCGGACTTCTTTTTTGTCGTCCCGGCGGCTGCCATAGCGTGACGCGCCTTGACCTCAGCGAGCTTGGCTTCGATCTCTGCGTCGGTGAGGACGCCCTTCTCCACGAGCAAGCTGCGCATGGCGAGGCACCACTTCTGATAGTAGGTACTATCCCGATAGGTCTCGGGAGTCAGGCTCTCGATCGTTCGACGATTCTCGTCGGTTACCCAGAACGCCCGTGGCTTCAAGCGAAGAAGTTGCATCATCGCATCGATGCGGCGCTCGACGAGGGTCGGCGTGTGCTCGTGGGTGTCGACGGGGCCAGCCGGATCGCCGCCCATGTCGTGGGGTTTACGCGTCGGTGTGATCGCTGCCATACAGGGGCTCCCTCCGTTTGGGTTATTCTGCGCCGCAACGTGGACGCTTCGCAACCAGGAAGGACATCAACCACCGGGTCTTGGCGTCTCGCGCGGGCGGCTCTAGAACGTGAGGGCAGACCCACTCGCCGGATGGACCCACCTTATGACCGACCTCGCGCTTGCCGCCGATTTCCCCCGTCCATCCGAGGACGAGTGGCTCCGGCTCGTCGATAAGGCGATCAAGGGCGGCGATTTCGAGCGCCGGCTGGTTTCGCTCACCGCTGATGGTGTCAGGATCGAGCCTCTCTACACGCGCCGGCACGCCATAGCAGACCGCGCCACTCTGGCCCCGGGTGCCGCCCCCCTCCTCCGCGGCTCCCGGGTACCGGATGCGGCGGGTTGGGACTTGCGCCAGCTCTGCGCCGAGCCTGATCCGGTGGCGGCCAATGCCGAAATCCTAGAGGATTTAGCGGGTGGCACGACGTCGGTGTTGCTGCAGATCGCGGCGCCGGGGTGGACCGGCATTGGCTACGAGCAGGCAGTGATGGCGCGAGCACTCCAGGGTGTGATGCTCGACGTCGCGCCGATCTCGCTCGTCGCCGGCGAGTACACGCCCGATGCGGCCGGCAGCTTGATGGCGCTGTGGAGAGCCGCTGGCGTAGCCGACAACCACCGGCGCGGCGCGTTCAACTACGATCCGCTCGGCACTTTGGCAACGACGGGCGCGCTCTATCACCCCGTGCCTCGCGCGCTCGAGATTGCGGCCGATCTGGTGCGAACCGCTGCTCCGATGCCGGAGGTCACCGCGCTTCGGGCCAACGGTCATGCCTGGCATCTGGGAGGGGCGACCGAGGCCCAGGAGATCGGCCTCGTACTAGCGTCTATGGTCGCTTATCTCCGCGCCTGCGAGGCACGAGGCTTCGCGCCGGACAAGGCGCTGCCGAGCATTGCCGTTACGCTCGCGGCGGACGCCGACCAATTCCTTACAATTGCCAAGCTCCGCGCGGCTCGCCGCGTGGTCTGGCGCCTCGCTGAGGCATGCGGGGCAGCCGATGCCGCGGCGCGCGTCAGCTTCACGGCCGAGACGTCCGCCCGGATGCTCGCGAAACGCGATCCGTGGGTAAACATGCTTCGCACGACGATCGCGGCCGCAGGTGCGGCGATGGGCGGTGGCGACGCCATCACGGTGCTGCCCTTCACGTGGGCGCTCGGAAGACCCGACGGCTTTTCCCGGCGGATCGCGCGCAACACGCACCATGTTCTGCTCGAGGAGGCCGGCTTCGGGCGGGTTGCAGATCCCGCGGGTGGTAGCTGGTACGTCGAGCGATTGACCGACGATCTAGCAACGAAAGCATGGGAGACTTTCCAGGCGATCGAGGCGGAGGGCGGGCTGGCGGCGGCGCTGGAGACGGGTAGCGTGCAGCAAGTGCTTGGCAAGGCCCAAGAAGCGCGGCGAAAGCTGATCGCCACTGGCCGCAAGGAGCTGACTGGTACTTCAGCCTTCCCACGTCTCGGCGACGATGGCGTAAGCGTCGAGCCTTGGCCCACCGAGGTGCCTTCGGCTCGGCTCAATGGGGCCAAAGTTCAGGCCTTGCGCCTCGAGCGTGCCAGCGCACCGTTCGAGCGCCTGCGCGACGCCGCCGATGCCTACACTAAGGAGACCGGCGAGCAACCGCGTGTCTTCCTGGCCTCGTTAGGCCCGCTCGCCGCGAACGCGACGCGCACAACCTGGATTCGCAACTTCCTTGCTGCGGGCGGGATCGACAGCGTGGGCGGCGAGAGCTACCTGACGTCAGCCGATGCGGGCCGCGCGTTCGGCGAGGCGGGAACGTGCATCGCCTGCCTTTGCTCGAGCGACGAGATCTACGGCGAACTCGGAGAGGCTACGGCGTCGTTGCTCAAAACGGCGGGAGCAGAGCGCGTCTATCTGGCTGGGCGACCAAAAGACCAGGAAGCGGCACTCGGCGCCGCGGGTGTGGACGAGATGCTCTACGCCGGCATGGATGCCGTGGTGGCGCTCTCTGCCATTCAAGCGGCCCTTGGCATTCGGGGCGGCTGAGCGCCAAACGAGGAGCTGCCCCTCAAAGGTAGGTTGCCGCGATATCGACGCTCGAGGTGGCGCCGACGTCATCGTAGTGGGCGTCGAGAAACCGATCGGCCGCCGACCGGCCCGTCGCGAACAGGCGCTGAATGAATGCCCAATCGGGGTTGAGCTTGCTCCAGGCGCCGTGCTTTCGCATCTCGTCGTCGTCGCTGATGGCATGCACCAGCATGCGCTGGTAGCGTCCGGTATCGAGCTTCTCCTCCTCGACCAGCCGCGAGACAAAGGCGATGGCACGCATCTCGCGCATCAGGGAAGAGTTGAACGAGATCTCGTTCATCCGGTCGAAGATCTCGGGCGCGGAGGTGGGAAGGCGGTCCTGCGCCAGCGGATTTATGTGTACAATCACGATGTCGCGGGAGGCCCCCTCGTAGATGAGCGGGAAGATGGCGGGATTGCCCATGAAACCACCGTCCCAATAGTGCTCCCCGTCGATCTCGACGGCCTTGAAAATGTAGGGCAGACAGGCCGATGCCAGCACGGCCTCCGCTGATAGCTCAGCATTCTGGAAGACTTTGATTTTGCCCGAGCGAACGTTGGTCGCAGAAAGGAAGATACGGGTCGCGAACGGGCAGCGCCGGAGAGTAGAAAAGTCGACGACATCGAGCAGGACGTCGCGAAGCGGGTTCAGATCGAGCGGGTTGAGCTGATACGGCGAGAACGTGTGCGTGACGGCCTGAAACATCAGATATGCCGGCGTCAGGTCGAGCGGCCAGCTCGCGCCGCTGACAAAGGGCGCCATCAGATCGGGGCGCACCGGGTTCCACATCTCGCCGACCTGGCTGATCTTGCGCCAGAACTCGGCGAGCTTGGCGCGGCCTCCCTCTCGACCGCCCTGTGAGACGCCCCATGCCATCACCACGGCGTTCATCGCGCCAGCACTCGTCGCGCTGATCGCGTCCGGCGCCAAGCGATCATCCTCCAGCAAGCGGTCAAGAACACCCCACGCGAACGCCCCATGGACGCCACCGCCCTGCAGCGCAAGGTTGACCGGCTTGCGCGTGCCGCGAGCATCCACCTGCTCGGGTGTGCAGGCCGATCGGAAGGTCGTCATGGAGGAAGTGCCGCGCTGCATGTCGACTCCGAAAGTTTCATATGCATCGCGAATGCCGCGATACTGCAAAGCGGAGCCTATGCAAACTTGGTCCAGTTACCAATGCAAGCCTTGTTGATCCTTGGCGTCCACGGCCCGAGAGCAAACGCGACGAGGCGCGCTCCAGTAGCCCAGAGCGCGCCCCGGAAGGCCAAAACCCATGAAGCTGTCAGCGCCGACGCGGCGGCGGGCGGCGACCGCCTGCTCCACCTGCACCTGGCGGCGGCCCGGAACGGGTATCCTTATGGCGGAAGTTGATGCGGCCCTTTGTCAGGTCGTAGGGCGTCATTTCCACGGTCACGCGATCGCCGGCCAGGATGCGGATGCGGTTCTTTTTCATGCGACCCGACGTATAGGCGATCACCTCGTGCCCATTCTCGAGCGTCACACGGCAACGGGCATCGGGCAGAACCTCCGCCACGACTCCCTCGAACTCGAGCATCTCTTCCTTGGCCATGCAGTCTCCGCCTTTGCCGCGACGATACCGGCAGCGAAAGCTTGCCGAAGGCACCGCTATCAACGAAAAAAAGTCCTGCGGAGCGGTTCGCCGCGTCCGCTGGGCGCCCGGCAGGCAACGGCCATGCCGCGCCGGCCGGAGCCGTCTACTCGTCAGCTGGCCGGGATAGCGGTTCGCCTATGAGCGTCTGTGAGGAGTTCGGACTCTCATCGGTGCGCATTGCGCGCACCGATACTTGCGTCCGGCACAGCTTCCGTCGTCTCAGGGAGCATCGTGTCCCCGGTCGGCCGGCATTAGGTCTTGAGATTGACCGCGGCGCTCTTGCCGTTGCGGCCCTTCTCGATCTCGTACGTGATGCGCTGGCCCTCACGCAGACCGGTCAGTCCGGCGCGCTCCACGGCCGAGATGTGAACGAACACGTCGTTACCACCCTCGTCCGGCTGGATAAAGCCGTAACCCTTCTGCGCGTTGAACCATTTCACGATGCCAGTGGCCATTCTAGTGCTCCAAAGATGTAACAGGCCCCCGACACTAGCGCCGGAAACCATCAAATCACGCATTGGAGTGGAAACAACATGGTCAGCCACGGGTAGCTGTCGTGTAGTGCGCACCAAAGCGAGTTCGACATGAAGAATATGATGCGCTTTGCACGTAAGCGCAAGACTGTTCCACAGCCTAGTTGTCAATGCATAGAGCCCGGCTCTCGCCAGGGGAGGTCAACGACCAGAACGAATTGTGACACTCCGACATGCGGCATGCTACGTAACTCATGGTCGCAGGCACCCGTCAGATTGACGGAAGTCGCTGCTTTGCCTCGTTTTCCTGCTCCTGATCGTGATCAGCTGCCTTAACCATCGAAGGGCGCCGACACCCATGCCTCCTGCCGTCAGCCAGATTCCGTCCGTCGATGAGATTTTGCGGAGAGATATCGCTGCGGCCGCTGTCGCCAGTCATGGCCGACACGCCGTCGTTGCGTCCATTCGCGCCGCACTCGATGGCTACCGCCGGCAGTTTCGAGGCGAACCGGGGCCATCGATACCACGAGGTGAGGCCGCCGCTCGGATCGCAGCGGCAGCAGTCGCGGCGCTGACGCAGGCGGACGCCCCTTATCTGAGGCGCGTCTTCAATCTGACGGGCACGGTGCTGCACACGAACCTTGGGCGTGCAGTTCTGCCCGAGGTGGCGATCGAGGCCGCCGTGCGCGCAATGCGTCATCCAGCTGCCCTGGAATTCGATATCACGACCGGCGGGCGCGGAGAGCGCGACGACGCCGTTCGCCCACTGCTGTGCGAATTGACGGGGGCAGAGGATGCCATCGCGGTCAACAACAACGCCGCTGCGGTAATGCTTGTGCTCAACACACTCGCAGCTGGGCGCGAGACGGTGGTATCCCGCGGCGAGCTGATCGAGATCGGTGGCGCCTTCCGCATACCCGACATCATGGCGCGCGCCGGCACGCGGCTTGTTGAGGTCGGCACGACCAATCGCACACATCTCAAAGACTACGCTGGAGCGATCGGCTCCGAGACGGCGCTCGTGATGAAGGTGCATACGTCCAATTACCTGATCCAAGGCTTTACCAAGACGGTGACCGCCCAAGAGCTTGCGCCACTTGCCCGCGAGGCCGGCCTACCTCTCGTCGATGACCTCGGCTCCGGCACACTCGTCGACCTCTCCCACTGGGGTTTGAAGCGCGAGCGCACCGTCATGGATGCCCTCCGCGACGGCGCTGATCTCGTCACTTTCTCCGGCGACAAGCTATTGGGCGGCGCCCAGGCTGGCTTCATCGTCGGCCGTCGGGATCTCGTGCAGGCCTGCCAGAACAACCCGATGAAGCGCGCCATGCGGCTCGACAAGGTTCGGCTTGCGGCGCTGGAGGCAACCCTCAAGCTCTATCGAGATCCCGATCGTCTGGCTCAGTCCTTACCGACGCTGCGGCTACTGACGCGCACTGTTGCCGAACTTCAGGCGTTGGCCCCGGCCATCGCGCTCGCCATTCAGAATGCGATCGGAGCTGAGCGGGTCTTGGTGAATACCGTGCCGTGCGCCAGCCAGATCGGCTCGGGCTCTTTGCCGCTCGAGACCATTCCGAGCATCGCGGTCTCCATAGAGCCGAAGGGCGGGCGCAACCGCATGGAGCCGGCACTTCGCGTCGAGACCATTGCAGCCGCATTCCGCCAGCTGCCCATTCCCGTGATCGGACGGATCGGAAAGGGAGCGCTGATACTCGACCTCAGGTGCCTCGACGATGAGCCAGCTTTCATTGCCGGCCTCGTCGACCTCGACCAAAGCCTCCGCGGGAGTGATGGCTCCGACGCCGCATCTAACTTGGACTCACGCTGACGCGGCGTCGGTCGTCACCGCTCTCGCGGCTGGTAGAGCAAGGCGCTTCTAACGCCCACGCGACCCTTTGATCGTGCGTCGGCTTGGCGTCACACACACCCTCTACAGGCGTCGCCGATCTGCTCGATATCCTCGGGAGCATTGGTCATCGTGATGGCCGTCGTCATGTCGGCGCCTGCCGCTGCGAACGACGAGATCTGGTGGGCGTGGTAGGCCTCGGCGGAAGGCTCGCGATTCCTCGTCGAACCTTCCGCTTCGGCGTGCATGACTTCAGGGAGCGCTGTCACCAAGGGTGCCAAAGGCTCCGCCAGAGCGCGGCGCACTATCCTTCAGCTCGTCATGGATCGACCGTGGTGCGCTATCCGCGAGTTGGTCGAAAGGTGATCGCGGCGCGCTGTCGGCAATCTGATCGAACACCGAGCGCGGTGCCGTCTCGGCGAGCCCGCCGAAGACTGTGGCGTTGACGTCCGCGGCCGAGACATTGCCTGCCATCAGGACGACGGCGAGGCCAGTGGCGGCGAGTGCGAGTTTCGTCTTCTTGAACATGTCACGATCTCCTCATTCGGCTTACAGTTTCGGGTCGGTGGTTCGCGGTCGCCGGATCATTCGGGCAAACCGCATCCGTCGGTCGCCGAAGATCAGCGATCGGTTCGGATCTCGGACGGCGGCCTCTCTAGAAGGTCGGCCGTGACAACAGGGGATCGGCAAACCCGTTCCGGCGCTCGGCCTTCTCGTTGATGAGGGCCGAGGCGATCTCGCTGCGGTCGAGGCCGATGTCCCTCAGCATCCGGTCGTCAAGCGCCATCAACTGGGCTCGCGCATTGTGAAAGGCACGGTGGGACTTGTAGGCGGCTGCGAGCCTTTCGACGCCAACGGCAATTCGAGCGACCGGGCTCGGCGATACCGCCGCGCCTCTCTGCAAAGTCGACGTAGTGCTCATAATCATCTCCTCGAATATCAGTCTCAGCGTTGCGCGGGTTTTTCCCGCTTTGTCGGGTAGACCGCTTCTTTGCCGGTCCGTCCCGTCTGATGATGCGAATATGCGCGAACCTCAGATCCAGTGCTTGAACGGACAGAGTAGAGTTCCTGGAGAAAGCCTGGAGATCTCTCTCTAAATCTGATGAAATATCGATCACGCACCGTTGAGTTTGATGGTCTCTACAAAGGTGGCCTCGGCTAAAAATAAACGGACGCAGCGAGCCTCGCTGCGTCCGCATTGTGACCGAGGCAGTCTCAAGGCCTCGCCTCGATGATCATGTTGAAGGGCGTCTCGGTCGCGCGGCGAACGCGGCTGAAACCGGCCTCCTGCAATACCTTTCGCAAGCGTGCCTCGCCCGCCTGGGCACCAAGCGCCAGCCCGACCTCCTGATTGAGGGATGCCGGAACGCAGATATTGGTCGAGAATGCGTAGTAGACGCGCCCGACTGGATTGAGGTTCTCAGCCAGCGAATCGCCGGCCATCGGCTCGATCAGCATCAGGGTGCCGTCGGGTTTCAATTTTCTACGGATGTTAGCCGCGGCCCCCACGGGGTCCCCCATGTCGTGGAGCGCATCGAAGACCGTGACGAGATCGAGCCCGTCGGCAGAGAAACCCTGTGCCTTGGCGACCTGGAAGGAGACGTTATCGAGGCCGCTCGACTTTGCTCTCGCCTGCTCGATCGAGGGGGCATGGAAATCGATGCCGGTGAAGCTTGATTTCGGGAAGGCCCCAGCCATTATGATAGTGGATGCACCATGTCCGCAGCCGACATCGGCGACCGCGGCGCCGCGCTCGAGCTTACCTATGACGCCGTCCAAGGATGGCAGCCATTCGCCGATCAGATGCGCTTTATACCCCGGCCTGAAGAAGCGCTCGGTGCCGCAGAACAAACAACTGCAGTGATCGCCCCAGCCGACGCCGCCGCCGGTCTTGAAGGCCTCCACCAGCCGCTGCTCACCGGCGAAGATGGCTGCGAGCGAGTGAAAGCCGCCGGCCATGTTGACGGGACTGTCCTCGTCGGCGAGGACGGCTGCCTGCTCCGGTGACATGGAAAAGCGCTCACTGGCGGTATCGAACCCGACGAGGCCGGATGCCGCCTGCGCCGACAGCCATTCCCGGACATAGCGCGGGTGAGTGCCGGTCGCCTCGGCAAGGCCGATGGCGGAGATCGGACCCAGTTCGGCAAGCCGCTTGTAGAGACCGAGCTTGTCGCCAATCAACACGAGGGCGGCGTTTGCCGCCGCACCAAGCTCATTGACCATCATCCCGAGCAACGGCTCGAGCTTTTTCATATCGAGTTCCATTTATTACTCCTGATCGAAAAACGCCGCCCGCAACTCGGAAATCCGGCAGCAGCGCCCTATTCGCTCCCGACAGATTATTCGAGACCGGATCAGAGCGTGGGCCGGAGCAGGTCTTGCCTAGGGGTCTACAGGCCTTTATCTGTGGCCTAGGTTTCGACCTCTTTCGCGCGTGCAGGCTAAGACGGTGTCCGCTTTCCGGTGGACCTAAGTGCCTCCAGCACGGGCCTTGATACTATGCTGCGCGGCTCCGCAGCGCTTGAGGTTTGTCTGGAGAAAACTTGGAGGGTTCCTGGAGAGCCCGCGCCCAAACGGCGCACCAAGACGGCAGGCGAAGGCGGCTCCGCGATATATTGGAGGAGCGCTCATGATCTATTTTGTCGCTTCGAGGGCCATCGATACAGAGACGTATGAGTTGCGGCGCGACGGCGAGAGAGTTCCCGTCGAGCCGCAAGTCTTCGACTTGCTTCTGCTGCTGATCGAGAACCGCGACCGGATGGTCACGCGCGACGAAATAATCGCGCGCGTTTGGAAAGGCCGCATCGTCTCGGAAGCCGCCATCTCGAGCCGTATCAAGGCCGCCCGCCGCGCGATCGGAGACGATGGCAAAGCACAGGCAATGATCCGCACCATTCACCGGCGTGGCATTCGCTTCGTCGGCGAAGTCACGACGCTCGAGGCGAACGAAGCAGGCGCGGCCGCTGCCGTCCTGCCAATGCTCGGCGGGGCTGTTCCCAAGGAAGCGCCGCAAGTAGGCCGTGCGGTTGTCACTGCGAGCCCGGATGCAGTCCTCGCGTCAGGTGAAGTCGGCGACATCACCGGCATCGATCTCAGTCTGCCGAAGCGGCCGTCGCTGGTAGTGCTGCCGTTCCACATGCTCGTCGGAAGCGAGGACCAGCGCGTAACGGCGGACGGTCTCGCGCTCGACATCATGACTGGATTGGCGCGGACACGATGGCTGTTCGTCATCTCGCGCGGCACTGCCTTCAAGTTTCGCGGGCCCTCGCAGGACCCGACAGTGATCGCAAGCCAACTTGGCGTTCGATACGTGCTCCAGGGCAACATCCAGTTCCACGGCAATCGCGTTCGCATTCACGCCGCGCTTACGGACGCCGTGGTCGGACGCGAAGTCTGGGCCGATCACTTCGACCGGGCGGTGGACGACATCTTCCTGGTGCAGGATGAGATCGCAGGCATCATCGTGGGCACGGTCGAATCGGAGATCGAGCAGTCCGAGCGGCAGCGCGCGCTGTTGACCCCGCCAGCCAGCCTGGATGCCTGGAGCGCCTACCATCGAGGCGCATGGCACATGTTCCAGTTCACCCGGGAAGGCTACGAAGAGGCCGAGACACTGTTCAAGCGGGCGGCACAGCTGGACCCCGGTGCCTCACGGGTGTTTGCGGGGCTGTCGTTCGTACACTGGCAAAGAGCGTTTCTGGAGATCGGAAAGGATCGACAAGGCGAGATCGATCAGGCGACCGAGTTCGCCCGGCATGCGCTTTTGCTCGACCCGCGCGATCCGCAAGGCCATTGGGCACTGGGTCGGGCTTTTCTTCTACGACAGGAGTTCGATCTCGCGATCGAGGAAATCGAGCAGTCGGTCACACTCAATCCCAATTTCGCCATCGGTCACTACTCCGTTGCCTTCGCGCGGGCGCTCGCGACGCAAAATGGCCGCAGCGAAGAGTCGGTCAAGCTCGCGCGGCGGCTCAGTCCCTACGATCTAATGAGCTTCGCAATGCTGGCAACTCAGGCGATGAATGCGTCGCTTCTCGGGAAATTCGAGGACGGGGCAGAACTGGCCGACAGGGCAGCACGTCAAGGCAATGCGCACTACCATATCCTGGGGATCGCGGCGTTCTGCAACGCGCTGGCAGGCCGCACGGAAGTAGCGAAAAGTTATCTCGCCCGGCTCGCCACGGTGCATCCGGGCTATCGCATTGCGGACTATCTCAAGGCTTTTCCCTATCGCGACACGTTCGTGCGCGAACTCGTCCGGAATACATTCTTGCGCCTCGGCATGACTGAGTAGCCCCATTCGTTAAACCAGACGCTCCGCAGCCGCCGCGAGGTCGCGCCGGAAATCCGGGTGCGCGATGGCGATCAGCGCGCGGGCGCGCTCGCCGACAGAGCGTCCCTTCATCTCGGCGACGCCATGCTCGGTCACGACGATATCGGCGTCCCCGCGCGCGGTGGTCACGACGCCGTCCCCGAGGCGCGGAACAATACGCGATACGCGTCCGCCCTTGGCCGTGGACGGTAATGCACAGATACCGATGCCCCCCGCCGAAAGCTGACAGCCGCGCATGAAATCGGCATGCCCGCCGATCATTCCGAGCGAGCGGCCGCCCGCGGTCTCGGCATTCATCTGGCCGGTGAGATCGACCTCGAGCGCGGTGTTGATGCCGATGAAGTTCGGGATGGCGGCCATTACCGCGACATTGTGCGTATAGACCGGGGATCGCACCCGAAGCCGCTCGTTGCGATGAGCCCACTGGTAGGCGCGCCTCGTGCCGAGGACGCCT
>LNDR01000253.1 GCA_001464755.1 Rhizobiales bacterium Ga0077524
GCCCGACATCGCGTATTCATGATTTCGAAATGTAGGACCCAGAGGTTAACAAACTACTTTTGCGCCCCCTCGAATCTTTACCTCCGCAGACAGATCTGCGGAACTTCGGCCGGCCGGCGCGAGTCTATCCTCCGGTGGACGCAACTCGGCGCCCGCAGCGAGACGCCCCGCACGGCTGAACCCCACATGTTTACTTGGATCTACTCGAGTGAGAGCCCCAGGCGTGCCACCCCGACCGCCCATCCCCCACGAACAACTCCGTGGATCAATAGCTGATTTGCGCTTGTGTCCCTAGCCGAATGTTCTCTGCCGGAGACCGATTCGGGGATCGTATGTCGCGCCGCGAAGAGGCCGCTGCGGCGCCCAGGAGTGGAATAAATTCCGTTTACGGATAGCGAGTTGGCTCAATTGACTACTTGACGAATGCACCATCTGCCTGCTTGAGACTGGTTAAGGAGCAGCCCTCCAGTACCGCCATTGTCCCTGCGAACGGCGGATGAGAGTTGCTTTACCGCAACTTAAGTTGGTTACGGCACAGTGCGTCCGTCCCGCTCGGTAGGCGGCTCAAGGCGACACGTGTTCTGTGCCGGAGTGAAACGGCTGAGCGCAGCGGCAGTCTTGCGCTACGCGAAGAAGCAAGCCTAAATGGGTGGCACGGAAATTGAATTTGCAGTTCGACGTAGAGTTCACCGAGCGAGTGGGGGTAATGCGTATGAGGCCACGAGAGAGCGCTCTTCGTCTGATGCGGTTTGAGGCTCGCGAAAAAGCACGCAAAGTCGGCGACCTTGAGGCGATGATCCGCGAGTTCGAGGTGATGGCGGTCGATCTCGACCGGCAGATTGCCACTGAGGAGGAGCGCACCGGAGTACGCGACCTCAAGCATTTCGCGTATTCGACCTTCGCCAAGGCAGCCCGCCAGCGCCGCGACAACTTGCAACTCTCGGTTGATGGGTTGCGGGCCAAGCTCGAGGTCGCACAAGCCGAGCGTGATTTGGCTGCCGAGGACCTCGCCAAGGCAGAGGCTCCCGATGCTCGCGATACATCACCACGCGCCCGCCGTCTCGGCGAACGCAATACCGACGCTCTGGCAGGTTAAGCCCTCACGCCCCAAGCGGTGGGTATAGCCGTCAACGGGGGAGCTGGAGAGCGAGACGCGCATGGCCACGCACATTGCGGGCGCGTACCAACTCGCGCTGGCATACCATCGCAGTCGGTGCACAGGCTCCTGTGAAAACGCGCTGTGGCGCGGTGAGCCTTGCTGAAGTCCTGGACCTCTGAGAATGTCGCGTCGCGTTGAGCGCGACTCGCACAAGGTCCCCTGGATGCCGTCCGCCTGGATTGCCAGATACGCGTTGGTGATGCTCGGTACCGTTGTCGGTACCGGTTGTACCAACGTGCCACTCGCGTTACCGCCTACGACCGCCTCGCTGGCCATGGCTCCCCACCCCGCCTCGCCTGCACCCGATCCCCCTGTCGAGGTATACTCGCGTATTGCCCGCGGCGCATTGAGGTGCTGGTTCGGCCCCGAAGGCTCACTCAAAAAGACGCACGTCTTCCACGCAAAAGTCGACCCGCCCGCCAACGGCGGCGCCGCGGAGATCGGAGTGCACACCCGCGAGGCCGGGTCGAGCCACGGCGTGCTGCGTGCCTTCGCCGTCACGATCGCCCCCTCCGGCGACGGCTCGCTCGTCGAGGCTCAGAACTTCCGATTTCCCGCCCCGCAGGCGGCGATCATGATTGCCGACGTCGGCCGCTGGGCGGCTGGTAAAGACGAATGCAGCATCGTGGGCACCGGCGGCTGGGATGCCGCGGAGCCGCCTGCCGGTCAGGCTACGGCGCCAGCCGAGAGCAAGGTCGCCGCAAAGGCCAAGACCAAGGCGCCAGCCGGCCGCTGACGCAGGTCCTGGAGCACAGGCTTGATGTGCCGCCACAGCGGGCGTCGTCTATGCTTCGCCCGACCGAGCCTTGGCCGCCTCGATAGCCGCCCACACGCGCGCCGGTGTCGCCGGCATCTCTATGTGCTTGATCCCGAGCGGCGAAAGCGCATCACAGATGGCGTTGATCACTGCCACCATCGACCCGACCGTCCCAGCCTCGCCCACTCCTTTGACGCCGAGCGGATTCACCTTGGTCGGCACCGGCCGTGTCGTCAGATGCACACCCGGCATCTCGTCGGCGCGCGGCATCTGGTAATCCATGAAAGAGCCCGTGACCAACTGGCCGGACTCCGAATCGTACTGGATAACCTCTCCGAGCGCCTGTCCGACCCCCATCGCGACCCCGCCCTGAATCTGCCCATGAGCCAGCTTGGCATTGAGCACGGTGCCGATGTCCTCGACCACCGTGTAGCGATCAATCCGCGTCGTCCCCGTCTCTGGATCGATCTCGACCTCGCAGATGTGGCAGCCGTTCGGAAAGGTAACCGTCGGCGGCATGAATTCGGCCATTTCGACCAGGCCCTTCGGACTTTTGTCCTTGGCGCGCGCCGCGACCTCCGCCAGCGACACCGAGCGGTTGGTTCCCCGCAACGGAAAACGCCCATCTGCGAAGTCGATCTCGGCTGGCGAGGCGTCCAGCATATCGGCTGCGATCACCCGCCCAGCGGCAATCACTTTCTGCACGGTAAGCAGCGTCGCCGAGGCACCGACCGGCGCCGCCGAGGATCCGCCGTTGCCGCGCCCGTGCGGCAGGTCGTCGGTGTCGCCGAACGCATAATCGATCCGGTCACGGGCGACCCCGAGATGCGCAGCGACCAAGTCGATCATCATCGTCTCGAGGCCTTGTCCGGTCGACATGGCACCAGCCGTGACCTTGACCCGGCCCTCCTCGCTGACCTCGATCCGGGTCACGTCCTTGGCCGGCTTCGTGAACGGACCGCCCGCGACCTCGATGGGATTGGCAATGCCGATGCCTCGCATCAGCCCTCGCTCGGCCGAAGCCTTGCGGCGCGCAGCAAACCCGGCGCGATCCGCGACCCGCGCCGCGTCGACCATCAGACCTTCGAACTCGCCGCAGTCGTATGTGAAGACAAACCCCGTATCGTAGGGCATAGATGCCGGTGCCACGAGATTGCGCCGACGCAGCTCGAATGGATCGATGCCCATCTCTCCGGCCGCCAGATCGATCAACCGCTCGATCGTATAGGTCGCCTCCGGGCGCCCGGCGCCTCGGTAGGGCGCATTGGTCATCGTGTTGGTGTAGACACCCGTGATCGAGGCCGCGATCGCGCCGATCCGGTAGACGCCCGCGATCCCGCCGATATTGTTGACCATGAATAGCGAGCGCCCGGAGAGATAGGCCCCGACGTTCACCGTGAAGTCCACCTTCAGCGCCAGGAAGCGGCCGTCCTTGTCGAGCGACAAGCTCGCCTCGATCCCCATGTCACGACCGTGATCGTCGGCAAGGAAGCTCTCGCGCCGCTCCGAGATCCAGCGGACGGGCCGCTTCAGGCGGCGCGCGGCGAACAACACCAGCACGTCCTCCGGATAAGTCCCGCTCTTCATCCCGAACGAGCCACCGACATCGCCGGCGATCACCCGCACCTGTGCAGCGGGCACCTTGAGCATGGCGGCGAGCCCGCCTTTCAGGTTGTGAGGGCTCTGGTTGGCCGCGTGCAGGACGAGCCGTCCGTCCGGGTCCACCAAGCCGAGCGCGCCGCGCGGCTCGAGCGACAGCGCATTGACCCGGCTCACCTTCGAAGCGAACCGCACGACATGCGCAGCCTCCGCCGCCGCGGCGTCGGCCTTGTTCGCGTCGCCCTTCTTCCAGATGTAGGCGACGTTCGCCATGGCGCCATCCCAGATGCGGTCGGCATCCTTCGCCAACGCCGCTTCCGGCGTGACGATGGCCGGCAGGTCATCCATCTCGATCGAAACCAGTTCCGCCGCCGCCTCGGCTGCCTCCGCCGTCTCAGCCACGACAAATGCAACCGGCTCGCCGACAGCTCGGATGCGGTCCCGCGCCAGCACTGGCCGCCGCGCCGGGAAGGCCGGCTTGCCGTCTGCACCGG
The DNA here is from genome assembly GCA_001464755.1 of Rhizobiales bacterium Ga0077524. Classification (GTDB taxonomy): domain Bacteria; phylum Pseudomonadota; class Alphaproteobacteria; order Rhizobiales; family Hyphomicrobiaceae. The sequence continues at coordinate 4,010 of LNDR01000253.1, forward strand.
GAAGGGCTACTCCGCTCGGGAAATCCTCGATACCATCGGCGGCTATATCGGCGGCAGTAAACACCGCGAGCACACCAGGCACAGCCAAGGCCGCCGACGCATCGATCCCCTTGATCAGGGCATGCGCGACGGGCGCCCGCACGGCCACGCCGGTAAGCGTCCCGTCGTACGTCACGTCCGCGACGTATCGCCCTTGTCCGGTGACCAGACGATCATCCTCGATGCGGCCCTGGAACTCGGCCCACTTCTGCTGCATGTCGAGACTCCATCGAGGTGGGAGCGCCGCAACAAAGGATCGCAAGCGCTGTCGATCGCGCCGCAACAATGACCATGATGCGCCGCATCCTGCAAGCGGCGGACCCTGAGTCGCGCCCGCTCCACGCTTGGCGAATTCGCTGTAACCGTCCGTGCGCGCGTCCAAGCGTCACTTGCCAACATCTTCATTAGAACTATTCTAAGCCATCATGATCACCCTCGAAATCGAGGCAGGAGAGCTTCATGCGGACTTTCTCGGAGCTCAACCAGCAGGAGGTCCTGGCCCTCGCCATTGGGCTGGAGGAAGAGCATGGACGCATCTATGCGGACTACGCCGACGGCTTGAAGGAGACCTTCCCCGCTTCAGCCAAGGTCTTCACAGAGATGGCCGAGGAGGAAAACGAGCATCGCCGCTGGCTGATCGATCTCTACCGGCAGAAGTTCGGCGATCACATCCCACTGATCCGCCGGCAGGATATCAAAGGCTTCATACGTCACGAGCCGATCTGGATGATCCGCCCGCTTGGTCTCGACAAGGTCCGCAAGCAGGCTGAAGCAATCGAGTTCGAGACACGCCAATTCTACGAGCGCGCCGCCGCTCGTTCAACGGACGCCGGCATCCGTAAGCTCCTCGGCGACCTTGCAGCCGCCGAGCGCGAGCATGTCTCTCTCGCCAAGAAGCTCGGGCAGGAGCATTTGACCACCGGCGTTCGCTCGGACGAGGACGAAGCGCGCCGCAATATGTTCGTGCTTCAGATCGTCCAGCCCGGCCTCCTCGGGCTTATGGACGGCTCGGTCTCGACGCTTGCCCCGCTCTTTGCCGCGGCTTTCGCGACGCATGATACTTGGCAGACGTTCCTGGTTGGCATGGCAGCTTCCGTCGGCGCCGGCATCTCGATGGGCTTCGCGGAGGCCATGTCCGACGACGGCGAGTTGACTGGTCGCGGCCACCCCTGGCTACGGGGCTGGATCACAGGATTGATGACCACTCTTGGTGGAGTGGGACACACACTCCCCTACCTGATCCCCGATTTCTGGACGGCGACGATCGTGGCCATCATTGTCGTGCTAGCCGAATTGTGGGTGATCGCATGGATCCGCGCAAAGTACATGGACACCCGCTTTCTCCAGGCCGCATTTGAAGTGGTGGTTGGTGGTCTGATCGTTTTCGCCGCCGGAATCCTGATCGGCAACGCCTGACGAGGGCAGATCCGCTCTCACGAGTCGGTGGCTTGATAATCTGCATACACCGATAGTCCTGCCGCAACGGGATCAATCCCTTGTCTTGCGGCACAAATCATTTTGTACGAGAGGCCATAGCTGAGCCGGAATCCTCAGTCCAATGTCCCTCGACCGAGCGGGAGTCGTCTCTCGCCAGAGGTGCGGCCAACTGTTACCACACCAGTCAATTCGCACCCACGACAGGGATTTACAGTGGGCCGACGAATGCGCGATAAGAAATCCATGAGTACACAGAATAGACCTGATGACGGCGCCCCGGCCGCCCGCCTCGAGTTCGCACGTCGCCTGCGCGAACTGCGCATCCCACGCGGATTCCGTACCGCGCGCAGCCTTGCACGCAGCCTCGACATCGACGAGAACCGCTACACGCGCTACGAGCGCGCCGAGGTCGAACCCGACCTAGCCATGATCCGGCGCATTTGCGAGACGCTGGACGTTACGCCGAACGATCTCCTCGGCGGCGTCGCGATGACAAGAGACTTCAGCCAATCCGCCTCGCGGCCGAACTCTCACAGTGGCACCGACGGCATCGTCGCCTCGACGCCTGGCCGAAATGATCAACCACCCATCCCGACGGCAGCTTGGCTGCTAGCTGAGGCCGCCATCGAGGCCAAGGGAGCGCCGAGAGCACCATCGGGAGCAACTCTCGATCTCCCCCTGCCTTTGGCGTCGATGGGAGAGATCGGAAAGTTGTACAAAGCATTGATGGAGCAGCCCTTTGAAGCCATCGCCGATCTGCTTTCCGATCAAGCTATAGCAGGCGCGGACCCGGCCGCCGCGCGATCGCTGAAGGAGCGCATCGACGTCCTCGTCGCGCTCGTCAAGTCCACCGCCTGAACGCCCTGCCGAGGTGCCACGAGAGGTTGGCTCTTATCGACTTTTTCCTGCTCGGCGCCTTGAGCCCCGACGTCGGCCCGCCCTATCGATCCGCCCGCGCCAGCACCGCATGCAGCAGCACATTGGCGCTCGGAACCATGTCGGCCTTAGACATGTCCTCAGCCTCATTGTGCGTGATCCCGCCGCGGCAGGGTGCGAAGATCATGGCGGACGGGCACACGGCGACCATGTGATAGGCGTCGTGGCCGGCCTCCGATTTGAGGTCCATCGTGGTGTGTCCAAGGCTGGCCGACGCGGACCGGATAAGCCCGATCAGCCCGGGGTCGAACGCAAAGCCGCCAAAACCCCACTTCTCAGCGACTTCGATCTCGCAGCGACTGCGGCGCGCGCAATCCGCGACCGCCACGTCGACCTCGGCTTCCATCGCCGCCAGCACGTCGGCTTCAGGATGGCGCATGTCACAGTACAACGTCGCCCTCTCCGAGATGATGCCCGGAAGGTTCGGCGACAAGTCGAGCCGTGCCGCCGTGCTCTTCCCCTCGCTCGGAGCCTGACGCCACCCGATCTCGTCGATGGCGACCGCCACATGGGCTGCGCCTACCAGTGCGTTGCGCCGCCGCGGCATCGGCGTTGGGCCGACATGGGCCGTCTCGCCTCTGACCTCGATGCGCATGCCGCGCGTCGGAAACCCGCCTGTCACGATCCCGACCGGCACCCCGGCCGCGTCGAGCTTGGGACCTTGCTCGATGTGCAACTCGAAGTAGGCATCGATCTCACGTCCGCCGACCGGTACGGGTCCCGCGAAGCCGATCCGCGCGAGTTCGCTACCGAGCGTCGTTCCCTCCTTGTCCGGCCTGGCGAGCGCCCATTCGACGGTCTCCTTGCCCGCGAATGCCAGCGAGGCGACCATGGGCGGCACGAAGCGGGCACCTTCCTCGTTGGTCCAGTTCACGACCTCGATCGGACGACGCGTCTCTACTCCTGCCGCATCGAGCGTGCGAAGCACCTCGAGCCCAGCCAGCACGCCGAGAATGCCGTCGAAACGACCGCCGGCCGCCTGCGTGTCCAGATGGCTGCCGATCAGGACCGGCGCCAAGCCCGGCTCGCGCCCTTCCCGGCGCGCGAACATCGAGCCCATCCGGTCGACTCGGAGCGTATAGCCGCTCGATGCCACCCAGCGCGCGAACACCTCGCGCATCTCCTTGTCGGCATCCTCGAGCGCCAGCCGGCGCAGCCCGCCCCGACTGCCCTTGCCGATCTCGGCCGATGCCATGATCGAGCTCCAAAGCCGGTCCGCGTCGATCGTCAGATTGCTGGCCATCGTGATCCCGCTGCGCGCTGCTCTTTTGCCTCTGCGCGTGAGGTTAACGGCAAAGTTGTGATGCGTTAACTGCAAGTTGAGGACTGCGCGGTACCGTCACGTAGGTTTTCTGGGATGGCAAAGCACAAATCGAGATGTTGGGCGGACCAATCGGCACCGGCAGAGGAAATTCGCTCATGAGCGAGTACTCGCTCAAATTGGGCGAGGCCGTGCTCCGTAGTCGAACCCGTCAAGCCGAAAAAACGGCTCGGATCGAAGCCGAGGTCGCCAACCGGGTCAAATCCGAGTTCATCTCGAACATGAGCCATGAGCTTCGGACCCCGCTCAACACAGTCATAGGCTTCTCCAAGTTGCTGGCTGAACACGATCGGCGTCGGCTCGAGGACCACGAGGTGGTCGAGTACGCCCGCCTGATCAACGACGCCTCCTGCAACCTGCTGACGATCATCAACGACATTCTCGATATCTCGAAGATCCAGAGTGGCCACTTCCGCCTCGACACCCAGGAGGTCAGCCTCGACGAGGTCCTCGAAGGCGTCGTCGCCGGACTGAAGCCTATGGCCGGAGAGGCCAACGTAGAGCTGGTGCTCGCCATGACTGCAGAGGTGGTGACTGTTCGCGGCGACGCAGCCAAGCTTCGGCAGGTTTTTGCCAATCTCATCGGCAACGCCATCAAGTTCACGAGTTCGGGCGGACAGGTTGTCGTCGAGTGCGAACTCGAGAGCGACGGTGCTGTCTGCATCGTCGTAAGCGACACCGGCGTCGGCATGGATAACGACGAGCTCGAGGTTGCGCTGGCTCCTTTCGGCCAGGTCGATGGCACCCGGACCCGATGGCGCGAAGGCACCGGACTGGGATTGCCCATTGCCAAGGCTCTGATCGAGCTGCACGGCGGGAAGCTCGCAATCAGCAGCGAGAAGCTCGTCGGCACACAAGTTGTCGTAAAGCTGCCATCTCCTGATTTCGTAGCACTCATGCAGCAGGATCTGGGTCTCCAGATCGGTCGCGCCTGACCAGAGCGGTGAAGAGGAAGACGCCCATGCAGTTCATCGCGAACGGAAAAAGCCAAGCCTCGACGCTCGCCGATCTATCGATTGGTCGCATCGTCTCCGTGACTGGCTCGAAGGCCATTGTCCTGCTCGATTCGAGTTCGGAGGCGGTCATGTCGGCGGACAATCGCCCCGAGATGGGAACCCTCCTGGCGATCGAAACGGCCAATACCATCGTTCTCGCCATCGTTTCCGCCCTGAACGTGCCCGTGCCGGCCCAGCGCGAAGGTGAGGCCGAGATCTGGATCGCCGAGCTGGGCCTCGTCGGCGAGCTGAAAAAGGGCAAAGACGGAAGGGCCGAGGCGTTCAATCGTGGCGTCACCGTCTACCCCTCGCTTGGCGACCGCACCCGTGTCGCGTCCAAAGCCGAGCTGCAGATCGCCTTCTGCGGAGACACCACCAGCTCGGTCCGCGTCGGCTGCATTCGACAGGACAACTCGATTCCCGCGATGATCCGCGTCGACGATCTGCTTGGTAAGCACTTTGCGATCCTCGGCACGACGGGCACCGGCAAGTCGTGCACCACAGCCCTGATCCTGCGTTCGATCCTCGAGAAGAACCCCGCCGCCCATATCGTCCTGCTCGACCCGCACAACGAGTATGCGACTGCCTTCACCGAGTGGGGCGAGGTCGTCTCGCCGCGCAACATGCAGCTCCCCTTCTGGCTGCTCACATTCGAGGAACTTGTGGAAGTCGTCATCGGAGATACGACCGACCGCAAGCAAGAGATCGAGATGCTCCAGGAGCTGATCCCGATCGCCAAGGCGCGTTATTCGGCGGGCCGCGCCAAGGAAGGCCAGGCAACCCGCCCGCGGATGCTCGATGCCGGCAAATTCACGGTCGATACGCCCGTTCCATACCGCATCTCCGATCTCACCTCGCTCATCGACGAGCGCATGGGAAAGCTCGAGAACAAGCGCGACATCGGTCCATACCGAAATCTGAAAACACGCTTCGAGATTCTTTCGCTCGACCCGCGCTATGCATTCATGTTCGGCTCGCTGACCGTCTACGATGGCATGGCTCAGATCCTCGGTCGCATTTTTCGCGTGCCCGTCAACAATAAGCCGATCACCATTCTCGAGTTGACCGGCCTGCCGACCGAAATCATCAACGTCGTTGTCTCGGTTCTCTGCCGCATGACATTCGATTTCGCGCTGTGGAGCGAGGGCAAGGTCCCCGTCACGCTCGTTTGCGAGGAAGCGCACCGTTATGTGCCCGCCAACCCGTCGCTCGGCTTCGAGCCCTGCAAGCGGGCCATCGCCAAGATCGCCAAGGAAGGCCGCAAGTACGGCGCCTCGCTCTGCATCGTCACCCAGCGGCCTGCCGAGATCGACCCCACCATCCTCTCTCAATGTAACACGGTGTTCGCGCTCCGCATGAGCAACGATCGCGACCAGGCTATCGTGCAATCCTCGATCTCGGATACCGGCTCCGGCCTCATGGAATTCTTGCCCGCGCTCGGCCAGCGCGAGGCGATCGCATTCGGCGAAGGCGTCACGCTCCCAGTCCGCATCCGCTTCGACGAACTCCCGGCCAGCGCCCTCCCCCGCAGTTCGACGGCCAAGTTCTCTGTGGCTTGGCAGCAATCGATCGGGGACGAGGGATTCCTCGACCAGATCGTCGAGCGGTGGCGCCACTCATCCTCCGGCGTTTCGGGCGACCAGAGCCAGAACACCGCAATGTTCGCCGAGGCCATGGGCCTTCACGCTCAGCATCACCATGGCGACGAGATGTCGACCCCGAGCCAACGTGCGGCGCACCCCGACCCAACGCACCGCAGCAGCACCGATCCGCGCGCGGCAGCACCCGCCCAGCAGCGGCGCGATGGTCTGGTCCCACGCCGCGATCAGCGCGAGACCCGCGAGCTGCGGCAACCGATCCAGACGGCTGCGGCTCCACCAGCTCAGCCGGCCGCCCAGTCGGGAGGCCAAGGATCGTTCCGCTCCCTTCGAGATCGACTTTCGCCTCGGCGATAGTCGAACGGAACGACCGCCGTGGCATTGAGCGCAGCCACACGCGCTCCCATGAATTCTCCTGTACGATAGCAATCGAGCACCTCTCCTGAGCGTGCCCTTCCGACCCAGCCTGTAGGACCGCGTCCATGACCACCATCCACCCCGTCATCCTATCCGGCGGCTCTGGCACGCGGTTGTGGCCGCTGTCGCGCGCGATGTACCCGAAACAGTTCATCCGCTTTTTCAATAGCGCCGAGCCGAGCTTCCTAGGGGCGACGCTTCGCCGGCTCTCGACCGACAACGGTTTCGCGGCCCCGATCCTGCTTTGCAACAACGACCATCGCTTTCTCGTCAAGGACGAGTTGGAGCGCGCCCACCTCGACCCCGGCGCCATCTATCTCGAGCCGGTGGCCCGTAACACCGCTGCCGCTATCGCCGTCGGTGCTCTGGCCGTTTTCGCCAAGGACCCTGACGGTATCCTCGCCGTGATGCCGTCGGACCACGTTATCCTCGACGAGGTCGCCTTTGCCGATTCCGTGCGCAAGGCCGCACAGGTCGCTGCTACGGGGCGCCTTGTTCTCTTCGGCATCAAGCCATCGGAGGCACACACGGGCTACGGCTATATCCGCCGAGGCTCCGCGCTCGCTGGTCATGATGGCGAGGCATTCGCCGTCGACGCGTTTTTCGAGAAGCCGGATGCGGCCACGGCTGCAACTTACCTCGCCGCCGGGAGCTATTATTGGAATAGCGGCATCTTCGTCCTTCACGCCCGAACGTTCATCGAGGAACTCGGCCGCCTGCAGCCGCAAATCCTCGAGGCCGCCCGTCGCGCGCTCGACGCCGCCGCGCCCGACCTCGGCTGCCTGCGCCTCGATCGTAACGCGTTCGCTGCAGCCCCGAACATCTCCGTCGACTATGCGGTGATGGAGAAGACCAGCCTTGCCGCCATGCTACCGCTCGACGTCGGGTGGAACGACGTCGGCTCGTGGAGTTCCTTGTGGGAGGTCGCGCCGCGCGACAAGAACGGCAACTTCATCAGGGGCGATGCAATCGTCGAGGACAGCACCAACCTCTATATCCATTCCGAGCGGGCTCTCGTCGCCACCATCGGCGTCAGGGATCTCGTCATTGTCGATACCCCCGACGCACTCCTCGTGGCAGACAAGTCTCGCTCCCAGGAAGTCTCGACAATCGTCAAGCGTTTGAAGGCCTCCAACCGCAAGGAGCAGGAGCAGCACCTGAGGAACTATCGCCCCTGGGGCTACTTCGAGACCCTGAGCCTCGCGCCCCGCTTCCAGGTCAAGCTTTTGCACGTCAAGCCCGGCGCCAAGCTTTCGATGCAAATGCACCACCACCGGTCCGAGCATTGGATTGTCGTACAAGGTACCGCCAACGTGGCGATCGGCGACATAGAGAAGCTCGTCCGCGAGAACGAGAGCGTCTACATCTTCGCCACGCAGTGGCACCGCCTCGAGAACCCGGGCAAGGTTCCCCTCGAGCTGATCGAGGTGCAGATCGGAACCTATCTGGGCGAGGATGACATCGTCCGCACCGACGATATCTACAAGCGTGCGCCGGAAGAAACACGCTGACGCCATTGTCGACAAGGGAATCTCAAAGTGTCTGCCGCCACGCCTCGGATACCAGGCGATGGCCGGCCCCCTCACGCACCACATGCGCAAAACCCGGGAAATGCAGGTGCATGCCCGTCACGAGCAGCCGCTCGCTCGCCGCCATGTCGAACACGCGCCGACGCGACGCGGCGGCGGCCGCCGGATCAGTATCGACCACCATCGACACCTCTGGCCGTGGCACCTGGACTTCGGGCATGTGCACCACATCACCCCAGATCAATAGCCGCTCGCCGCCAGATTCGATCAGATATCCGGTATGTCCCGGCGTATGCCCCGGCATCGGGAGCGCCGTTACGCCGGGCAGCACCTCGCCTTTCGTGAACGTCCGCATGCGGCTGCGATAAGGTGCCGTCTGCTCGCGAGCCTGCTGGAACATCAGCCGCTTCTCGCGTTCGCTACCCCGCCCCATTGCCGTATCGTCGAACCAATGCCTGGGCTCGTTTTCGTGTACGACGAGTTCCGCGTTGGCGTAGTTGGCCGTCCCCGTCGTCATGTCCGTGAGGCCCGCGGAATGGTCGGGATGCATGTGGGTGAGCAAGATCGTGTCGATTTCCGCAGGTCTGACGCCGGCTGCTTCCAGGTTCGCCATCAGGTGACCCGCCGTCGGCCCGAGGTAGGCCCCCGAGCCCGTCTCGACCAAGGCTAGTCGATCCCGCGAGCGAATGAGAAATGCATTCACCGAGAGCACGAACGAGGATCGGCACGCGGCGGCCAGATGCTTGTGCGCCTCGTCCTCCGGCACACCCAGCATCATCTCGTAGGTGCGCTCGAGCGTCCCGTCGCTCACTGCCGTCACCACGATGTCGCCGATCCGGCGATGATAAATCGGCGCAATCTGCTGCTGCGGCTTTTCCCTCATCGCGAGCGCTCCCTGAAGTCTCTTGGAGTCAATGACGCGTCTCCGTAGGTGGCACCGGTGCGGCACCGGCGGCATCTGGCGCCCCTCCCGGGTCCGCAGCCCCCACGGCTGCACCCTGCCTTGCTTGCGCTTGGCTGGCCTCCCAAGCCCGCCGCCTCAGCTCGTACCTGTGGATGCCGAATGGAATGAGCACGAGATACGCGAGGCTCACCGTCGCCAGCGTCAAATAGGGGTAGGTTACAAGCAGCCCGACCGCCAGCGCCACCGAGGCGAGCGCCGGGGCCACATACTCGCGCGCTATCCGCTCACTCGCGAGCTTTCCCGAATATGTCGGCAGCGTCGACACCAGAAGCCCGGCCATCACCATCACATAGACAACGATTGCCAACGGCCAGGCGCGCACGACAACGAGCCCCGCCTCCTCGAGATAGATCGGCAGCATCACCGCGATCGCACCCGCCGGTGCCGGAACCCCTGTGAAAAAGTTAGAGCGCCATTTGGGGCGGTCCTCATCGATAGCCGCGTTGAAGCGAGCCAGTCGCAAACTAGCTGC
>LNDR01000254.1 GCA_001464755.1 Rhizobiales bacterium Ga0077524
TGAGATCGAACACCTTGAGGCTGTGCCCCGCCTTGATCAGGTTGCGAGCCATGTGCTGGCCCATGTTGCCGAGGCCGATGAAGCCGATCGAAGCCATTTTGAGACCTCTGCGTTGCTGGTCATGTCAGGGCATCAGGATGGACGCGGCTCACGCCGTTGTGCAAGCGCCGTCCAGTTTCGGACGCCGTCGGAGGTGATGACGGGTTGCCAGCGGCCTCAGCTAGCTCCGGAGCATGCCTCGAGCCGCGAGCCAACAGACCCAGGCAGAGACGACATGCACGAGGGCCATCAGCCCAACGTAGACAAGAGCGAAATTGTCGACAGAGCCACCGACCGGCGACTCTGGCCCGGCCGGCAACTCCACGTGCCCTGTGAGTGCGGCGAGCGCAAACGAGATGAGCCCGCCCGCCGGGCCGATCCACGCGGGCTTCGCGCGGGCAAGGCGCCACATGGCGATCGCTGCGAGGGCCGCGACAGCGGCCCAGGCAATGCCGACGAAGTGGGCGAAGAGTAGTCCGTAGAGCAGGAAAAACGGGCCGAGCCACTCGCCACCCGGCTGGCCACCGACGACCATCGCAAGGCTCACACCGGCGGCGAAGACGAACAAGCCGACCAAAGGCCCTGCCGCACAGTAGATGAGCAGCACTTTGACTGCGCCCCACAGCGCCGCGCGCCGGGACGGTGGTGGGGTCGGCGCCGTTACCAAGCCTCCCCCTTGTTGGCCTAGAGCGCCTCGGCACGCGCCAGAAACGTCTGGTTGGGAATGCTCTCCGGCCGTAGCGCCAGTCGCTCGTTTGCCATCGCCAGAGCGACATCACGCATTCCGGCGCGCAGCGCGGCCTCAGTCAACGTCCAATCCACCAGATCGCGTTGCGCCTTGCTGCCGCCCATCCTCCACAAGTCGAAACGGGCCGACAACAACAGCTCGACGGCCCGCGCGTGGGCGCTCCTCTCGAAGGCAAGCAGCGCTTCGAGGACAGGCACGCCGATAGCCCGATAAGCCGCCGACTGGGCGGCGTCGCCCGACGCGAACTCAATTGCACCAGCCTTCAAGTCCTCGAAGGCCCCTGCCTCGCCAGCGCGCAGTAGCGTCATCCCAGCGTGGATATCGTTGAACACGCTGCCGCCCGACCGCCCTTGCCAAAGCCGGGACAGCTCCAGCCACCTGTCCTTGCCGACGTCAGTCCCAAGCGTCTCGAGGCGCCACAAGAGCGCCGCAGCATTGCACAGGCTGGTGCCGACGGGACGCAACGTCGGCAGGATCGCTTCGTCATAGAGAGCGAGTGCCGCCGCATACTGGCCGAGTTCGACGTGGAACAGCGACTTGTGCCAATGGATGTGCACCTGATTGGTGTTCGACTTCTGGCACCACTGCTGCTCTCTCGAAGCCATCCAGCCAAGTCCCTCTTGCGGGCGGCCGGTCATTTCCAGCACGTGCGAGACGGCGTGATGGGGCCAGTATCCGTAGGGCTCCAGCTCGGCCGCTGCTCGCGACACGTCCTCGGCCTGCGCGTAGTCGCCCGTCTCCTCGAGCCCGAAGCCGTAAAACGACAGCAGCATGCCGTAGCCCGCCTGCTCCTTCGACCAGAGTGGCAGGGCTCGGGCCGATCTGCCGGCGGCAAGGTGAAAGCGGCCCTGGAAGCCGTCGAGGCGCATAGCGATCTGATGCGCGAGAATATCGTGCGGATAGGCCATGAGGTGGCGATCGAGGACGGAGACGGACGCGGACCAGTTACCGGACACGGCCGCGCCCAGCGAGATCAGGTGGGCTTGCTCTCGCTCGTTCAGACGGAGCGCCCGGATGGGCTCTAGGGCACCGCGCGCCGATGCGACGGTCGCTCGATCGTTGGAGAGTGCTTGTATCCAGGCCTTCCCCAGCTGAGCCATGGCGCAGCTGGGTGCCGCCTCCCGCGCGGCATCGAGGTGGCCCACGGCATCGCCATAGGCCAGAATGAAGGCTTGAACCCCAGCATCATAGTGTCGAGCCGCTTCGGCCGTTGCGCCGCTCAATGCGTGGCCCTGGGCGTCCTTCGGCATGGCCTGCTCCCGTTCGTGCCGCTGCTGCCGATCGAATTCCGGCGCGCTCGATGCCGCTGCTGCAATCAGTGAGCTGCGAGAAGCCGACCATGCCCGTGAATGGCGTCCGTGACACCCGCGAGCCGTAAGGCATGCCACAGCGTCGCCTGAGTGGACGTCACCACCGGTTTGCCCAGCGCCTGCTCGAGGCGATCGATGACGGTATGCGAGCGCGTATTGAGGCAGGACACCACGAGCGCGTCTGCGGTCGGATGCATGCCCCGCTTGCCGAGGTCGAACAGGGTGTCTGGACTAGGCTCGGCGAGCTTGAAGCCGTCGACGATCCCCAGGAAAGCGCCGCCGACGACCTCGAATCCGGCGGCCGTGAAGTAGTCATGCTCGGCTTCGTCAACTTTCGCCGGGTAGGGGGAAACGATCGAGATCCGCTTGGCGCCGACTGCGTGCAAGCCACTGATGATCGCGTGTGCAGCTGTGGTTGCAGGCACATCGTAACCCTCGGCGATCTCCGCCCTGAGATGCGCGTCGTATTCGAGACCCTGCACGATGCTCGAGGCCGTGCAACCGTAAGCCATCACGTGCGGAAAAATGCTGGAGAGCTGACGCAGCGCCGACTTGCCGTCGGTGCGGTCCATCTCGATCAGGGTCTCGGCCGTGGTCGCCGTCGGGATGTACATGCGCGAAAAATGGACGCTGACACCCTCCGGCACCACGCGCGCGGCCCAAGGCTCCATCACAGTATTGACGCTCGGCACCACGATGCCGATGCGAGCGCGGCGTCCATCGCCGTCGAGAAAGGGTTTCGGCATCTTGGGTCTCCGTTCGCCAATTCCAGGAGGCTCAGAACCGCGCCAACAGCGAGCCATAGCCATAGATCTTGTCCTTGATGCCAGCGGTCCGCAGCGCGTGCCAGTAGGTGGTCGCATTGACCTGCAGAACGGGCTTCTCGAGCCAGCGCTCGGCCTCGTCGGAGAGCTTGCCGAAGGGCAGATTAGCGCCAAACGCAACGAGGGCCTCGACGTCCGGGCCGTCGATCGACTTTGCCGCGTCGATCATGTCCTTCGCCGTAAGCACCGAGTAGGATGCCGGGCTCTTGCCGCGCATATGACAGAAGCGGACGATCTCATAGCCGTGAGCGCCGAGCACTGCGTTAAGGCGCGGCTCGATGCATGGATAATAGGGCTCCATTACCGCGATGCGCTTCTTGATGCCATGCGCCTTGAGACCAGCAACGACGGCGTCGGACGAGATGGTGACGGGGATGTCCCAACCGGCGCGCCTGCGCACCCGACGCTTCAGCTCCTCGCCCCACTCGACCGTGCCGCCCCAGACCGAGAGCGCGGATATGCCGAGAATGAAGGCGTTTGGTTTGGCATCAAGCACGCGATCGACGGCTGCCTCGAGTGCGCCGTCGATGTCGGCGAGTTGCTTTTCGAAGTCGGCGTCGGTGTTCACCGGGTTGTCCGCGATCACCATGCGGGCGATGTGATTCGTCACCCCGGCCGGGCGCATGTCGTCATACTCGGGCTGCACCACCGTGTTCGTCGAGGGCGTGGTGATCCCGAAAGCCAGCCGCCACGCCAGATAATCCCGCATCCTGCATCCTCTCGCATCTCCGGGCGCGCGTTTCAGTCCGCGCGCCATCCCCTGGTCTCCTGGACGATGCTAATATGGAGGCGTCGCGCATACCAGCGGCCCCTTTTTCTCCTTTCTTTCTCATGTGACGATGGAGCGAACCGATGACACCGGAGCAACGACTGGCGCGCCTCGGCGTGACGCTGCCACCACCCTTCAAGGACGAGGCGAACCGGGTCAGGGCGCTGCGCTCCGGCCAGCACATCTACATGAGCGGGCACGGACCTCTCGGGCCATGCAACACGCCCTACGTCGTCGGCAAACTCGGACGCGAGCTGACGACGGACCAAGGCACGGAGGCCGCCCGTTTAACTGGCCTGTGCTGTCTGTCGACGCTACGCACGTATCTTGGTGATCTCGATCAGGTGAGCCGGGTCGTCCGAGTGCTGGGCTTCATCAACTGCGCGCCGGGATACAACACGCCCTCGAACGTGCTCAACGGCTTCTCCGACCTGATGATCGAGGTGTTCGGCGATGCCGGCCGCCATACGCGCTCGGCGATCGGCGTGGCGGAACTTTACGCCGACATGCCCATCGAGGTGGAAGCCTTGTTCGAGATTCGCGGTTGACGCGGAGCATCGTTGGCTGCGATTTCAACGACACTCGGATCGCATGCGCACCCGATCAAGGCTGCGACCGAACCTGCAAGGGAGGAACACAATGAAACTTCTCAAGCGTTGCACTGCCATCGCGGCGGGCCTCGCTGCGGCCGTGACGATGGCGTCACCGGCTGCCGCCCAGACGAAGTGGGATCTCTACGCCTTCACCGGCGTCACGCACCCGATCACGATGCGCTTCAAGATGTTCGCCGACGAGGTGAAAGCGGCGACAGGCGGCAAGCTCGAGATCCTGGTGCGCCCGGCGGGCGAGCTGCCATTCAAGGCGACCGAACTCGTCAAGACGACGAGCAGTGGCCAGGTTCAGCTGGCCTCTGCCTACCAAGGCTTCGTCTCCGGCGAGGTGCCGATCGCATCGATCGCAAGCCTCCCGTTCCTCGTGCGCAATGCGGTCGAACTCGAGAAGGTCTATCCGATCATTGCCAAGTACGTCGATCCGGCTTTCGCCAAGCGTGGCGTCAAGGTTCTCTACTGGCATACGTGGCCAGAGCAGAACATCTTCGGCAAAGGCACGCCGATCAAAACCATCGCCGACTTCGCGGGCCGAAAGATCCGCTCAACGGACGGCAAGCAGGCCGAGATGTTGAAGCAGCTCGGCGCGTCGTCGGTCAGCCTGACGACGGCCGAAGTTCCCGTCGCCATGGAACGTGGTGTTGCCGAGGGCTTCCTGACAGCCGCGTTCAACGTCACCGCCGCCAAGTGGTACGAGTTCACAACGTGGGCCTGGATGGGCGACGTGCACATTGGTGGGCCTGACTACTTGATCATGAACATCGCCGCCTACGACAAGCTTCCCGCCGACGTGAAGGCCAAGCTCGACGAGACGGCCAATACCTTCGGTCCGAAGATGAGGGCCATGAACCTCGGCGACGAGAAGGGCGCGATCGAAGACCTGAGGACGAAGCATAAGGTCGAGATCTACACGCCGCCCAAAGAAGTGGTCGACGAGCTGACCACCAAGATGAAGCCCTATTGGGAATCCTGGGCCAAGCAGCAGGGCAAGGAAACCGAGGATCTGCTGAAGGAGATGCGCGCGGCACTCGGCAAGTAAGCCGTCGCCCCGCCAACCGATGACCGCTCCCGCCTCACAGCACACCGAGCTGTGAGGCGGTTCCACGTGAGCCGCCCGAAACAAGAAACGGAGATTTCCTGTGCACTCCGAAGGCAAACCAGCTGACGTCGCTCCACCTGCGACTGCGATCGGCCGTCTCGCCGATAAGGTCTCGACGGCAGCCGGCGTGGCGGCGGGATTTTGCGTGATCGGCATCCTGCTGATCGTCTGCAGCGAGGTTGTGCTGCGGCAGTTCAAGCACTCGATGCTCGTGACGGACGAAATTGCCGGCTACCTCAATGCCTCACTCGTCTTTCTCGGTCTCGCCTACACATTGAAGAGCGGCGGCTTCATCAGGGTCGAGGTGACCTACGATGCCATGCCGCCCGCGTTACGCATGATCGCGCGCTGGATCTTCACCAGCGTCGCCGCCGTCTTCATCGGGACGATCCTCTACTACGCAACGCTGCATGTGCACTACGCGTTCGTCCAGGATACGCGCGCTGTATCCGTTCTCGCTACGCCGGAATGGATTCCGCAATCTGTCATGGTCATCGGCCTCGCCGTGCTGTTCCTGCAGTTGGTCGCTTATCTCTTCGAGCGCGTGCGCAACGTTCCCTGACGAGCGTTCTCTGTCGATCCCCTCTCCTCCCATCTTGCGACCGGACCTACCATGAGCCTTGAGCTGATCATCACAATTCTCGTCGTCAGTCTCGCCTTGATGCTGCTGATCGGACAATGGACAGCGCTCGCACTCGGCTCGGTCGGCGTCCTGGTCCTCTTGATGAGCAAGGGCCTGATCGGACTGCAGGCGTTGAGTTCGGTGCTCTGGAACAACTCGGCGAGCTACATCCTGATAGCGGTGCCGATGTTCCTGCTGATGGGCGAGGTGATCCTGCGCAGCGGGGTGAGTACCCACTTCTACCGCGGCATTGTCGTGTTGCTCGGTTGGCTGCCTGGCGGCCTCCTGCATGCAAACATCTTGTCGTGCGCAATTTTCTCCGCTGTGTCCGGATCGAGCGTTGCTACGGCCGCCACCGTCGGTACGGTCGCCATACCCGAGCTGAAAAGGAACAACTACGACGCCCGCATGATCTATGGGTCCCTGGCCGCCGGCGGAACGCTGGGCATTCTGATTCCGCCGTCGATCGTCATGGTGCTCTATGGCGCGCTCGTCGAGGAATCGATCGCCAAGCTGTTCATGGCCGGCATTATTCCCGGCCTCGTGCTTTCGGGGATTTTCATGCTCTACATCGCTGCGCGCCTGATGGTGAACCCGCAGCTGGCGCCTCGGAAGAATGATAGCTCTGGGGCGAAGCTCGCCGCGTCCACCAGTGACGTCTGGCATGTGTTTCCGGTGCTGGCGCTGCTCGTCTCGGTGCTCGGCGGCATTTACATCGGCTTCGCAACGCCAACTGAGGCCGCGGCCGTCGGCGCGGCAGGCTCCATCCTGCTCGCGGCGCTCTACCGCAACCTCTCGCTGCCGATCCTCAGCGAAGCCGTTATGTCGACGGTCAAGACCACCTGTATGGTGGTGTTCATCATCATCGGCGCCCAGATCCTGTCGACGGCGCTGACCTACTCCGGCGCCAGCCGTACGATCAGCGAGTGGGTGCTCAGCCTCGGGCTGTCGAAGTGGCAGTTCTTCATGGTTCTGGTCGTTGTTTATCTAATTCTCGGATGCTTCGTCGACGGCATCTCGATGATCTACATGACGCTGCCGGTGCTGCTACCGCTGATCAAGTCGTTCGGGTTCGACCTGA
Source organism: Rhizobiales bacterium Ga0077524 (assembly GCA_001464755.1). Lineage (GTDB taxonomy): Bacteria > Pseudomonadota > Alphaproteobacteria > Rhizobiales > Hyphomicrobiaceae. The sequence goes on from LNDR01000254.1 coordinate 7,101, forward strand.
TCTGGTTCGGTATCGTGCTCACGATCCTGATCGAGCTCGGCCAGATCACGCCACCAGTCGGTCTAAACCTCTTCACGATCCACGCCATATCGGGCGGCGCCTCATTCTCCGAAGTGGTGCACGGCTCGCTCCCGTACGTCATCCTGATGCTGCTGATGATCCTCCTGCTGGCGCTGTTTCCGGAGTTGGCTCTCTGGCTCCCCACCACCATGCGAGGGCCCGGCTAGCATTGGTGCAGGGTCGCGGTCTCAGTCGAGCGTAGGTCGGGTCGAGGTTGCACTTCGAGACCCGACGACAATCCTGACGGCAAAGCGTCGAGTCTTGGGAGGGAGCGGAGTTCGACCCGACCTCAATGGCACTCGGCTATAGCAAGGGTGCTCCCGAACCCTCACTGGCGCATGTCGTCAATCGACAGCTCGGTTCGGATACTTGCGGTCCGTTCGGCCTTCCAGTCCTCCAGCGGAATCCCGGTGCCGTCCGCGAGCTTCACGACGGCGTTGAACGAGGCCACCGTCGCGCAGGCATCGACGAACCCGGCATCACCTACAGCTCCGCGCACGTCCTTCCGCGCGGCGGTCAGTATGGTGTGGTCGTCGCCAAGGACAGCCTCGACGAATGCCGAGAGAATTGCGCCGTGCGGAACGCCACCGTCGGCGGCCTCGTCGGAAACGATGGCGGAGAGATCGTAGTCGACCCCGGTAGAGATGCTGCTCTCACGGAGCAGTGCCGCGTGGCTGGTGGTTCAATAATAACATCGGTTGAGAGCCGAGGCACGGCCGGCCATCAACTCGATCTGGCGATGGCTGATGGCGCGGTATTCGCGCGAAAAATCGCGGATCTCATGGTCCTTGAGATACAGCTCCACGTCGAGGTCGAAGAAGTTGAACACCTCCGCCGGCACAAGGCTCAGGGCGCGGTGAATGTTCTTGTCGCCGTGCACGGGGTAGGGATTGGGATCGCCCGCCGACACGGCCTCCGGGGCAAGCGTCGCGACCCAGGCCAGATCGCGTGCCGCACCGGACGGCCGATGTCGCGTCGGCTCACCATTGATCGGCGTTGGAAGCGGATACATCGGCCGGCCCAGTGCGCGATCGAAAGTATCCAGCGCCGTGACCCCGGCGACGATGCCGATGATCTCGACATAGCGCTCTTCCCCGAGTTCGCCTCCGGTCACTCCGCGCACCCAGCGCTCGGTCATTCGGCCCGCGTCGGTGCTCAATCTATGGATCGCCTCGACGGCAGCTGGCGCCAGCTTGCCAATACTGTCGTGCTGGCCCTGGACATGGGTTGGCGAGATCGCCGCCTTGCGCTGCCGGCAAAGCCTGCACGTTGCCGCCCGGCGAACCTCGGCCGCGATGGCGAGGCGCTCCTCGCCGGTCCACCACGTTCCGGGTCGGGAGAGCCGCCGCCACGCCTCTGCGACGGCCTCGGCCAGCTCGGGGCGGATCGGCAGATGCTCGCCGGCGACCTCGATTGACATCATGGGGTGGCCCTTTCGTCTCGTGGTGCCAGAACTGTCTCATCACTATCGCGCGCGCTGCGCCAACTCATTCGAATTTTGCCATCACCTCCGAGGCGAACTGCTCCAGGCGCTCGATCGTGCCGGCAAGATCGTTGCCGTCGCCGCCGATCAGGAAGTGGGTGAGGCCGCGCTCCGCGAAGCGTCCAATATCGTCGACGATCGCTTGGGCGCTTCCGGTGAATGCCAACCGGCCGCCGTCACGTCCCTCCTGCTCAGCTCCGATGCGGCAGTAGATGGCCAGCAGGGCGCCGGTGATCGATGCAGGATCACGCCCAGCGCTCGCGGCTGCCGCGCCCACCTCGGCCAGGCCATCGCCATAAAGTGCTGGCGTGTCGAGCGGAAGCTTCGGATTGGCAGCGACAGGATACCAGCCATCGCCGAGCCGTCCGGCGCGCACGCGGGCCGCCTTGGCCTCGCCACCGACCCAAATCGGAAGCCGTGGGCTCTGGGCGGGCTTCGGTGCAAAAAGGAGGTGATCGAACGAGACGTGGGCGCCTCGCAGCGAAGGCTTATCGACGCTCCAGAGTTCACGGAATGCCTGGATGTACTGATCGGAAGCCTTGGCGCGCTCGGCGAAAGCCGGGCCACCCAGCAGCGCGATCTCCTCGGCCATCCAGCCGACGCCGACTCCCGCCGTGAGACGGCCCTTCGAGAGCACATCGACTGTCGCCAGCATCTTGGCCGCGAGTACGGGGTGGCGGTGCGGTAGGACGAGCACGGATGTCAGCAAGCGGATCCGATTGGTTGCAGCCGCTACGAAACCCAGCGCCGTCACCTGCTCGAGGGAGACACCTGTATCCTGGGCGAAGAACTTGCCCGTCTTCGAATAGGGATAGGCGCTCGCGACATCGGTCGCGACGATGACGTGGTCGCTCATGCCGAAGTGCTCATATCCCAGGCTTTCCGCCTTCTGGGCAATGGCGCGCAGCGAGTCCGGCTCACCAGCGACACCGCGCGATCCGAAATGCAGGCCGAACTTCATCCGTTTTCTCCAGTCGTGTTTTGTCTGGCATACGTCGCGGGAAGGATGACGCCTGCGCCGAGCAATGTGAAGTCGCGCTCATCGCGCGCATTGCGTGTTCGGCCTCGATGTGGCTCGATTGGCGGCGTGTTTGCTTCGGGAGAGGGACCTTGATGATCCGTATCGCGTTCGACATCGGCGGCACATTCACGGATTTCGTCCTGCACGATGCCGAGCGCGAGGTGCTGAGGGTCGGCAAAATTCCGACCACGCCTCAGCATCTGGAAGCGGCAGTCCTCGAAGGCTTCGACGCGATTCTCGCCGCACACGATGCGGCGCCCGGCGCCGTCACCACGCTGCTTCACGCGACCACGATCGCGACCAACGCCATCCTCGAGCGCAAAGGCAACCGGACGGCCCTGCTGACGACCGAAGGCTTTCGTGACGTGTTGATCATCGGCCGCCAGAAGCGCTACGACACGAACAACATGCACCTCGACAAGCCCGCGCCGCTAATTGCGCGGCGCCACATCTTCGAGGCCAGTGAGCGGGTCGCGGCGGATGGCAGCGTGGTGGCTCCGCTCGAGCCGGCCAGCCTGGAGAAGGCGATTGCGGCGCTGAAAGCCGGCGATTACGAGGCGGTGGCCATCGCGTTCCTGCACGCCTATGCCAATCCGGCTCACGAGATCGCGGCGCGACGGGCGATCGAGGCGGCGCTGCCGGGTGTCGCCGTCTCCGTCAGTCACGAGGTCAGCCCCAAGTTCCGCGAGTACGAGCGCACGAACACAACGGTCGCCAACGCCTATGTGCGCCGCATCGTCGACCGCTACCTGGCCTCGTTAACGGAGGCTCTTGGCGGTCGCGGCTTCCGCTCGAGCCTCTACATCATGCAGTCGAACGGCGGACTGGTGACGCCGGAACTCGCACAGGCTTTTCCCGTGCGTATCGTCGAATCCGGGCCGGCGGCAGGCGTGCTGATGTGTGCCTCGGTCGGTCGCGAGGAAGGTCTAGAGCACGTTCTGACCTTCGACATGGGGGGGACGACCGCGAAGCTCGGTGCCGTCGACGAAGGCGAGCCGGCAATCACGCAGACGTTCGAGGTCGATGGCATCGACAATCGCCGGTACAGCGGACTGCCACTCAACGTGCCGGCGGTCGAACTCGTCGAGATCGGGGCGGGCGGAGGGAGCATCGCCGTTGCGAATCGCGGGCTGATCAAGGTCGGCCCCGAAAGTGCGGGCGCCGATCCGGGGCCGATCTGCTACGCCCAGGGCGGCACGCGCCCCACCATCACCGACGCCAACCTTGTCCTCGGCTATCTCGATCCCGACTGGTTCCTGGGCGGCGTTATGCGCCTCGACCCAGCGGCAGCACGTGCGGGCATCGAGGCACACGTCGCGCGGCCTCTCGGCCTTGGCGTCGACGAGGCAGCCTGGGGCATCCATTCCGTCGCCAACTCCAACATGGAGCGAGCGATGCGGATCGTCTCAATCGAGCGCGGTCGCGATCCGCGCCGCTACGCTATGGTCGCGTTCGGCGGGGCGGGTCCGCTGCATGCGGCGCGGCTTGCGCGCACGCTCGGGGTGCCGAAGGTGATCGTGCCGGTTGGTGCCGGCGTCGGCTCAGCCATCGGGCTCCTCACGGCGGACGCCAAGATCGACGTCTCGATCACGCGCATCGTGCCGCTCAACGAGGAGCAGACAGCCACCATCCGAACGATCTTTGCCGATCTCGAAGCCCGGGCCGCACCCGATCTCGCCAATCTGGCTTCGAGTGGCGAGGTGCGCTGGCGGCGCGGCGCCTACATGCGCTACCAGGGCCAGGGCTACGAGATCCGGGTGGAGCTGCCACTCGGCGAGATCGGGGCGGATTTTCCGGCCGTCGCGGTTGCGGCTTTCGAGGCGGCCTACAAGATGGTCTACGGCTATGCGGACAGCGGTGCCCGCGTCGAGGCGATCGACTGGTTTCTGGTCGCGACTGTCTCGGGCCTCGGCGAGCGAGGGGCCACAGCGCGACAGCTGATCGGGCAAGGCGGTACGACCGGGAGCGGCCGCGCATCGCGACGCGCCTATTTCCCAGAGGCCGGCGGGTTCGTCGATGCGGCCGTCGTCGACCGCTACGCCCTGAAACCCGGTGAGCGCGTGCGCGGACCCGCGCTCATCGAAGAGCGCGAATCAACGACGGTGCTGCTGCCGGGCGATATGGCGCACGTCACCGAGAACGGGCATCTCATGATCGACATCCTCGGGGGCTGAGCGCCATGACACGCACAACGGGCGACATCGACGCGATCACGCTCTCGGTCCTCTGGAACAGCCTGCTGTCTATTGCGGAGGAGATGGGCACGGCGCTGAGGCGCACCGCCTTCTCGGAGGCCGTCCGCGAAGGCGACGATTTCTCGACCGGCATCTTCGATGGGCGTGGGCGACTGATTGCGCAGGGCAACTTCACGCCCGGTCATCTCGGCGCCATGCCCTACGTGATCGAGAACGTCCTCAAGTTTCACACACCCGAGAGCCTCAAGCCCGGCGATGCCATCCTGCTCAACGACAGCTTTCTCGGTGGTGGGCATTTTCCCGATTTCTTCCTGACGAGCCCCGTGTTTCGCGACGGCCGGCTGATGGCCTATGCCGTAACAACGGCGCACCAGGTCGACATGGGCGGGGCGGCGCCTGGCTCGCAGCGCGTGCAAGGGATCTCGGAAGCCTACCAGGAAGGCTTGCGCATCCTGCCTATCCGCGTCGTGCGCGAAGGCCGCTTCGACGAGGATCTGATGCGCATGATCCTCGGCAACGTGCGGGTGCCGACCAAGGTGCGAGGCGACCTGATGGCGCAGCTCAACGCCAACCACGTTTGCGCTGAGCGGCTGAACCGCATGTACGACTCCTACGGCGCCGACACGATGGAGCGGACGATCGACGCGCTCTTGGATCGCTCAGAACGTGAGACACGCGCGATCATCGCCAAGTTGCCGGCGGGGCGCTTCGAGTTCGAGGATTACCTCGACGACAGCGGACCCGGAACCGACCCGATCAAGGTGAAGGTCGCTGTGACGGTCGGCGGCGGCGAGGTCGAGATCGATTTTACCGGCTCAGGCGGCACTGTGCAGGCGGCGCTCAACTCCTACATCAACTACACACGCGCCTACGGCGTGTTCGCGACGCGATGCCTTACACAGGCGAACCTGCCCAACAACGAAGGCTCATTTCGGCCGATCAAGGTGACAGCCGAGGAAGGCTCCTTCTTCAATCCGCGCTTCCCGGCAGCCTCGGGCGGCCGCGCTGCCGTGCAGATCCGGATTTTCGATGCGGTGAACGGCGCCTTCGCGAAGTGCATTCCGCATCGCGCCATGGGGGCCTTCTCGCATTGGGCGAACCCGAACATCGGTGGGGTGGACCCGAAGACCGGAAAACAGTTCATCATGTACGACATGCTTCTCGGCGGGTATGGCGGGCGCTCCGACAAAGACGGCGTCGAGGCGATGTCACCCGTCATGAACTGCTCGAATATTCCCGTCGAGGTGATCGAGCACACCAATCCCGTACGGATCGAGCGGTTCGAGCTGATCCCCGATTCCGGTGGCGCGGGCAAATATCGCGGCGGCTGCGGCATCAGGAAGGACGTGCGCGTGCTCGCCGACGACGCAGTCCTGACGCTGCTCGGTGATCGGCACAAGTTCGCACCCTACGGCGTGTTCGGCGGGAAGGAAGCTGCGGTCGGTCAGTCGATCGTCTACTCGGGCAACGAGGAAAAGCAGCTCGGCTCCAAGGAGGTCGCTGTGCTCAAGCGCGACGACGTGGTGAGCCTGCGAACGTCCGCATTGATCGAGCGAGACGTCGCTGACGGGTATGTGACGCAAGAGGGTGCGCGCAAGGCTTACGGGAGGGCGGGCTGACGGACACACCGTAGCATTCATGCTGAATGCCGCCACCCTATCGCCCACACGGATCTAGGCAGGGGCTGAGGGAGACACAGCTCATACGCCCAAGTACGCCCTTCTGACTTCCGGGTCGTCAAGCAGTTGCTCGGCATCGCCCGTCATGCGGATGCGGCCGAGGTCGAGGATGACGGCGCGCTTGGAAAGCGACAGCGCCCACGTTGCGTTCTGCTCGGCCAGCAGCACGCTGAGGCCTTCGGTCTTCTGGATATCGGTCAGCACCTCGCCGATGCGCTCGACAATGACGGGGGCCAAGCCCAGCGACGGCTCATCGAGCATGATCAGGGA
>LNDR01000255.1 GCA_001464755.1 Rhizobiales bacterium Ga0077524
CGAGCCTCGGCTACATCAGCCCAACGGCCTTCGAGGCAAGGCACGAAGCTGCGGCACGGATAGAGCGAATGGCTCTCCACTGAATCCGGGGAGGTCCACTGAGCAGTATTGGCCGCCACGGACGCCCTTCTGTTTGTCAAGCGACGATGCGAGTTTGATTGATCTCCTTGTGTCGCTTCGTAATGAGCGCGAACACTGCGCGCGCAATGTAACGTTTGAGGGCGCGAATGGCGTCGAGCTTCGAATGCCCTTCGGCGATGCGCTGGCGACGTAGGCTTTGGTTCGGGGACGCCACGCTTCAGGGTGCCATGATGATCGCCACCTGCCTGAACAGACATCGCCACTTCGACGCCGCCGTTGCCGATCTTTGCAAAGACACCTGACAAGCAGGTCACTTGGATCCTGAAACGGGTCGCCCATGAGGCGCGTGAGGCGCAACTGGCGGCATGGCTGGATGAACCCCGATCGTGCAACGTCAGCCGCGGCAGTCGGTCCGATACTGACCGAGGTGCCATCCCCCATCGTGCACCTTGCGACGCAGCTTGAAGTGGCACGGCGCGTCGCTGGTCGAGCCTCTGTCGGGATCGGACCCGAGCGACGGGCACCATGGGCGACCGCGAAAGATCAAGACTTGCCTGTTGTTCATTCAAATCTGTGTCGTGCGCCGAGACTAGCGGCGCTAACGTCCATTGCGCCCGAAAGTGCAGCGATGCAGAACTCCAAGATGCCGTCGCGATAGAGGCATCGCTGACAGAACTGTATAGGAAGGGTCTTCATGAGCGATGCTCAACCCGCCAGCCCGGAGCTGCCGCTCCCGGATGTTGGCAGCAGCGGCGACATGAACGATCGAGTCGCACCGACATCGCAGCGCTGGAGACGCGCATGACCCACGCTGCCCGCACGACCGCTTGGACCGCCCCCAATGACCCGCTCGGGGCGTTCTGCCATGCGAACCACGTCTCGCTGCAAGGGTCAGGCAGCGGACCTCTGGCCGGCTTGGCCTTCGCGGTGAAGGACTGTTTTCATATCGCCGGCGTACCGACCGGCTTCGGTCATCCGGAGTGGCTCCGAAGCCATCCTGCGCCGACGAACACCGCCCGCGCGGTCACACAGTTACTTGCAGCTGGCGCAGACCTGCGTGGAAAAACGCATTGCGACGAGCTATGCTACAGCCTCACCGGCGAGAACATCCACTACGGGACGCCCGTAAATGTTAGAGCGCCAGATCACGTACCTGGCGGATCATCGAACGGATCGGCGGCTGCTGTGGCCGGACGGCTCGTGGATTTCGCGATAGGCACAGATTGTGGCGGCTCGGTTCGCATTCCCGCAAGCTACTGCGGTCTCCTCGGCATTCGCCCTACCCATGGTCGGGTGTCGCTCGAAGGCGTTGTCCCGTTCGGGCCGAGTTTCGATGTCGCCGGCTGGTTCGCCCTTGACGCGGAGGTCTTCGAGGCCGTCGGTAAGGTCTTGTTGGGGCCAGATTCGGTCGCAGCGCAGCCCCAGCGGTTGCGGATCGTGAAGGATGCGTTCGCGCTGGTGGAGACTGCGGTTCGACAGGCGCTCGTCCTGACCATCGACGGGCTTGGCAGGCTGATCCCCGACACGAGCGAGTTCGACATAAGCGGTTCGGCTCTCGCGGAGTGGTTCGAGGTCTTCAAAATCGTGCAGGCTTCCGAGGTCTGGGGCAATCACGGCGACTGGATCACGACCGTCAGGCCGGAGCTGGGGCCAGGCGTAAAGGAACGGATCGCCTGGGCGTCGACATTGACCCCGTCCGTGATTGCCGATGCGAAGGCCCGCCACGCCGAAATCCGCGCGCATATCGATGGGCAGCTGTTGCCCGGCGACGTCTTGTGCTTGCCAACTTCGCCGCGCGTCGCCCCCCTGATCGGCAGTCCCGTCGATAAGATCGAGGTGGAATACCGCGAACAGGCCATGCGGCTGTTGTGCATCGCCGGCCTGAACGGTTTGCCACAGATCAGTTTGCCGGCGGCCCAGATCGACGGCCTCCCGCTGGGTATCTCACTCGCCGGCCCTCGGGGCAGTGACCTTCAGTTGTTGGCGCTTGCCCGCCGGCTGATGGCGCAGATGACGTCGACGACATGACAGTGCCTGCTGGTCGATGTCAGGACTCTTCGCCTCATGCGCGTCGGAGCCCCGAGCCACCGCGCCTCTTCTCGACTCTACCGAGGCTGACGGGCGTGTGCGGAGCACTTGTCGACGCGAGTGGGGTCTAAGCTGCCGTGCACGTATTCTAGGCCGGATACCGCGCTCCTGCTCTTCACCCGGGACCGTCCGTCGGTGCCAGATTGTTCCTCGATCGGTGCAATAATTGAAGCCAGTCTTAGAGCGTCTCGGGAACGTCCATGGAGCAAAGTAACGTGCTCAGCTTTGACCAGCCGCTGCTGATCGACGCTTGGAACGCTCGCAAGCGCGCTCAACGGCAACGAGCCTACGGTGGGCTCCTCGTTTCCATTACGCACACTTCGTTCGACAAGGCGGTCGCTCTCAACGGAGTGAATCGGGATGTCAATCGGCCGCCTTCCAGGTGATCTCACGCACAGCCTGCGGTGCGCGCGCCACCAGGAACCGCTTTTTCGTGCCGAGCTTCGGTGGAAGCCGATACGACCAGGCGCTTTCAATCAGCACTCGCCGTGCTCTGGTATTTCCCGCTTTAGTGATGCCGCCCCGCCGCACGCTGTCGCCGGTCGAGCGCTCGCTCGGCACGAGTCCGAGGAACCCCATCAGCTGGCGCGGGCTGTCGAACCGCGTGAGGTCACCGAGTTCCACCATCAGAATGGAGGCAGCCACCAGATCGATGCCGCGCATCGCCTCGTGCCGGGCGTCGGGCACCCAGACCGCCGTCAACTGGTCCGCGCGCAACAGCTTTGCGAGGTTCCTCGATTGCGGCGCCCACGTCGATCCGGCACGTCACGACCTCATGCCAACGCGGCACTCTTTTTGGGGACCTGAGAAAGGGATGCAGCTCTGTGGTGCACTTGCGACGGTTGGAAGTTCCTATGTGGTTCCTGCGAACGGGGCATGAGAAGGAAGCCGCCGCGCAACCTCGGTAGAGCTCTGGTTTTATTGATTTTTCTGGTGGGCGCGACAGGGATTGAACCTGTGACCCCACCCGTGTGAAGGGTGTGCTCTACCGCTGAGCTACGCGCCCTAAGTCGTTGTTGTTCTTAGTATTTTCCGTTCGACTCTGCGGGTCGGCCCAGTTGCAACTCAGCGAAACCGCTGAGTTTGGACGAGAACAGAGGCGTCGGGGAAAGAGAACAGCAAGGCTTGGTTGCTATCCTCTAGCGTCTCGCCTCCCGCCTAGCAAGCGCAAGTTCGCATTGCGGGCGCCTCATGAGGCGACATCGGCACGCGTTCCCCGATCCCAATTTGCTGTCGGATCAGTGCAACATTTGGCAGCGTCCGACGCATGCGCGGAGACCCGGCCCCCGGTTCGGTGCCGCCAAGCCCGGTGAGTTGGCGACACCTCAGAGACCCTCTGGCCAGGCTTCACTTCCGCGGCGGTGGGGCCGTGTTCGTGTAGGACGGGAGCGCGGTCAGCTTGGCAATATAGGCCGACAGACTCTTGTGCTTCGAGAGCACCTCCTTCGCCGCGGGGAAGCCCATGGCGGTGTCGAGCATGGGAAGAACGTTCATATCGGCATAGCTGAGGCTGGAGCCGGCCAGATAGGGCGACTTGGCGAGCGCGTCGTCGAGGGCCTTGGCGCATTTGTCGATCTCGGGGAGCGAGGCGGTGATCCGCGCCGTGTCGGGTCCCTTGGCCTTATCGAAGAAGACTGACGGCACGACGAACTCGCGCATGATCCACTTATCGACCTTGGCGTTGCCGTAGCTCACCCATTGCTCGACCTTCGCGGCGCCGATGGCGTCGTCGGGAATGAATTTGGGTCCGGGGAAAGCCTTGTCGATGTAGGTGGCGATGGCCTTCGACTCGAACAGCGCGACGTCACCGTGGCGCATGCAGGGTATTTGGCCGGCGGGGTGGATGCACGTCACCTCGGGCGCCTGCGGGCGCGATGGCGTCAGCTTGTGGGCGACACCCTTCTCCTCGCAGAGCATGCGGACAGAGCGCACGTAGTTGGAGAAGGGAACACCGATGATCTCGAGGTCAGCCATTGAAAGCCTCCGGTTGGACCCGGACGGCTGCCGGGCCTCTCACCCTACGACGGCATCGGGCACGGCATCAATTCCGGGACGATACGGCTTCAGATCGACGAGCGGTGTGCCATCCAGGAAATCGATGGCGTCGAGGTCGACGATGCCGGCATCACAGTCGACGCGAAGGATGCGGGCGACCGTCAGTCCAATCGGGTTCGGCCGAACCGGCGAGCGTAGGGCGAAAACGCCGCGCGGGGCATCGGCATGCGGTGGCTGGATCACGAGCGGGTCGCGGCGGGCCGCATGCAGCCACGCCAGCACCACGACGTGGGAAAAATTCTCGAGGCCCTGCAGGGCCGGGCGATATGGCGGCGCGATCTCGAGGCGGGCCAGACCGCCCCGCTCACGGGCCTCGCGCGGGTTCTTGGGCCGCGGCGCGTCCTTCGTCCACGGCGAGCGCACGTGCCCGATGAAGACGACGTGCGCATCGCCTTTCGCCTGGGCGGGATCGTCGGCGAGCATGATCTCGCCGGGACGCGCGGTCTTGCCTGTCATGCTCATGCCTTTCACTGCCCCGTGGCTTGCACCGCCCCGTGGCTTTCACTGTGATGCCACTCACGCCGCGCGGTTGGACGCGGCCGAATTCCCCCGGGAGGCGTCAGCCTCGACCACACCTGCCGCGTTGGCCGCCGAGTTCGCCCAGCCGTAAGCGATCATCGTCATAACGGCCGAGGCCGCGAAGCAGTAGACGCCGGGTAGAACCTGGGCCTCGGTGTAGCCAGACGAGTTCATGTAGAAGATCATCAATGCGAGAACCATGACATCCGTCATGGAGTAGCGGCCGAGCCATTCCATGGTCGAGATCGAGCGCTCGCGGAAATCCCGGCTGACGTTGGGCGAAAGACAGAGCGTCAGCAGGTAGAGCAGCTTCAGGAATGGAAACAGGACCGAGAACACGGTGATCACGCCGCAGAGAAAGTATTCCTGGGTCGCGTAGAGGGCCCAGATGATCGATGCGATCGAGTGCTCGTTCTTCCAGACATAGATGGTCGTAAAGCGGATCGACGGCAGGATCACGCCCAGTGCGAACAGGATGGCCGCTACGAGAATGAACAAAGCCAGCATGAAATTGCGCAACGCCGAGGGCGGGCGCGCCTCGCTCGCCTCGATGCGGCGGGCGCGAGACTTGATGGCGGCGAGCGCGAACACGTTGAGCCAGGCATAGGCGAGGATCATGAAGACGACGGCGGCCGTGAAGAAATAGACGCCGGACAGGCTCGTTGCATCGTAGATGCCCTGGCTCTTCACGAAGAAGATCATGAGCGCGAGGACGAGCACGTCGTGCATCGACCACTTGCCGATCCATTCGAGCGCGCGAAGCCGGCGATACTGACGCTCCAGGGTATCCGGCGGCATGGTGGTGAGAATGACAAGATACAGGATCTTGAAGACCGGCAGCAGGATCGAGAAGACGAAGACAAGGCTGCCCAGAAAGATCTGGTTCCGCTTGATCAGGCTGTCGACGGTCGAGATCAGCGAGTACTCGGTCGAGAAAAAATAGAACTTGGTCAGCTTGATCGACGGCATCGAGATGCCGAGCGCGAGCGAAATCGAGGCAGCGATGATAGCGAGGCCGAGAAGGAAGCGGCGACCTCCGAGCATGCGCGGGGCACGCTTTGCAGGATCAGTGCTCTCGTCGGCGGGGCGCCGGTGCCCAGGCGCCCGCCTCAGATCGGCGACGGTGCCAGCGGGCTCGCCTGCGTCCGCTACGGCTCGAGGTGCCCCATTCACTGCCTACCCCCGCGTTTCGTCCAGGCACCAGGCCGGGCGAGCGTAGGCCGGCCCTCAGACATAAACTAGAGGGCCGGAGAAACGGCATCATCATGTCCGACAAGCGGCTATCGACGGCAAAACCCGTGCGAGTTACGCGCCGACGTCGGCCGCGCCGGGAGCCCCGGCACGGCGGGATGATCGGCCCTCAGCTCGTCATCGTGCCTTCGTTATGAACGACGCCCTTCTCGCTCAGCATCTCCTGGAGTTCACCGGCCTGGAACATCTCCTTGACGATGTCGCAACCGCCGACGAATTCGCCCTTGATGTAGAGCTGCGGGATGGTCGGCCAGTTCGAGAAAGCCTTGATGCCCTCGCGAATTTCCATCGTTTCCAATACGTTGACCGGCTTGTAGTCGACACCGAGGTGCTGCAGGATGGCGTCCAACTGATGGGAGAAGCCGCACTGGGCCATGCTCTTGGTGCCCTTCATGAAGAGCACGACATCGTTGTCGGAGATAAGCTTGGCGATGTGGTCGTGCACGTGCTGCTGATTGCTCATGGTGTCGTCCTTCCTCGGTTCCCGGCGGGTCAAGGCCGCCTGACGCTTCCTTGATGTGCTGCGGCGGAAGCCACAAGTCAATCCGTCGCGCCCTCGGTCACGGCGCCTCGATCTATCAGCAAGCAGGAATAGCTGCTAGGCCACTGCCGTCGTTAGCGCCAGAGCGTGCAGTGTACCACCCATCCGGCCGCCGAGCGCATCGTAGACCATTTTGTGCTGCTGGACCCGCGTCTTGCCGGCAAACGATGGCGAAACAACGTGGGCTGCGAAATGATCCCCGTCGCCGGCGAGGTCCTTGATTTCGACCTTGGCATCGGGCAGCGCCGTCTTGATCAGGCGCTCGATTTCGTTTGCATCCATCGGCATCGGTGGGCTCCTCGTGTGGCGTCGCGACCGGGTTGGCACCTCACTAGCATGCGCGTTCAGATGGCGGAACCGGCGTGACGCCCGCGACGTTGTCCGACCCATGCAGTGCCTGATCATCATCAACGAGCGCGCCGGGACGGTGGTCGGCGTGAGCGCCGAGGCGGTCGCGGACAGTGTCGCACATCACTTCGTCGCGGCCGGCCACGACGTGACGTGCGAAATCGTCAAGCCTGAAAGCCTGGGAGCCGTCCTCGCGCGCGTTCGGAAGGAGCAGCCGGAGGTGCTCATCGTCGGCGGCGGTGACGGCACGGCTCGCTGCGCGGCGGCAGCCCTGGTCGACACCCCGACGGCGCTCGGAGTGCTGCCGCTGGGAACCATCAACCGGCTCGCTCGCGATCTGACGATCCCACTCGACACCGACGAGGCCGCCAAAGCTTTGGCCCGAGGCAGAGTGGCTCTCATCGACGTGGCGGAGGTTAACGAGCGTATCTTCCTGTGCAACGCCATCTTCGGCCCGACGACGCGCTTTTCCATGGAGCGCCAAAAGCTGAGGGGCAAGCCGGCACTCGAGCGGCTGCGCGGCTATGTCATGGTCGTCCGCGATGTTCTGCGCCGACGTCGGCGGACACCGGTGTACATCGACGACGGCACCGGCGCTCTGCACCTCAGGGTGCTATCGCTGGTGGTTACGAACAATCCCTATTCCAACGAAGCCAGCCTGACGATGCGACGTCCGGAGCTGGATGCGGGCGCCCTCGCCGTCTACGCGGCGCGCCATTCGTCGGGTTGGGCCATGGCGGCGGCAGGTGTGAAAGCGGCGCTCGGGCGGCTCGCTGGTGATCCGAATGTGCTGCAGGTTCATGCTCCGCGCCTGACGATAGGCATCGCGGAAAAATCGAGCGTTGCACTGTCGATCGATGGGGAGGTGGAGCAGCTGAGCACCCCGCTCGTGTTCACGATCCGCCCGAAAGCGCTCAGGGTTCTCGTCCCCGACAACACCGCCTGATGCGGCCAATCGGGCCACAGCTCACTGGAAAGGTTGCGATGCCTGAGCCGCAGCGGCGCCGGTTTTTTCCGATCGAGCTCGGGGTGCTCGCAGCCTTCGGCTTGGCGGTCGCTGCGCTCGGCGTTTTTCTGGTGGTCGCGATGTTCGTCGAGCAGGGCCGGCTCCGCAGCCTCGACGAGGCCGTGCTCCTCGCCCTCCGGATGCCGGGCAACACGACCGATCCGCTGGGGCCAGCATGGCTCGAGAGCTTCGTCCGGGATGTCACGGCGCTCGGAAGCCGCGGCATTCTCGGGCTTTTCGTTGCCGCCGTGATGGGCTTTCTGGCGCTGAACGGCCAAGGCGGACGGGCCCTCGCCGTGCTCGCGTTCACGGCCAGCGGTAGCCTCGTTGGAGAGGTGGCCAAGCTGGCGTTCGGCAGGCCACGACCAGATCTCGTCCCGCACGGCGTCGATGTTCATTCGCTGAGCTTTCCCTCCGCGCACGCTCTGCAGGCGAGCGTCGTCTACCTCACTCTCGGAGCGCTGCTTGCCGCCGACCAGCCGCGACGGCGAGTGAAGGCCTATGTGCTCGCAATGGCGATGCTGATCGTGCTCATTGTCGGCGCGAGCCGGATCTACCTGGGCGTCCACTGGCCGTCCGACGTGCTGGCCGGATGGGCGCTCGGAACGGGATGGGCGATCGGATGCTGGCTGATCGACCGCCGCTGGCACAGTCGCGGAGCG
Source organism: Rhizobiales bacterium Ga0077524 (assembly GCA_001464755.1). Lineage (GTDB taxonomy): Bacteria > Pseudomonadota > Alphaproteobacteria > Rhizobiales > Hyphomicrobiaceae. The sequence continues at coordinate 8,552 of LNDR01000255.1, forward strand.
CCACTGGGTTCACGAACGGATTGATCTGCCCACATAGCGGGGGCAAGGTCCCGGATCGGAGCTTTCGAGATTGGATTGCGCGCGACATGAAGGCGAAGCTGATCGAGTGGGGGGCTCGCTATCTGCCATTGGAAATCGCAGCGACGGCCTGCTCGCTGGCGGGAGGCCTCGGCGCAGCAGCCATCGGCATGAACGCCGGCATCATCGCGTATGCAGCGACCTGGGCCGAGAACGCCGGCTTTTACGGCTATGCCTTGGCGCGCGAGGTCCGACGCACAGTTGCAGGCGCACCGCTCACCGCGATGGTCCTGGGGCCGGCACTGCTGACGTCGTCGCGGGCGCTCATCGCCGAGTTCGGCGCGGCGGAGGTGTTCGACAGTTTCATCGTGCGGCCAGCATGCATGTACGTCATGCCGCAAATCACAGGACATCTGGCCCTTGGCTTGGTGCTCGGAAAGGTGGTTGCGGATATCGCCTTCTATGGCTTGGCCGTCGCCGCCTACGAGTGGGGCAAATCCCGGCGGTAACTGGGCGCCTGCCCCCACTGGACCCGCCACGGGCGCTCCCGTATTCTGATGGCCCGATTGATCAACGCCCTCACCTACGAGCCCCCACCATGGCCACTGCCTCCCCATCCCCGATGAAGCTGCGTCGCGAGCTTGCGGCCGCCTTCCGGCTCGCCGAGAAATTCGGCTACTCCGAGGGCATCTGTAATCACTTCTCGGTCGTCGTTCCGGGACCGGACGAGCGCTACCTGATCAACCCCTATGGGATGCACTGGTCGGAGATGCGCCCTGAGCACTTGCTGCTGATCGACGGCGAGGGCCGCGTAGTCGAGGGCGACGGCGAGGTCGAGGCCACGGCTCGCCATATCCACGTGCAAGGCCATCGCGCCAGCCCGCGCCACCAGTGCATCCTTCACGTCCACATGCCGTGGGCGACGTCCCTGACCATGGTGCAAGACGGACGCCTCGAGATGGCACACCAGACGGCGGCCCGCTATCACGGCCGCGTCGCCTATCAGTCATTCGGCGGCATCGCGCTCGACGAGAGCGAGGGCAAGCGCATCGCAGAAGCGCAGAAAAAGAACCCGCACGCGGACGTGTTCTTCCTGGCGCACCACGGCATCTCGATCGGCGGCCCGTCGATCGCCTATGCCTTCGACGATCTCTACTATCTCGAGCGCGCGGCCAAGCAGCAGGTGCTCGCCATGTCGACCGGCAAGCCGCTCCAGATCATGACCGACGAGCAGGTCTCCGAGACGGCACGCCAGTACATGCAGGTGATCGACTTCCAGGCCGAGCAGCACTTCCAGGCGCTGATGCGCATCAACGGCCTGTAAGTCGGCAATCGTTGCGACTGGTCGCGCTCAGGTCTCGCGCTTGGCGCTCGGACGCTCGGCTCGACACTGCAGATCGTAGCGGTCGGATCCGACCCTGAAAGGTTGCGTCAACATCCGCCCGAGTCCTTGCTCGAGCGGGTCGCGAATGCCCGGCACACCGATGACCATGGCCTCGTGGCCGGCAGCAGGTTGATCCCGGTAGGTCCCGAGCAATCGATCCCACCAAGGCAGATTGAACCCGAAATTGGAGTTCGTCTCCCCGACCTCTACTGAGTGATGCACACGATGCATATCGGGCGTCACGACTAGCCACCGCAAACGACGATCGATCCAGAGCGGCAACCGCACGTTGGAGTGGTTGAACATCGCCGTCGCGTTGAGAAGCACCTCGAAAATCAGCACCGCGAGGGCTGGTGCCCCAAGCGCGGCGACCACGGTGAGCTTGATCACCATCGACAGGATGATCTCGACGGGGTGGAAGCGGCTGCCCGTCGTAACATCGAACTCGAGGTCGGCGTGATGCATGCGATGCAGGCGCCAGAGCGCCGGTACGGCGTGGAACATCACGTGCTGCAGATAGATCACGAGATCGAGCAGCACCACCGAAATGACAACGGCGAGCCACCCGGGTAGCGGCCAGTTGTTGAGCAGCCCCCAGCCACGGTTCTCGGCGAGCACGGCGAGCCCGACCGCACTCAGCGGGAACAGGAGACGGACGAGCACCGTGTCGAGCGCGACGATGCCGAGGTTGGCCGGCCACCGCTGCACCCGGCCTAGCATCTGACCGCGCCGGGGCGCGGCCATCTCCCAGACGGCCATGACGCCGAGTACAACCGCAAAGAACCCAATCCGGATCCAGATCTCGGCTGAGCTGATCACGTCCACCTCATAGCCCAGCCAGTCTCATGGCGAGCGCCAGTCCTGCCGCAACGCCCAGCACCGCCGGGATGCCCCAGTGCTGGCGCAGCAGCAGGACCGCGCTGATCGCAGCCAGCACGACCACGCGCCAATCGAGCGTTGTGACATCTGGCACAGAGAGCCGGAAGGGCCCGGCCTCGACCCGACTTACCGAACCGAAGAAGACGTGAAGCGCGAACCAGACCGCGAGGTTGAGGATGACGCCGACGACAGCCGCGGTGATCGCAGCCAACGCAGCCTTGAGTCGAGGCTGGGAGTTCAGCCACTCGACGTAGGGCGCACCGGCGAAAATCCACAGGAAGCACGGGACGAACGTGGCCCAGAGTGCGACCACCGCACCGAGCGTCCCCATCAGGATCGGGTCGCCGCCGCCCCATCGGAAGGCAGCGAGGAACCCGACGAACTCCGTGACGAGAATGAGGGGACCCGGCGTCGTCTCGGCAAGACCGAGGCCGTCGAGCATCTGCCCCGGTTGCAGCCAGCCATGCGTCTTGACAACGGTATCCGTCATGTAGGCGAGCACGGCGTAGGCGCCACCGAACGTCACAACCGCGAGCTTGGAGAAAAACAGCGAGAGTTTCGAAAGGACATGATCCCAGCCGAAAACCGCCACCACCATAGCGAGCGGAGCAATCCACACCGCCAACCAGATCGCGATGGTCGAGAGCGTCTGCGCCAGCGGCACAGCCGGAAGCGGTGTCGCGGCGCCCTCTTCGGTTTGCTGGGTTCCGAGAAAGCCGATCGCCGCCGCCGCAATGATGATCACCGGAAACGGCAGGCCGAGCGCAAAAATGCCAACGAACGAGGCGGCAGCGATCGCCCACTGGTCCCAACGCTTGAGCGCCCGCTTGGCAATGCGCAGCAGTGCCTCCACGACGATGATCAGCACGGCTGCCTTGATGCCGAAGAAGATCGCCGAGATGAACGGCACGTTGCCATAGAGTGCGTAGATCAGCGATAGCGCAAAAACGACGAGGGCGCCGGGAAGCACGAAAAGCAGTCCCGCAGCAAGCCCGCCGGCGACGCCGTGCAGCCGCCAACCCGCATAGGTCGCAAGTTGCATCGCCTCCGGTCCAGGCAGCAGCATGCAAAAGCTCAGCGCATTGAGAAACTGGCTTTCAGAAAGCCACTTCTTCTCCTCCACGATGACCCTGTGCATCAGCGCGATCTGCGCTGTCGGCCCACCGAACGAAAGGAGGCCGATGCGCGTCCATTCTTTCAGGGCTTCGGAAAAGGAGGGGGCCGGCGCCGCCGTGTCGCCCGCGCCTTTGAAGCGACGATACTACGATCCATGGTCCGTCCCCTCAGCGACCGGGCTTGCCAGTCGTCGGCCAGTTGTGCGTCTCGTCGGTGGCATCACGGCACCAGCGATACAAGGCGTCGTAAAGCGTCATTCCGGCATCGAGTTGAGCCAAGTCGTCCTTGTACAAGCGTGACAGCCCGAGGGACACGGCCAGAAGTCCGGCCGCTTCCGGTGCCAGATCAAGGCGTGCCGTATCGGCGCCGCGCACGATCGCCGCCAGCCGCCGTAACGGCTGACAGTCGAGGCCGAGCTCGTCGATTAGCGTATCGAACGTGCAGGTTTCGCCACGATGGCTCCAGAAGACGCCGTCGACGTCGAACGGCGTCGCCTCGAACCGGTCGGCGACAGCGGCAACCTCACCGGCTTTGACGAACAGGAACACAGCCGAGGGATCGACGAAGCGCCGGATTAGCCACGGGCAAGCGATGCGGTCGATCTTGGGACGCTCGCGCGTCACCCAGACGGTACGTCCCTGGACGTCCCGGGACGGAAGCTTGCCGCTGCTGACCAGCATCTGGCCTGCGGCTCGCCACGCCTCGACCCCACCTTCGAGGCATTCGGCGGCGATACCTTCGTCGCGCAGCCACGCGGCGGTGCCTTGGCTGAGCTTCGCGCCACGCAGACAGATGACCACCACCCGGCGTCCGCGATAGGCAGGCGCCCATTCGGCTATGGTCTTGTGCGATCTGCGCTGCGAGCCGGGGATGAAACGAGGATCGGCATCGAAGTCCTCATCGATGCACACATTCACCAGCGATGGTGCATCCGGCGTGCCGATCAGGCGCGCGAGTTGACCAACGGTAATTTCCGTGGGGGAAGGCATGGGCGTCCATCCTCTCGTGAGGTCATTGGACGCGACTCTTCGGCTGGCGCCTCACGGGGCGATCGCGGCAGCCCCATGGTTGAACTGGTGCGATAGCGGCTTTCAGTTGTCAAGAGCGCATCATGCGAGGTCGGTCGTGCCTGTCGAGCCTCACTCTGCGCCTACGATGAGAACCGTATCGCGTGCGCCCGTCACCTTGACGCGCGTGCCGGCGGGCGTATCCGGTCCTTCGGCCTGCCACAGCGTATCGCCGACGCGCACCTTGCCGCGGCCGGCTCGGATCGGTTCCTCGACCGTGACTACGCGCCCGACGTATTGCGCACCGCGCAGGTTGAGATCCGGTGTATCGCTGGGCGAATTGTCAGCCCGCGCGAAGCGCCTCGCGGCAAATACCGAAGCGACTGCGAGCACGGCGAACACGACGAGCTGCCATTGCCACTCGAAGCCAGTCGCGAGACTGAGCAGACCGACCAGAACGGCGGCAACGCCGAACCAGACGAAATGCACGCCCGGCACGACAGTCTCGAGCGCGAAGAGTGCAACGGCGAGGAAAAGCCAGTTCCAGGCACCGAGCTGAGCAAGGAAGGAAACGAGCGACATGGGGGGCATCCACAATTGGGCCGGGCACGAGGCCCGGCCACTCTGTCAAATTAGCCTTGCGAGCGTGGCACGCTGCCGACTGGCCGTCGCGGCTCGCCGCCGCCCCTGTTACCGAACGCCTCGCCAGCGATCTCCGCGACACCGGCCAGCGAGCCGATGATGGACGACGCCTCGAGCGGCATCATGAGGATCTTCTGGTTCGGCGACTTGGCGATCGCCTCGAGCGCCTTCATGTAGTTGTTGGCGACGAAATAATTGATCGCCTGCACGTTGCCGCT
>LNDR01000256.1 GCA_001464755.1 Rhizobiales bacterium Ga0077524
GCCGGCGTCCCCCGCTCCCGCCGGCATCGATCCGATCACAGAGGAGCGGCCATATCGTGTGCTATCAAAACCGGACAAATCGAAAAGCTAGTGACAGCGTGCCGGTCAGATCTGAGGCAAGCCCGCTGAGGCCGGCTGTCGACACTTGGCCGAGAGCGACCGAGTCTGTTGCCGCGCTGCCGTTGGCGAGACCGGTAAGCTTGTTTCCACCCATCGGCAGGTTGCCGGTCACGGCCTCGCTGCCGTTTTTTGGCAGGTGGCCGCCGACGATCATCCACTGGGTGCCGTTGAAGCGGTACTTGGTGCCAGCGGGGGTGGTGTAGAAGTCACCGAGCAAGGGGCCTGCGGGAAACATTTTCTATACTCCTCAGTGCTGGATCCAACCGCTGGACGTGTAGACGTTGATGGTGAGCGTGAGGGTGTCCCACCACCGGTCGCCGAAGTTCGGCGAGGCGGGCGGGGCAGCGCCTTCGGTGTAGGTCGAGCCCGGCGTGCCGATGGTCGAGACGTCGATCCAGCCAACGGCGGCGATGTAGAGGTTGGCCGTCTCCGAAACCGTGTCCCACCAGATGTCGCCGGGGTTCGGCGAGGCGGGCGGGGCAGCGGCTTCGGTCACCGCGACGCCGTTCGGCAGCGCCCAGCCGCCGTCCTCGCGGAGGAAGCGGGTTGTGCCCGCGACGGCGCCCGGATCGGGCACGAGGCCCTTCGCATGGCCGACACCTGAAGGGCCGAACACGCTGAGCGCGGCCAGGATCGCAGCGATGGCGGCAGGGGTCGCACCGAGAGCAGTCGCGATGTTCCCGAGCTGGGTCGCGTCGAGGTCGTTGAGCACGCCCAGCTTGGGGCCTGTCACGCTGCCATTATCGATCGTCCAGACAGCGCCAGTGCCCGACACCGTGACATCACCCTTGTCGCCGTCTGCGATGCCCGCCGTGACAATGGCGGCCAGCTGATCAGCCAGCTGCTTGACGCTCGGCACGATGTCGGTCGCCGTGCCGGTTGCCACCTCGGGATCTGTGGCGAGCCGAACGATGCCACGGATGGTCTGCGTCGCGACGGGAAGCGCGCTGGTGTCGATCTGGCCGTTCGCATCGGCGATGGGAGCCACGAAGACCACGCGGCCGTCACCGGTCGCGAAGATGTGCCCCATGCGGCTCTGCGGGATGGTGACCGTGTTCGAGCCACCCTGAGCGCGGACGCCCACCGTGAAGCCGCCGGTCGTCTCGTTGAGCACGACGTAGTGCTTCGCGGCGTTCGGCACGAGGACGAGGGCGTTGGCGGTCAGCGCACCTGTCACCCAGACGATGGCGCGGCGCGCTTCGTCGGTTGTGCCATTCGCCGTCGAGAGGGTGATTGTCCCTCCAGCGGTGACGATCTCGGTGACGCCCGTGACGGCGTCCTCGACGGTGTCGAGGATACGCCCAAGCGCAGTCCCCCAGTTGTTGAGGTAGTCGCCTTGCCCAGGCTTCTCGAAGCGCAGGACGTTGGTGTAGCTGGACGGCACGGCTGCTCCTCCCGCGAACGGGTGCGACTCGGGTTCGAGGAGGAGGAGGAGGAGCGCTCGGAGCGCGAACTACTTCAGGCTCACAATCGGATCGAGTGACGGCGGAAAGCGGACCCTGAACGTGTTGGTGATCGATGTGCGTCGGGCTGGAAAGGCCAGCACCGCGACGGCTCGATTGGCCTTGCTGGCGTTGTAGACGAGCGCACCGTCGGCAGCAATGGACGACGGCATCCAGACGGCATCCTCGAAGCGGCAGCCGGCGAACGCTTGTCCGAAGAGCGCCGGCCAGCCCGTCGACACGGCCACAGCCACGCCGCCGGGCGCGTAGCCCACGCCGGCAACCTCACCCGTTGCCGTGTAGGCCGTCGTGGTGCCATCGAGGCTGGCGGTGCTCGCGTCGTAGAGCGCCATCATGAAGGTGTCGGTGGTGAAGTCGTGGATGGCCTGCAGCAGCTCCAGCTTGAAGGAGGCGCACAGGGCGCTCGAGATCGCCATCAGATGCGGCCCTCCTGGATCATTGGCGCGGGTCGCATCGGCGAGGCCGACGTGCGACCATCACCGCGGAAGGTCTCGGCGTACTGCTGGCCTTTCGCCTGGAGCGTGGTCATGAACTCGGTGACGCGCTCGGGTGCGGCGAGGAACTGCTCGCTCTCGATGAGGCAGGCCAGCAGGAGGAGGTCACCAACATTGTCGGTGACCCAGTTTGTTGGTTGGAGCGCTGACAGCGGATCGGAGCGCATCAGCATCTCGATCTCGAGCGCGTAGTTCATGTCGGGAGTAGGCGCGAGGTAGATCGTGCCGGTGTCGCGCTCGCACCAGTAGAGGGGCACGCCCGTGCCTTGGTAGGCCCGGCAGAAGTCGAAGCTGCGGCGCTGGATGTGATCGCCGACCTTGGTCAGGAACAGGCTGCGGATCTTGAGCGCGTCCTGGCGCGTCATCGTGCGTGCGCCCTGCGGGATGTGCGTGGTGAGCGTCGACCGGAAGCGATCCAGATCGAGCAGGCGCACCACGGCATCAAGGCCACGCTGGATGATGTTGTCGAGCTGAGCCTGATATTCCGCCGAGTCGTCCTCGACGTAGGTCATCAGCTCGGCCCTCAGCGTGGCGTAGGTGGTGCTGTAGGCCATCAGACCACCTCCGCGATGAAGTCGCCGAGCGAGGCGCGGAGACTGGGGAGGGCATCGGACTGGCCCGTCTCGACGTTGAAGCCGAGCCCGATGAGGACCACCGCCTCTTGTGCATTCTGTGGCTTGGCGAGGCGGCCTTCCTGGCGCTCAGGAGCGACCGGCAGCAGGAAGCGCTGCGGATGCGGTGCGTCGGGGTCGGTCGTGTAGCGGCCATGCTCGTCCTGCCGGACGCGGCGCGCGGGCACATCAAGGCCCGTGACCTCGTCGGTGATGATCGCTGTCCTGCGCTTGACGCGTGCCATCAGAAGCGCCTCCGTCGACCGGCGTGGCCGAAGCCGCGGCCTGAGAAGGTGACGGGCCCACGTTCGCGCGTTTCGATCCGCGCCACCTGCTTCTGCTCGAGCCACTCGCCCTTCAGGGCCTGCAGGCGCCCGGGTGCGAACTTGACGGCGAGACGCGCTGACAGACCTGCGCAGATGGCCTCCATCCAGATCGAGCGGAAGTCGGGCCGGGCCGCCAAGTTGGCCGTCACCTGGGCCGGGATGCGCAGGCGATTGTAGCGGATGGGCGTCACCGCGTCGGGCGTCGGCCAGAGGATCAGCAGCGGCTTGTTGGTCAGAACCCCAACCCCGCCGATGGCGCTCCCTGCGCCTGCCGGCACACCGCCCACGGCACCGTAGCCGACGCTGCCCTGGCCCCAGCCACCGGTCGGCTGCTCCTGCAGATCGAGGTCGGTGAGGCCGGTCTTGGCGACCCAGTAGGCGCTGAGGCTGCCGGCCTGCGCGCCGTCCTGGAAAAGCTCATCCTGGCGCGTCATGCGGGTCAGAGGGCGCGGCCTGCTGCCGTCGGGGACGCTGACGACGTCGAGGACGTCGAGCGTGTCCTCGTCAAGCACGATGACCCGCTGCCCGATGTTGACGGACGTGCGCACGAGATCGACGAAGTCCTCGTCGGCGTAGCTCTGCGCATAGATCTCGGAGAAGAGCAGGTTGAGGCTGCGTCGCGCCGACACGAGGTGCTCGTGCTGGACCGACGTGCTGTCGATCCCGCATCGCTCGAAGCTCTCGCTGATGATCTCGGCGGTGGTCAGCATCGTGCGCGACACCTCGATGATTGTGCCCCATGCGTGGGGCGGGTGGGGGCCAGGGAACGGGACTGGCCCCCAATACCTCAGCTGCGACTCGCGACGGTTAGACGGGCGAGCCCTCAGACGCGAAACCCGCACGCCAGTCGGTGACGCCGAAGGAGTACCGCTTCACGAACTTGCAGCGCATGTTGCCAGTCGTGAACTCATATTCCGTCGACTTCTTCACGCCCTTGCGCTCGAAGTAGCGGAAGCCCTGATCGGCGTCGGTGAGCACGAACCACGCATCGGGATCGGTGATGTAGTGGTTGAGCGAGAAGCCGTCCGGGATCGCCTTGCGGGCCTTCATGGCGTTGAGGTCGTTGTTGGCCGTGCCGGCACGTCCATCCGAGTTCATGATGCGCTCGGCGACGAACTGCTTCTCGACCGGGACGATGACCTTGCGGGCCTTGATCATCTTCGGGATGCCGCGGTCGTCGGTGTACCGCGAGATGCGGTTGCAGGCGTCCTCCAGGCCTTCCTCGGAGAAGTCGGCGCTGGTGGCGAGCTTGTTGCCGATCGAGCCGCCGTTGCGCAGCGGATGCGACGCAGCAAAGAGCGGCACACCATCGGGGCCGATGCGCGTGAAGCCAGCGGTCAGCACCGAAGCGCCATCCACCTCCTCGCGGATGCGGATGCTCTTGGCGGCGCTCTTCGCGTAGAGCGTCGACACGTTCACATAGAGGTTGTCGTCGACGGCCTCCTCGGTCACGGCAAACGCCTTGGTGACCTTCTTGTGGACGTAGCGCGACGTCCAGGCCTCGCCACCGCCGTCGAAGCTCACGCTGGCGCCCTCGGCGGTTTCCTCGGCGACGCCGAGCCCGACGAGGAGCACCTCCTCCTCATAGGCCTTCTCGGAGGTGTCCTGCTCGAAGATGTCGGTCCACTCGACCGGCCAGTCCTCATAGGTCATGCCGAAGGTGCCGTAGAGGCCGGCCTGCAGCTCCTTGCGGAAGTCTGCGCGCTGCATCAGAGACATCTGTGAACTCCTTGGTTGAGTGCCTGAGCGATCTCGGCAGCTGGGTTAGACGGCGACGCCGGCCACGGCGCCGAGGCGCTCGTGCTTCACGGACCTGACCTGGACGATCGAGAACGCTCCACCCGTGGAGAGCCCGACGGTCGAGACGCTCTCGCCGCCGACGTTCATCACGGCGAGGTTGTTGACCTCGGAGATGTCCAGGATCTGGAACTGGCTCGCCGGACCTCCGGGCGCGCCGATCGTCATCTGCGACAGGCCGGTGTAGGGGTTGCCCATCGTGAGCGTGGCGGTCGCCGTCGCACCCGCGCCGTTGCCATTGATGGTCACCGTCGGTGCGGCGGTGTAGCCAGCGCCGGGGTTGGTCAGGGCGAGGGCTGAGAGCGCACCGGCGGCGAAGGTCGCCTTGGCCGCTGCGTTGCTGCCACCGCCACCCGAGAAGGCCACAGAGCCGTCGGTGTAGCCGGCGCCCGGGGCGGTGATGGCGAGCGCCGTGACGATGCCAGCGGGCACCATGTCGACGAACTTGCCGCGGTGCGACCCGTCGATGGTCTGCGAGGTCATCACCTCGAAGACGAGGAAGGGATCGTCCATCACCTTGGCGTAGATCGGCTCGCCGTTGAGCGTGGCCGTGCTGGCCGCCCAGTGACGGCGGAACTCCATCGAGCCGTCCTGGGAGACGTATTCACAGCCGCGGAAGATGCCGAGGATCGCATCGCCGGCAACGGCGCGGACGATGTTGCCGGCACCGTCGGACTTCACGAGATCGCCATCATAGAGCGAAGTCGCGTAGCCGGCTGCGATCCGGTAGCGCCCCATGCGGGTGCTGTCGCCGCCAGTAGCATGGCGGATAGCGCGGAAGCCAAACGGGCTATTCTGATTGGCCATGAGAAACTCCTGGCGGTTGACAGTGGTGCGATCCCCATCGGCAGCCCATCCTCAACGTGACCGGAGTGCTTGGTTGGCTCAGTCCTCCATGAGTGCGGCAGGGACTCGACCGCCCGCCGTGCGCTTGATCTCGATGTCCTCGCTGGCGATCGGCTTCATGCCGATCCTCGCGCCGGCCTGAGCCGCTTCCTGCAGCGCGTCGGCGCCGGCAGACCGCATCTGCGTCTTGAGACGGTCGGCGTAGTAGCGGGCCCGCTGCTCGGCGATCTGGACCGGCATCTCGCAGAGGACCATGTTGCCGACGCGGATGGCACTGGAGCCCGCCGTCGTCTTGCCGCCCATGTGGGCCCAGGCACCGCCGACGGTCGCCGGGTCGCGTGGACGCCAGCCCTCGCGGTGCTTGTGCATCCAGTTGGCGTCACGGCTGTCCGGCGTGATGAGGTCGCGGATCCAGCGCTGCACGTAGCCGGGGCGCGGCTCCGGTGCGTCGAGGTTCGAGGCCGGCACCCACTCGAGTGGCGGGCTGTCGACGTGGACGACGTGGCGATCGACGTCGTCCGCATCGCGAGTCGCGTGGACTGGAGGGCGGACAGAGACGGGGCGCTCGCGCACCTCAGCTCCAGCTTGCCGACCTCCCGGTGAAAGTATGCGTGGCATCTTCTTTCAGACCCCCATCGGTTACCGGTTGCCCTGGCCGGCGCGGCCAGACTCTTCTCGCTCGATCTCCTTGATGGCCCGCGCGTAGTGGAGCTGGGCCTTCTTGTCCTTGGGATCGAGCTTGAACTTGCGCATGGTGGCGGCGTCCTGCGCCGTCAGTCGCACGCGGTTCGGTGATGTCGATCGGGAGGCGCTGGTGCGCGCTCCTGCGACGGGCGGTGCACCGGCCCCGCGCTGCATGTTGCCCGGCTGCCCGCCGATGCCCTTCACGCCGAGCTTCGGGAACGCTGCCGAGAGCCGCTGGGTCAGCTCGCGGAAGTGGTCCGGCGAGTTGGGGTCGATGCCCTCCCGATGGATCTGGGCCGACAGGAACTGCACGGCCTGCCCCATCTGAGCGTCGGACATCCAGGGGTTGGCCGAAGCCCACTGCTGGGCGAGGGTGTTGCGGGCAACGGTGTGCTCGCTGACAGCTGTGCCTTGAGGCCGCTGCCGTCCCTGAGCCTCCTGGCGAGCCCGCGCCATGACCTGCTCGGGATCGGGGATGGACGGGAGGACATCGCGCTCGAGTTGCGTCTTCAGACCGCGCAGCTTCTCGAGTGCCTCCTCGGCCTCGAACTCGAGGTCGGTGTTGCCCTCACGCTTGGCGATCTTGAGCGCCTCGCGCGCCGCCTTGATCTTGACGTCGAGCGCCTCGACCATGCCGCGGGCGCTTTCGCGCTGTGCTTGTGCGCCACGAGCCTCGGCAGCTGCTGCGCGAGCCATGGCCTGGAGCGCGGTGTCGTCGCGCTCCCGCTCGGCCTGCTGGCGGGCGACGCGCTCCTGGTCCAGCTGGGCGCGCAGCGTGGTCGCATCGTCAGCCTGCGGGGAGGACTGCTCGTCGGAAGTGCCACCCTGAGAGGGAGCCTGCGCCGTCCGTTGCGCAGGCTGATGAGCCGGCGGCGTGGGATCGGCGCTGGTCTCGGGTGTGTCGTCGCCATCGACGAAGTCGACCTCGATCTCCAGGTCGTCGTCCGGCGTGTCGTCGGTGAGGCCGAGCTTACCCATGGGCGACCTCCACCGCTGCAAAGCGCAGGTAGGCAACCTCGGGCGAGCGGCCCGGGACAGCCTGGGCGGTGAAGAGCACGCGAGCGTCGTCCAGCATGTCCCCCGGATTGACGCCCCACCTCTTCAGGCAGCGCCAGTGCACGAAGTAGTCGGCGCCGTCGTCGCTCCGTACCCAGCCGAATTTACGTTCGGTGTCGTACCAGCGCACGCGGCCCGCCGAGAGCGGACCATCCGGCACCTGGATCGGGGCCGGCATGGGCCGAGCTGGTGCTCGGGTCGCGTGCCCGTTCTGTTGACGAAAACTCATGCGTAGACCCCCATTCGACAGCTCATCCTCAGCGATGGTGTTGATCTGCGCAGCGACTGCGCAGCGTGCTCAGCGGCCTCTGCAGCGACTGCGTAGAGCCTCTGCAGTCTGCGCAGAGGACTGCGCAGGGCCTGCGTTGATCTGCGTTGAGCCTCTGCAGTCACTGCGCAGTGCTCGACATCATGCTGCGCAGTGACTGCGCAGTGCTGCGTAGAGCCTGCGTTGAGCTGCGCAGGCTCGACATGATGCTGCGCAGGCTCGACATCATCCTGCGTAGAGGCTGCGCAGTGACTGCGCAGGGTCTCTGCAGGGACTGCGCAGTGCTGCGTAGAGGCTGCGTTGAGCTGCGCAGTGTCTGCGCAGTCCTCGACATCATGCTGCGCAGCCTCAACGTCATGCTGCGCAGTGGTCTCTGCAGTCTGCGTTGAGGTCTCTGCAGCGTGCGCAGGGACTGCGCAGTCCTCGACATCATGCTGCGCAGCCTCAACGTCATGCTGCGCAGTGGCCTCCGCAGCGTGCGCAGCCTCAACGTCATCCTGCGTAGAGGATGCCAAGGCCCGAGCCGTGCCTGTGGAGACGGACGTCGAGCCCTTCATATTTCGAGCCCTTCAAAAAAACTAAATCCTTCGGCGTGCGCGGGGTCGACGACGCTTGTCACATGATCATCGTTCATGATCAGGAACCAGCGACCGTTGCGCATCACGCGGGTGGGGGTCTTGGGATTGTAGAGGACGAGGTCGCCGACCTTTGGGATCTCGCTCTCGTCGGCACCCTTCCAAGCGTCGCCCTTGAAGGCGAGGCTGCCGACCGACACAACCTTGCCGAGCCCATGCACCCAGAGCTGATCGCTCTCCTGGTGCTCGGTGAGGAGGATGCCGCCCTTGGACGCGCTGCGCAGTCCGACGGGCGTGACGACGACGCGCCACCACACGCCCCGGGGCACGCCCACGGGGATGGCTTCCGCGATCTCGTCGGCGAGCGTGCGCTCGGCCTGCGCGATCTTGACGGGGGAGCTGGCGCCAGCGCTTGCGCGGCTGCGGGCAGCGGCGAGGTGCTTCGGGATGAGGAGGCTCATCAGGCGACCCTCCGTCCCGAACGGCGGTCGGCTCGGTCACCGGCCTCACGGCTGGTGGGCTCGTCACCCTCGTTGGGCGCGACCTCGTTGAGGTAGGTGTGCGCCGCGTCGTCGATGAGCTTCAGGAGGCGGTCGATCGCTTTGATCTGGCCCCGCAGGTGCTCGGTCTTGTCGTCACCCTGTCCCGAGACGAGCTGAGCGATCAGCTGCTCCCGGATCGGTGTGGTCTGCGTCTTCAGGTAGTTTGTGTAACCACGAACCATCAGCTTTTTCCCCATCGCATGGGGAGCGCCACGGCTCGCATCGGTCGTCGGTCAACAGGCAGTCACGCTTATGCCGTCGATTCGCCAAAATTACAATCCGGGAATGTCAAGAAAAAACATCAAGTAGAGGTTGTTATTCCAGTTGGCTCAGCAGGAGAAGCCCCCGGCTTTAGCCGTGGGGAGCAATCAGCTGGCGAGAATCCGGCGCAGGGCGGCGTGGACAGCGTGGCTCTGCGCACCGCCGATCCGCGCTTCGCCGGCATCGTCCTCGAGCGGTGCCCCGTCGTCCATGTGGGGGTTCGCGCTGGAGGCCGCTTCTTGGTCGGGGGTGGGATTGGTCGCCCCTGTGCCCAGATCCCGATCCTTGAGCGCACGCCGCAGCTTCCTGGCGATCCTGGTGTCGCTGTGTCCGCTGTCAGGATGCTGCTCGCGCACAAGGGCGCTGACCTGGGCAATCGCGTCCTCGGGATCGAGGTGGCTGTGCTCGGCCAGGAGGGCGACGCCGGTCCTGTGCGCGGCCTTCTCGGCGGCGCCGCCTGCCGAGGGTGGTGCGTAGCCGGTGATGCTGGCGCTGGTCGGGGCAGCTGGCTTGCTCTTGAACGTCCCTGGCTTGGGGACGTTGCCAGCTTTGAACGTCCCGGGATCGGGGACGTTGACACTCGCCAAGCCCTCACGGACCTGCCGCATCATGTCGGTGCGCGACGTGGTCATGGGTGGCCTCAGCTTTCGTCCTTGCCCCAATTCCAGTCGGGCTTCTGCAGCCGGTCGCGCCCCGTATCCCAATAGGGGCTGTAGACGCCCTGCGCGCGCAACTGCTTCTTGAATTCGGGCGACATGGCAGACAGGGCAAATTCGGCGAAGTTGGCTTGCCTCTTCTTCGGCCCCGCTGCTGCGTTCTCAGGCTGTGGTCCCCAGTGGGAGCCACCACTCGTCGCCGGTTGTGAGGCCGCGGGCGCTGGCGTCGGATCGGGCGCCGCGTTGACCATCTGTTGCGAGAACGGATCAATCTGCTCGCTCGGATACCAGCCGGATGCGCCTGAGGACGCACTTGGTGCTTGCTGGCCGCCGAAGGTCGGGATCTGGCGCCCCGCGAAGGCGCCCATGTTGCCCGATTCCATGTTGCCGGCTCCTGGTGCAGCGCCCATCTGCCAGGGCTGCAGCCTGCCACCCCAGCGGCGTCCGGGACCGTAGGCGCCATGACCCCACCCTTGGCCCATACCCTGGTTTAGGCCACCGCTGTGCTGGGGCGGACCCCACTGCGCAGGCTGCGCAGGCGCCGCAGAGCTTGCTGGCGCGCTCGTCGCTGCGCTGGCGCCGGGCGCCGCTTGGTTCTGCGCCCCGCTCTGCTGAGGCTGCTGCGTGGCAGGCAAGCTGCCGAATGCTCCGAAGGCCACGGGATCAGTCTCCTCTCGCTGCGAAGGCGCCCTTGTCGTCGGAGGCCCACTCGGCCCGCCGCTCGCGCTTGTCCTTGCCGGGCGTCAGCCGGATGCGATTGCTCTCGATCAGGTTGCCCCAGGCGCGATTCATGTCCGCCTTGTCGACCTTGGCGCCCGCATCCTGGAGGTAGCGCAGCGCCTCGGCCTGATTGAGGTTCGGGTTGGCCCGGAAGGCCTGCTCCAACAGGCTCTCGTGACGCGCCACCTCCTTCGCGTTGCGGATGGCGCGCGTGCTCTCCGCCATGCGTGTGACAGACGCCTCGAGCCCTGAGGGCTTCGCCTCGGATGCGACGCCTGCTGGGGATGGCGTGGTGGGAGGAGCCGGCGCTGCCCCGGGCACAGGTGTGTCCGAGATCTCACGTCGGATCGCGTCGATCCGAGCCTGAGCGTCCTGTGCCGCCACAGTTCGGTCGCCGATGCCTCTCGCCCGCTCGGCGCGGCCTGCGCTGTCGAGGGCGCCCTTCAGCTCGGCTTTGGGTGCCGGGTTGGCGAGGCTGCCGACCTTGTGTCCGGTGCCGTACATGATGGCGCCCGAGAGGATCTGCGGCATGCCGTCGATCAGGTACTGCACCGGATCGGCGAAGTGCGCCTTGGCCCGCTCCTTGGCGCCGGAGCCTTCGGGAGCGAACGTGGCATCGATCGCATCGCCGATCGACCGCACCTCGAAGGGTGCACCTGCTGCGAGCGTGGTCGCCGCGGCCCCCTTGAGGCGGTCACTCACCGAGGGGTTCAGAAACTGCGCCGCCTGCGTCTCGGCCAAGGCTGCCTTGCCGACGTCGTCCCCGGCACCATTGACCGCATCGAGAAGCCGGCGTCCCTCAGCCCCCTTGCGAACGGCCGTCGAGGCGCCGAGGAGCGCCGGGACAGCGTAGGCCGCGCCCATGGCGTGGGACGCGATCTCGGGGTGGCGATCCCAGAAGCCTTGATCCTGGAAGGCCTTCAGTCGGCGCTGGTGGTCGGCCTGCTCCGTGCCCCAGGCGGTCTCGCGACCGCTCTCCCAATCCTTCAGCTGCTGCTGGAAGGTCTGCTGGAGCTGCGGGTAGGCGTCCCGGGCCTCGCGCTCGATGCGATCGGCTTCCTTGCCGGCGCGCATGGCGTGCTTCTGCTGGACGAGGCTCTGGTAGGCCGGGCTCTGCTCGTAGCGCTGACGCGCCGACCTCGCATGATCGTCGATGGAGGGCAGCGCAGGGCGCGGCACCTCGTAGGTGGTCTCAAACTGCTGGCGCGAGCGCTCGACCGGCACCGTGACACGATTGCCATCGCCGGAAGCCCGGGCCTCGGAGGCGACACCGTGGCCGACACCGTAGGCTCCAAGAGTGGTCGCGGCGACGCTGGCGGCCTCGGGGCTCATGCGCAGCGCGGGAGCGACGGCGCGGCCTGCTGAGCCGGCAGCGGGGAGCAGGAGCGCGGCGTCGGCAGCGCGGGGATCTTCTTGCACGCCCTTGCTGAGCCGGCCCTCCGTGGCGAGCGTCTTGACGCCATTGGCGAGCCGGGCGATTGAGCCGAGCATGTCAGGGCCGAGGCTCAGCAGAGTTGCGATGCCCTCGACCTGTGGCGACAGGAAGCTCTGGCCGATGTCGGTCTTGTCGAGCGACTTGGTGGCCGCGTCGGCCATGGCGCGGATCGCTGCCGTCTGACTGTCGGCGTCGCGGGCCGTGCTGGCGAGCACGCCATCATCGCGCACACCAGCGGCCAGCTCACCAGCGGGCCCCTTCTGCCACTGCAGGCGGTTGAGATCCTCGGACACCGGCTGATTGCCGTAGAAGGCGCCGAAGCGCGAGTCGTCAGCCATGGGGCGCTCCGTTGTCGAATGGCCGATGCGCGGTGCCGCACCGCGGGCAGTAGATGCGCTGTGGGGTGATCGAGAACACCTGGCTCCCGCACTTGCACTCGAGCTGCATTTCATCGGGCCGCGTGATGGGGTTGATGATCACGCCGCGCATGGTGGCGCACTTGGGGCACTGCAGATTGACCGTGCCGACCGGGATCACCGCGTGCCACTCGTGGCGGCAGCAGAGGCACTTGGCCGGGCCTGTCACGCAGGTCGTCTTGAGTTGACCGTTCTCGATGCGCATGGCGGGCTCGCCAGCGGAGACGATTGTCCTCGGCTTCGCGAGGCTCCCGGTCATCCTCGGCTGCGCCGCGACGGGGACGCTGCCGGGTATCTTATGCTGCGCCGCGACGGGGACTCTGCCGGGTATCCCAGCGCTGTCCGCCGCCGGGCGGCGATCGTTGAAGGGGATCACGTTGGACATCATTAGGCGTCTCCTTCGGGCGGCGTCTCGCCCCTGAGGCTGGCGAGGCGATCAGAGCGAGCCGGGAGCTTGGCGCTCTTCAGCAGCTCACGCGCCACCTTGGCGTTGTCGCTCGCCGTCCTGGCCTGCCGCCGCTGCTCGTCATGCTGGCGCTGCGACAGCCGATCGATCTGGCGCATGGTGGCTTCGGCCTCGCGGTCGGCCTGTTTGATCTCGGCCTTGGCCTGCTCCTCGGCGAGCTTCTGTGCGGCCTTCTCGGCGTCGGCTTGCGCCTTCACTGTCGCCTGCATCTGGGTCGCCTCGGCCTTGGCCGCGGCCTGCATCCGGATGCCCTCGGTCTTGGCCTGGGCTGTAGCCATCTCGGCCTCGGCCTTGGCCATCGGGTTCTCGGGAGGCTGCTCGGGAGGTGGGCCTTGCTCTGGACCCGGTCCCGGCTGTCCACCCGGCCCCTGGTTCGGACCCGGCAGTCCCTGCATCTGGCCCATCAGGTGGACGAACTGCGCCGCCATCTGCGCGATCACTTCGGGCGGCACCTGCGGGTCATTCGGCAGGAGCGTCGGCTTGCCGGTGATGGGATCGAGCACGGGCACCGGCAGGCCGGCCATCCGCACCTGCGTCTGGTAGGCGTAGGCGAGGTGCTCGCCGATGTGGGCCTGCATGGCGGGGCCGATGGCAGCGCTGACCTGCGGATGGCCACCGAACCCCTGGTGCTGCATGAAGGCGAGATGCACCTGGATGTGCGCCATGTGGTCTTGCTCAGGGAAGGCCTTGATCGGCTTCTGCACGAGCAGCGCGGCGTTCTCGCTGCCCGGGTCCATGGGCTCCGGATCATCCGAGATGCTCATCAGCTCGTCGATGTCGGGCACCTTCATCGCTTCGAGGAAGCGCCTGACCGCGACCTTGCGATCGATCAGGTCCGGGTGCTCGCCGGCAGTCTGCAGGACGCCCTGCGCGATCTGGATGCGCTGCGTCGTCGAGAAGATGTTCGGGTCCGAGACAGGGATCACGCTCGTGCCGGGCGCGAAGTCCTGCATGTAGAGCGTGCGCGGGTCGCCGCCGACCTCGTAGGGGTAGCCATCCTCCGGCACGTTCTCACGGGCCAGCTCGAGCCGGACCTCCAGCTCGTCGGCACAGGACGCGTGGAGGCCGCGGTGGATCGCCGAGTAGACCTTGTGGCCCTGCTCGATCAGCGCGACGACGGAGCCCACTGGGGCGCCCTTCGCTTGAGCTTCGCCGGTCATCGCCTCGGTGGTCGACGT
>LNDR01000257.1 GCA_001464755.1 Rhizobiales bacterium Ga0077524
GTGTGGAGATTAAACTCCTTCAGCAGCTCCTCCTTGATGCGGGCGCACACACCGTCACCGAACAGCGTTCCGTTCGGCACGACGACGGCGGCGCGGGCTGGTCGCTTGGCCGAGGTTGGCTGCCGCTTCAGTTTGCGCATGATGAGCTGAAGGAAGAGCAAGGCCGTCTCGGAGTCCTGCCGATCCTCCGGAAAATTCCCCTGAATGCCCTTCTCTTCCTCGCCGCCGAACGGCGGGTTGGTGAGGATCACGTCCACGCGATCCTTCTCGCCGATCTCGGAGAGTTTGAAGCGCAGGGCGTTGCCGGGATCGATCTGCGGAGCGTCGAGGCCGTGCAGCAGCAGGTTCATCTGGCAGAGCAGATATGGCAGGGATTTCGGCTCGCAGCCTGTGATGGTCTGGGTCTGGAGCCGTTTGCGGTCGGCAACCGTCTTCACCTGCTTTTCGAGGTAGTTGTAGGCTTCGACGAGGAAGCCGCCCGTACCGCTTGCGGGATCGAGGACCGTTTCGCCGAGACGCGGGTCGGTGACCTCGACCATGAAGCGGACGACGGCGCGGGGGGTGTAAAATTCACCGGAGTCGCCTGCCGCGTCACGCATTTCGCGGAGCATGGACTCATAGAGCGCGCCGAGGGTGTGCAGCTCGTTTGACGAGGTGAAGTGGATGGCCCCCACCTTGTTGATGATGTCGCGGAGCAGATAGCCGCTCTTCATGCGGTTATCGACACCCTTGAACACGGTGGCGATTACGTCGCGGCGGTTGTCGCCGTTGGAGCTTGAGAGGGTTCGGAGATAGGCAAACAGGCCCGCGCCTTTCGTGCCATCGGGCCGGACGGTCTCGTCGGCGTTGATGAAGGAAAGAAGCTCATCGCCCGTGACGCCCTGACTGTCGGCCGCCCAATCGCGCCACCGGTAGGGCTTCTCGATGGCCGGCTTGAACTTCTTGCCGGCAAGTGCGGCCTCGTCCTCGCGTTGCTGTTCGAGATCGTCGAGGAACTTTAGAAACATGATCCAGGTCAGAAGCGGCAACCGGTCGAGATCGCCGTTCAGCCCCTTGTCCTTGCGCATGATGTCGCGCGCGGATTTCAGGAGGGACCCGAGCATCTGCGCCGTGGTCATCGGGGCGGCGTCGACGCCGTTCTTCTTAGTTCGTGCCATAGAGCAGTCCTTGGAGGTCGTTCACGGCCTGCCGGAGCTGATCGGGACCGCCGAACAGCTTGATGATCTCGGCAGGCTTGCCGTGCGTTGAGAGGGGGGAGACGTAGAGAACATCGGGCAAGACGAACTGTGCGTCCCCATGCTCGGCATACTTTTCCAGAAGCTCGTCGAGGACCTTTCGGGCCTCCGGCGAGAACTGCTCGAAATAGTCTTTGCGCTCAGATTTTAGGCGTTGCGCGCGCTCGCGGCGGGTCCGGAGCGGGGCGTTGAAGGCCAGGTGGCACAACAGGTCGAACGGGTCGGCATCAGGTTGGGCCGTCTGCTCGGCAAGCTCGCCGAAGTCGATGCCACGCTCTCGCAAGGCCTCGATGATGTCGCGGCGTTTTTCGGCATCGGCCCAACGGGCACGAAGGTCTGCCGATGACGGCGCGAGCGAACGGACGCTTTCGGCCGCGTACTCGGTGTATTTCACGACGCGAAGCTGCTTGCCGTTCGGGTCAAGCTCGTGGACGAGATGGGCTACGACTTCCACCTGCCCGCCGTCGAAATAGAACTTGCGCGGCTCGCCGATGGGCGGATCGATGATGATGGGATCGTCGCCCCCCGTTGTTGGCTCGTCAGGTCCCTCCGGGGTGGTGTCTGTGGTCGAGGTGGTCTCGCCGTCGTCGTCGATCTCTTCCTCGGTGACGCGGGTCGGCTCGCCGTCGAAGTCCTTGTCGGCGAACATGCGGGTGGCCGAGCCGGTGTAATCAAGGATGTTGAACCACAGCTTTCCGTAATCGTCGCGCAGGCGTGTGCCGCGTCCGATGATCTGCTTGAACTCGCTCATGGAGCCGACGACACGGGCAAGCACGACGTTCTTGCAGGTCGGGGCATCGACGCCGGTTGTCAGAAGCTGTGAGGTCGTGAGGATGGTTGGCGTTTGTGTTTCGACGTCCTGGAAGCGCGAGAGGTGGCCGCGCCCGATCTGGCCTTCGTCGACCGTCACGCGCGCCACATAATCGGGATGTTGGGCCATCAGGTCGGCATTGAGATTGACTAGGGCCTCGCGCATTTCGGCGGCGTGTTCCTGATCGACGCAGAAAACGATGGTCTTGGCGAAGCGGTCGGACTTCTTCAGGAAGTCCGTGAGATGGCGGGCGATGGCCTGGGTGCGCGCGCGCAAGGCGATGACGCGCTCAAAATCCTTGGTCTGATACTCGTCATCGGGGATGGCGCGCCCGTAGCGGTCTTGCTCGTCCTTGCTCGGCCGCCATCCGGCGGCGTCCCACTGGGTGATGACACGGTGGACCCGGTAGGGCGCGAGGAAGCCGTCGTCGATCCCTTGCCGCAGGCTGTACTCGTAGATCGGGTTCCCGAAATAGAGATAGGTGTCGCGGTTGTCCTCGCGCATGGGCGTGGCCGTCATGCCGAGCTGATAGACGGGCTTGAAATGATCGAGGATCGCGCGCCACGAGCTATCGTCGCGCGCGCTGCCGCGATGACATTCGTCCACGATGACCAGATCGAAGAATTCAGGCGGGTAGTCACGGAACAGGCCTTCGCGGTTTTCGCTTTCCGCGAGAGCCTGATAGATGGCGAAGTACATTTCTCGGCTGTGGATGACCCCGCCCGAGTCGATCTTGTGACGGGCATCACCGAACGCGGCGAACAGGCCGTCTTTCGGCTGGTCCACGAGGATGTTGCGATCGGCGAGATAGAGGATGCGCGGGCGGCGGTGCTCGCCGGCGCGGTTCCATCGACTGGACCACAGCTTCCAACAGATCTGGAAGGCGACGAAGGTCTTGCCCGTGCCGGTCGCCATGGTGATCAGGAAGCGACGCTTGTCGCCCTTCAGGATGGCTTCGACGGTCTTGTTGATGGCGATCTGCTGATAGTACCGCTCGCCCTTTCCGAGTGTGTGGTTGTAGGGCGTCAGGAGCTGCGCTGTGCGGGTGGGGTCTACGATGCCGACGCCGGCCTGATAGCGTCGCAACAGATCAATCGGGCTCGGGTAGGTCTGGACGCGGGTCTCGGTTCCCGCGAAGTAGTCTATTTCGATGATCTCGGAGCCGTTGGTCGCGTAGGCGAACTTGAGGCCGAGCATCTCGGCGTAAGCGCGGGCTTGTTGGACGGCGTCGGCGGCCGACTTGTAGCTGGCCTTGGCCTCGACAACGGCGAGCGGGAAGTCGCGGGCGTACCGCAGAAGGTAGTCAACCCGCTTCGGCGGCTTGCGGACAAATCCCTTACCGACAGGGATGATACGACCGTCGGTTATCGTGCGCTGTTCGGCGATCGAATGGGGTTGGTTGTCCCATCCGGCCTGCTGAAACAGCGGCACTACTGACTTTCGGCAAGTATCGGCTTCGTTCGCCACCCCTCATCCCCCTGAATCGGTTACGGTATCATAGTTGCCCGTCCGCAACATATGAAGCTTGGATGCCCGAGGACTCACAGTAACACGCCGCACTTCACCCTTGGATGCCCTTGTCAGGGACAGCACGAGGTCAGGCTGCGGCGCGATCCGTTTTTTATCCAGCGGGTGGATGGAAACCAACTCGTCGGGGCCGATCGGTGCAACGCCAATGTTTCTAACCGCGGGCGCGTGTGCGCTTAGTCAACTATGGCTCACCGGGGTCAGGGAAGCCCCTGCCATCTGCATATTCCATGGGTGCCATCGATTCCGCGAACACTGGGGTGTTCACAACCTTCGGCTGTAGCTGGTCCCGAACCCGGATCGGAAACGAGCACTTTATCGTTGAGAGAATACATTTCTGTGAATGCCAGGTGAATGCTGGCGAATTTTTATTGCCCCACGCTAAATTGTAAGTCCTTGATTTCTTGGCGATCCCGGCAGGATTCGAACCTGCGACCCCCAGATTAGGAATCTGGTGCTCTATCCAGCTGAGCTACGGGACCTTCGTCTGAACCCTGGACTTGTTGCCCTCCCAGGGAGTTGCCCCACCGGCGGCCCGCCGTCAAGTCTCGCGCGAAGCAAGGGCCTATGGTCTCTCCAAATTGGCCGACCATCGTGGGGTCAAGCCAAGCGAGGCCCAGCCGAGAGGCACGAGCGAGAGGTGCTGGCGAGACGCAGTTGCACGCCGTAAGCTGAGCAAGCGGGCAGTGGAGGACCAGTGCGTGGCAATCGAGATCGAGCGCAAATTCCTTGTTGAAGGCGAGGCGTGGCGCTCGGCCGTATCGGTCTCTCGCCGGATACGTCAATTTTACCTCTGTGAGGACAAGCAAGCCAGCATCCGGGTCCGCATTTCGGACGACAGGCACGCTTGGTTGACCATCAAATCGGCAACTGCCGGTCTGCGGCGTTCCGAGTTCGAGTACGCAATCCCCCTCGAGGATGCTAACGCCATGGCTCAGTTGGCACAGGGCGATATCGTCGAGAAAGTCCGCAACCTCGTTCCCATGGGTGGCGTCTGCTGGGAGGTCGATGTCTTCTCGGGTGAAAACAGTGGCCTCGTCGTTGCGGAGGTGGAGCTATCCTCCGAGGATCAGACCGTCGCGCTGCCGGATTGGATCGGGTGCGAGGTGACTGACGATCCGCGCTATCAAAACGCCAGCCTCGCACTGCACCCCTATGCGAGGTGGGGATCGACGCGCTGAGGGCGGGGCTTGGAGCCGCGAGATGGTCTTACCACCGCCTCAATCCGAACTCGTCTCGGCCATCGCTTTTCCACCACTACGCCATGTGCGAAGCGGATCGTGTGCCACGTCGTCAAGTGGGTCACGATCTGCATCATCGAGGTCATAAAATGCTCGCCTTTTCGCGATTCTTTGCGCACGTACTCTGCGCGGCCATCGGGGCCTTGCTCGGGGTGTCCGCCGGAGGCGCTGATCCGGCATTGGCCTCCTCCTCTTCCCAGGTTGGGATCAGGGCTGATCTGGACCGAGGCGTGCTGCTCCCCGGCGAGACGCAAAAAGCCTACTTGCGCATCGCAGTGACCGCCGCGCGCCGCGCGGATGCAAATCGCGCGCTCATGAACGTCGCCCTGGTCATTGATCGCTCGGGCTCGATGTCGTCGCAGGGCCGCATGGGGAATGCGCGTCGCGCCGCAGAGATGGCCGTCGACCGCCTAAGCCGAGACGACATCCTTGCCGTCGTCAGCTACGACGATCGGATCGAGGTCGATGTGCCGGCCACCAAGGTGTTGAGTCCGTCCGACGTCAAGGCCCGCATCGCGAGGCTGTCTCCCCGAGGCTCTACCGCCATCCACGCGGCTTTGCTCGCAGGCGCCAACGAGGTGCGCAAGTTCAAGTCGAAGGACCGTGTCAATCGCATCGTGCTCATCTCCGATGGTCTTGCCAACGTGGGTCCCTCGAAGCCGAGCGATTTCGAGAGCCTCGGCCGCGAGCTGGCGAGTGAGGGCATTACCGTGTCGACGATCGGGCTCGGCAATGGCTACAACGAGGATCTGATGGCCGGTCTCGCCAGAAGCGCTGACGGCGGACACGTCTTTGTGCAGGAAAGCGCCGATCTTGCAGCTTTCCTGGCCCGCGAGTTCGATGACGTAGCAGGCACGATCGGCCAGGAGGCCGAGATCATCATCAAGGTGAAGGACGGCGTGCGCCCCTTGCGATCGTTGGGTCGGGAGGCTCGCATGGAGGCCGATCGCATCGTCTACCGCGTTGGCGCGCTATACGGTGGCGTCGAGCAGGTTCTGCTGGCGGAGGTGGAAATTGCACCCGCCTCGAAAAATGGCGAAGCGACGGTCGCCGAGATCGAGATTGCCTATACCGATGCCCGCAGCGGCCGCCGGGCTGAAGCCCATGGCAGCGCGACCGTCCGGTTCGACAGCGACAAGACCGCCGTCGAGAAGAGCACGAACGCCATCGTCATGCGCGACGTGACGACCCTGCTCTCGCGCGAGGCGCGCCAGGAAGCTGTGAAGTTGCGCGACGCTGGCCGGCTCGACGAAGCACGCGCCAAGTTCGAGGCGAACGCCAGCTACTTGCGAAAGCAGCAGAGAGAGTTCGATAGCAACAACGAGTATGCGCCTCTCGTCAACGAGTTGAAGGCCAGCGAGGCCGCCGCTGCTCCCGCCGCTCAAAGCGCGGAAGGTTGGTCGAAGGCGCGCAAGACGCAACGGGCCACGGACGGCAACAGCTTCGGCGCCAGCCAGAAATACTGAGGTGCTGCAACGCCGTCTGCGCCCGGACCAACTCTTGAAGGGGCTTGCTTGTTATCGCGCTGAGGCAAGCGCTATCCTGGCAGCCAAGGGATCAGCTTGCGCCGCCGGAGACATCCATGGACCTCAGCTACTCCGAGAAGTACCGCACACTCCAGAATGAGGTGCGTGCCTTCATTGGTTTGCACAAGGACGCCTCGCCGAAGGCAGTCGGTGTCCGCCGCAAGCCCGACGCCAAGATGCTCGAGTGGCAGCGCCTGCTCGTCGAGAAGGGCTATGCTGCCCGGACGATACCCAGGCAATTCGGCGGCTTCGGCGCGGAGCCCGATGTCATGGAAGCCGCCATCATTGCCGAGGAATTCTCGAAGGCAGGCATCGCGGCGGGTATCATGAGTCAGGGCATCTCGATGTTGGTGCCGACGCTGATCGAGGTTGGCACCGAGGCACAGCGGGAAAGCTTCATCGGGCCAACCATTCGCGGAGAGATCATCTGGTGCCAGGGCTACTCCGAACCCGGCGCCGGTTCCGATCTCGCCAACGTCCAGACGAAAGGGGTTCTGGAGGGCGAGCACTTTGTCGTCAACGGGCAGAAGATCTGGACGTCCTCCGCGCACTATGCCGACTGGATGTTTCTGCTCTGCCGTACCGAGCCCGACAAGCCGAAGCACCAGGGCCTGTCCTACCTGCTGCTGTCGATGAAAACGCCCGGCATCGACGTGCGCCCGCTGCGCACGATGACGGGCAAGGCGACCTTCAACGAGGTATTCTTCACCGACGTGCGCGTGCCCGCCCACCAGATCGTGATGGGGCGAGGCGACGGCTGGGCTGTCGCGAACACGACCCTCAAATACGAGCGCATGATGCTCGGGGACGCCAACAAGTTCATGCATCGCGTCCACCGTATTCGCGAGCTGATGGAAACGACCAGGATCGACGGGGTGCGCCTGATCGATATGCCGGAATGGCGCGACCGGCTGGTCCGTCTGCAAGGCGAGGTGATGGCCTCCAAGTACCATCAGATGCGGCTCCTGACAGAGGCTGCCAAGGGCATCGACGCCGGGTTGAAGCGCCTTGTGGTCAAGCTCTACGGCACCGAGATGGGCTACCGCCTTTCGGGGCTGGCAGTAGATGTATACGGGGCAGCGGGACTCGCGTTCGATCCGCACGACGACATGGATGGCGGCACCGACGACGATGCGACCGCTTGGCATACAGACCACATGTACGATCTCGGCCTGATCATCGGTGGCGGATCGAGCCAGATCCAGAAGAACATCATCTCCGAGCGCGGTCTCGGCATGCCACGCGAGCCGAAGGCGGCGCTGCAAGCCACAACGAAGAGCTGAGGCCATGGAATTCGCACTAACGGAGGAGCAACGTCTCCTGGACGAAAGCCTGCGTGGCTATCTCGCGCGCGAGTTGACCCTCGACAAGCTGAAGACCCTCGCAAACGAAGCCGGTGGTTTCGCCAAGAGCCACTGGCAGGCGCTCGCCGATCTCGGCATTGCCGGCCTCATGGTGCCCGAGGAGCATGGCGGCGCAGGTCTCGGATTGCTGGATGCCGCTGTCGCCGCCGAGGCGCTCGGCTATGCGGCAGCGCCAGTTGCCTTCGTCGGCGCCGCCGTCATGGCCCCCCTTGCCGTGTCGCTGATGGCCAATGCGTCGCAGCAGTCGGAATGGTTCCCCAAAATCGCATCCGGTGAGATGCGCATTGCCGTGGCGTTTGCGGGCGGTAGTGGCCAAACGGGGACGGCCGATGTGAGGCTCGATGGATTGAAGCTATCGGGACGCGTCGACGGTGTCCTCGACGTCGCTGGAGCGACGCACGTGCTGACCATCCTTCCAGATGGGCGTGCCGCACTCGTGGCCGTCGACACGTCGGGGGTCGAGGCGACCGTCAAGCCCACGCTCGACCGGACCCGGCCGCTTGCCGATGTCGTGTTCTCCGGTGCGCAAACACATGTCCTCGACGCCTCGAACGATCCCGCCGGCGCAGCCCGCCGGGTCCGTGACGCTGGCCGAGTCATGCTCGCTGCCGACACCCTCGGCGCGTCACAGGCAATGCTCGACAAGGCCGTCGCCTATGCCGGCGAGCGGGTGCAGTTCGGCCGCGTCATCGCGAGCTTCCAGGCCGTCAAGCACATGGCGGCCGAAATGGCGACCGACCTCGAGCCCTGCCGCGCGCTGGTCTGGTTCGCGGCCCACGCCCATGACGCGATCCCCGAGGAGGCGCATGTCTCGGCCTGTCACGCCAAGGCACATCTTGCCGAGGTCGGACGGCTCATTCAGACCAAGGCGACTGAGATGCACGGCGGCATGGGCTTCACCGAGCTGATGGGGCTCGAGCTGTGGTACAAGCGGATCAGCCTCGACCGCCACACGCTCGGCGGTCCCGAGCGCTGCCGTCACGAGGCGGCGGTGGCGCAGGGTTGGGTGAAGGGCTGACCCTGTGCGGGACCTGCCCGCGGTATCGCACGTCGCTTTATCACAGGTGGAGTAGTGCCATGGCCGCCCGTTCGATAGCCCTCGACTACGGTTCGGTCCTGGACAGAGATGACGAAAAGCGGAGAATAGACAATATCTCTGGCGCTGCGGTCTGTGCTGGCCAGCTCTGGACAGTTTCCGACGAAGGCTTCAGCTTCGAGAGGCTGAGCCTCATCGAGGGCGGTTTCGGCGCCGCCGGGACATTTCCGCTTTCGGACTACTTCACCGGCTATCCACCCGATGGCGAGGACGAAGCAGATCTCGAGGGATTGGCGGCCGATGGCGATCGCCTGTGGTTCGTCGGCTCGCATGCACTGACGCGGAAGAAATACGCAAAGCAGCCCGCCGATGCGCTATTGGGCAAGTTCAAGGCCAAGCGCCAGCAGGCCCGCACCCTCCTTGGCTACGTCGAGATCAGCCCCGCGGGGCTTCCCGTGTCAGCGAGCGGTCACGCGCTCCCCCTCGGCGACGAGTTGGGCAGTCTCATCGCCGAGATGCGTAACGACTGGCCCGAACTCGAGGTAGCGACCAGGCGCCCAGCCAAGGAGAATGGTCTGGATATCGAAGGCATCGCCGCCAGCGGAAATCGTGTGTTCCTCGGACTGCGTGGCCCTGTCCTGGGGCCGTATGGCATCGTGGTCGAGATTTTGGTCGAGGGCACGGACGAAGGCCTGCGGATCGTCCGCCGCGATGGACTGGCCTGCCGGCCGCATCTCATCGATACCGGTGGCCTCGGCATTCGCGACCTGACCATGCATCCCAAGGGGCTTATTGCGATCGTCGGCCCGACACTCGATACGGGCGGTAGCTTCAAATTGCTGCTTGCGCCGGGGCCACTGAATGCATGGGACCCGAGCCCGGGTCAGGCACGAGAGACAATCCTGCTCTGCGAGTTGGACACACGGGGAGACACACGACGCCCCGAGGCTGTTACGCTGCATGCAGGCGGTTTGCTGGTCATCTACGAGCGCAAGAACGAGGACGGCGATCCTCGGATCGTCATCGCCGACTTCCTGTCGCCGCCGGCCCTCGACTGAGTGTGCGGGGCCAAGCGCCTATTTCGGCGCGGCGTCCTGTGAGAACCGGGAAACCACCATGTCCGGCGACGAGGAGTTATGCCGCGACACCGTCGTGCGTCCGGCCCACAGATCAGTCACCTTGCCGCCTTTGAATGGCATCACGCCATCCTCGCGCCACCCGGTCGCGCCCGCCTCGCGCACCGCGACGCGCGCGACGTCGTTATTGAACTCGGTAATGTACATCGAGCGCAACATCGCGAATGGACGCCCAGCCACAGGCTTGTCGAACGCGACATCGAGAACGTGACGGTCGCGGGTCACCTCGGCCATCGTGATCGACGCTGATCCGCCACCCTCGAACGACAGTTGAAACCGTTTGGCCTTGGGATCGAAGCCGATCTCTTTGAGCTTCACGATCGGGCGGATGTCGGTCTCGACCGGACCCACCAGGAAGGATGACCCGAACGCGGTTGGAGCGCGGCCTTCGGGCGCCAGAGGGCGAATGCGCCAATAGCCGTCCTGCGGGTAGAAGACGAGCACCTCCTCGCCACCCATCGGCCGGATCATCCAAACTTGCA
Source organism: Rhizobiales bacterium Ga0077524 (assembly GCA_001464755.1). GTDB lineage: Bacteria > Pseudomonadota > Alphaproteobacteria > Rhizobiales > Hyphomicrobiaceae. The sequence goes on from LNDR01000257.1 coordinate 10,359, forward strand.
CGAGATGGAGCCCCTTCTCCACCCGATCGCCGATGCGCACCGTCGCCGTCGACGGCCGCCAGAACGTCGGCATTGTCCAGCCCACGACCCAGAGCGCCGGCTCTTCATAAAGCGTGCGCCGCGTCGGCACTTTCACCTCGCTCGCATGAGCGGTGTCTTTGGACATATCGCAGGCCGTCCAGTCAGCCTCGAAGCTGTCCCGTGCCAGCGTACCGATATAAGCTGGATGCGCAGCCTCGATCCGGAAGGCGCGCGTCTCGGGCGAGGCGAAGGCAAGCGTGACGTTATCCTTTTCCGCGCAGAGCACCGGCTCGGAGCCATTGGTGACATCGACGGCGAGACCTCCGAGCGACGCAGCCATCGCCGGACTGAGTGGACCACCGGTACCGAGAGCTATGAGGCCGAGAAGCGAAGCGAGACGTAAACGGCGCATGGGGCGAAGGCTCCAGTGGCGGAACGAATGGGACTGTCGAGCGATGACATCCGGGAAAGGCATCAACATGACGGACTCGCCCACCTGACCTACCTGACCCGCCTGCCGACCATCAGAATGGTTACGATCGGTACGATGAAGCCGATGGCCACGACGACGGCGAGGAGAGCAGGCAGATTGTCGTAGGCGCCCCGGTTCACATGGAACACCTGATTGAGATATTTGGTCTGCAATTGCCCCGCAACCAGCGCCAGGTTCATGAACGACGCCATCAGCGCGAACCACGTCGCCCGCTGTGCCGGCGGGGCGTAGATCGCCGTCAGTGTCAGAAGTGGTATCATGCTCACCTGCACCAGCGGCGACTGCGCTGCCGCATCGATCAGGGCGATTCCCCGCGCGCCGATGCCGAGCACACGGTCGGTCCACTCGTAGGCGCCCATCACCAGCATGAAGTTCGGAACGGCAAGAATGAGCCCCCCGATGGTCAGCCAGAGCAGAACCCGGGCCACCGGCTGCCGTGTGATCGCGTCGGACAAGAGCCACGCCGCAGCAAGGCCCAAAAATGCGCCGATCTCGTTGAGGCGCCCGAAGAACTCCTCGTCGAAACCGAGCTTGTCCATCGTGAACCACGAATAGCCAGCGCCGACCCCCGGTACCGCGCGGAAAGCAAAAATGAGGATCGCGGCATAGGCGATGCGACGCCTCACCTCCGGCGCCAAATCGTGCGTCACGCGTATCAGCATCGCGACGATTACCGCCATCGAAACGACGAAGATAACCTCCTGTCCGAAGGGCACCCCGAGTACGCCGACGCCGACGACGAAAGCACCGAAGGCCAATCCGCCGCCGAGAATCCGCCAGTCCGTCGGCCGGCTCTCGCTTGCTTCCAGCCGCACAAATACGGCTCCTGTCACCGATATGAGAGGAATGACGAGCCCGATCAGAAACACAGTTTCATAAGACAATGTCTGAGCCAGCCACCCGGCTGCGCGCGCCGTCAACAAAATGCCGAGATAAAGCGCAAGTCGCCCGAGCGCCTGCACCATGCCGAGGTCGTAGTCGATCTCGGCCTGCGGTCGAGGACTGCCGTCCGGTTGCGTCCGGTTGACGACCTCGGTGCTCATTGCGTCTGCAACGACGTCCTGCAAAACCACGCCGATAACCGCAAGCAGCGAGGCAGCTATGTAAATTGTATCCGGCTTCGCGAAGGTGAGCCATCCGCCGGCCGCCCCAGCCATCATCACGAGACTCGTCGCCACCATGGCCGCGCCGAGAAACACGTAGATGCGACGCCGCGAGCCTAGAATTGCTACCGTGTCGACCAGCTCCCCGAACACCATCTTGATTGCCCAGGGGAGGGCGAGCCAGACGCCTAGCTGGGCAAGCTCGGTCGGCGATAGCGTCAGTCCCTTCTTCTCCCAGAACCCCTGTGCCACGGCGATGAGGCCAAGCGCGCCGTAGGCGAAATAGACCATGAGCAGCGGCAGGTAGGTGATGCGGAAAGCGCGCACCGGTGCCACGACGGCGCGGTGCAGAACCGCCGCGACGTGAGCGAGCTGTCCGCTTTGGCTGGCCGCAACTGTTCCATCGTTCACGGACTTGTGCTCGGGTACAGGCAAGAGCGCTCCTGTCGGGACGGATCGGAATTGTTCAGCGCGCATCATCCACCGAGTGGACTTGCCCGTCGAGGCGGCAAAACCTCTTGTGCGCGGTCTTCCACCCGAACGGCGAGCAGCTTGAGCCAGCACTTTCAATTCGGTGCTGGTCCATGATACGGAGAAAGCGGCAAGTTGACCGCTCGCTATTCCCGGGGCACGCGGGCGAGCAGCCCGGCAACGATGAATGCGCAAGTGCAACAGTCGGGTGGGGACGCCACAGGGCGACCAGGTTGCTCCGGCCAGGGAGTGAAGCGACGCATGCCGGAGTCCGTCTCTCCGCTATCCAGCGATGTGCCTGACGTGCCGTTGCTTTCAGTACGTGATGTCACGGTTCGCTTCGGCGGCATCGTGGCGCTGGACGGCATCTCCTTCGATATCTCGGCAGGGCAGATCGCCGGCCTCATCGGTCCCAACGGGGCGGGCAAGACGACGCTGTTCAACTGTCTGTCGCGCCTTTACGTCCCGACCTCGGGTGATATCGCGTTCGAGGGACGGTCAATTCTGTCGGAGCCACGCCATCGGATCGCGACGCTCGGACTTGGCCGAACATTCCAGAACGTCGCTCTCTTCGACAAGCTCTCGGTGCTCGACAACGTCAAAGTCGGTTGTCATAGCAGCTCGCGAACGGGCTTCATTGCAGCTGCATTGCGCCTGCCGGGCACGGCCGAGGAGGAGCGCCGCATAACGGAGCGTGCTCGCGAACTCATCGCGTTCATGGAAATCGAGGCCTTTACGAGCATGCCCGCCGGGCCGCTGCCGTTTCCGATCCGAAAGCGCGTCGAGCTTGCCCGCGCGCTCGGGTCGAGACCCAAGCTCTTGCTGCTGGACGAGCCGGCGGCCGGGCTCAATCACGACGAGGTGGATACGCTCGAAGGCCAGATCCGGCGCGTCCGCGACCTGCAGCACGTCACGGTGCTGCTGGTCGAGCACCACATGAGCCTCGTGATGTCGGCGTCGGACAAGGTGGTTGCGATCGATTTCGGCAAGAAGATTGCCGAGGGCACGCCAGCTGAGGTGCAACGTGACCCAGAGGTGATCCGCGCCTATCTCGGCACGGGGGATTGAGACATGGCGTTGCTGCTCGAGGTCGAAAATCTGTCGGCCTTCTACGGGCAATCGGCGGCACTGCACAGTGTCAGCTTCGGCTTGGCCGAGGGCGGTATCACGACGCTTCTCGGCGCCAATGGGGCCGGCAAGACGACGACGTTGCGGGCCATCTGCAACATGGTGCGCACAGCGGGCGATGTGCGGTTCGATGGCAAGCGCATCTCGGGGCTTGCGACGGAGCGGATCGTCAAGCTAGGGGTGGCGCATGTGCCGGAAGGACGGGGCACCTTCACCGGGCTTTCGGTCGACGAAAATCTCAGGATCGCTGCCTATACGCGTGGCTCTGGGCGTGAGGTGCAGCGCGACCGGGACATGGTGCTCACATATTTCCCCCGGCTCGCCGAGCGTCTCATGCAACAGGCCGGCACGCTTTC
>LNDR01000258.1 GCA_001464755.1 Rhizobiales bacterium Ga0077524
GAACTGGCAGCCACCGGCGACGCAGAGCGTCGCCGCCTGAGCCGTCACCGGTCAAGCCGAAAGTGAAACCGGCGCCGTAGTCCGCAACCCCCGCTTACCGGCGCTTAACCGCCACATACCGTCAAGGACCACTGCCCATTGCTTAGCGGTCTGCTAAGGCGCCTGTGGCAAGGTTCGGGTTTCGCGGATTTTAGCCGAGAGGCCCTTGCAATGGACCACGCGAAGCCACCGGCGCCCTGGTCGATTGATCGGGGTGGGCTCGGTGATGGCGATCTTCTGCGGATCGGCGCGCGTCAGCTCAGGCTCGGCGATGTGCGGAGCTGCGAGAGCGTCGTCACGGCAGAACTCACCTCTGACGGCCACGTCCTGGCCATCGGCGTCTTTCTCGGGGCCGGCGTGCTGCTGGTGCTACCGGTGGCCATGCAACTGCTCCATCCCCGGTTCCTGGCCGGCGGGCTGCTGTTCATCGGCATCGGGCTGATGGCACTGGCGGACATCCTGCAGGGGCACCGGTTGATTGTGCATCGCGTCCTGATCCGGATGGCCGACGGCCACACGGAGACCTTCGCAAGCCCCCATGCCGACCAGTGCCGTGGGCTCGTGGCGGCGCTCGAGCACCGGACGGGGCGCGACGCAGCCTGAGGCACGAGGCTCGTCAGGACGGCAGGGTGCCTTGCCGTGTTCTGTCCGGCGAGCCCTCGTCCGCTGGGTCTAGCGGGCTCTTGCGCATGAAGATGACGGGAATGCCATTCTCGGTCCCGACCGACTGGACGCCCTGCGCAGACCTGGAATAGCCGACAGCCTCGAAGAATCCGACGGTCGGTTGAAATGCGCGCGCCGCATAGGCGTGAAAGCCCGCGGCAGCGGCGCGAGCCTCGGCTGCGGCGACCAGGCGGCTGCCTATTCCGAGGCGGTTGAAGAAGGGGGACACGTAGACGGATGTGATGCGCGCAGACTTGGCCCGGTGGTCGAATGGGACCCAGCCCGCTGTGCCGATCGGCCGCTGATCGAGCCAGGCGACGAGCAGGTCGTGGGTCTGCAGAGAGACGGTGTAGTCCGGCTCATAGATGCGTTCGATGAACGCGGCCGACTGCTTCGGCTCGATGGCGCGGCTCGTGACGGCGCGGAAAGACAGGGCGTGCAGGTGTCGGATCTCGGCCCAATGGTCCAATCCCGCGCCCCGGATATCGAGGCGTTGCAGACTGCATTCGGAGGTCGTGAGGCTGGACATGCCGAATCGCCGTGACGAGTGGTTGGCCAATACCGCCAATCTTATACTCGATTACGGTGACATTGCGCGGACAGACTTTCAGGTGAGGTGACCAAATCTCAAGTTGAGCGCATTGGTCGATGCAATTTTTGCGGAAGGGTCATGGGCGACGGGCCTGCTGGCGAGACTGCGACGGGGCCTCGACCTTGCGATCCCCCTGGTCGGCTGGGGACGGTGTGTACTCCGCCTGCTTGCACGAGCAGCCCTGCACGTATTCCTTGCGGTAGCGGAATGCCGTTTTCAGGCTCGTATAGGGCCGGCGATCGGTGACCGACATGGCCTGCTCCATGGTGCCGCCAGGGTTCTGATGGAAATAGAGGTCAACAGGCGCCGCGCACTTCGACTGGCAAGCCTCGATATCCCGCGCGAAATGATTCTCGAGCGTCGAGAAGCTGACGGGGAAATAGTAGCCGTCGCAGAGGCGGACACAGACCGTGCGATAAGTCGCGAAGGGGAGGCTGCGGAACTCGTTGCCACGCCCGCCTTGCTGGCTGTCCTCATCCTGCCAAAGCGACGAGAACGGGCTGGAGCTGCCCTCGCGGCGCGTGGCTTCCTGCTGGTACTGCGGTCCACAGCGGTTGCGCGCGAGTTCGCGGATGAGGTCGTCCTGGTAGTGGCGGTCACGGGAGCCGAGACCGAGCAGTTGGCGCCGCTGGGCGTCGAGTTCGGCCATGCGGCGCCGGCCGCTCTCGAGCTGGTTGGAGAGGTCGATGCACTGACGCGTGCGGCGCAGCGACTTCGAGAACAGAAAATAATCGTAGCAGTCGGAGCGCTCCAGCTGGCTCTCGCTGGTGCGAACGGTGCGCTCCAGCTGGCGTATTTCGGCTTCGATCGCCGGCAGCTGGGACTGCGGCTGGGCGTTGCCGCGCTGGAAGTCGACGAGGCGCTGCTCGAGTTGGAGGCAGACCGAGCCGCGCTGCGCGGGAGCCTGAGTGCCGGCCTGGGGCCCGGCGTCGGGCGGGCGCCAACTCGGCGTCGGCTCACGGCGCACTGGCGGTGGTCGCGGAGCGGGCCCGGTGTCCGACGACCAGGGCCACCAGCCGGATTGGGCCGCAGCCGGCTCGACGAGCGGTCCTGCCATGGCGAGCACGCCTGCTGCGACGGCGAGCACACCACCAAGCCAGAACCTCGAGCGCTTGCCCAGTCTCGCCACCTCGGTCTTCCCTTCGCTCGCCCGTTGGCGCACCACGCTTGCCTCAGCCGGTCTCGCCGCGAGGCTAGACACAGCTCTTTGGCAGCATCATGGTCATGGGTGAAGCGAGGTCAACGACCGGCGACATCATGCCTGTGGAGGCGTGGCGGCCGGGCACCGCGCATGTGGTGCACGAGGACCCGGACAACCAGGAGACGACATGACGCCAGACGCTGCGACGAAGGCTGCCGGAGAGCTGATTAAGGCCCGGCGCAACGGCACGCCGATCGCCGGGATTGCGGTGGAATCCCGGCCCGTGACGGCCGAGGACGGCTACGCAGTCCAGAAGGCGTTCATCGCCGGATGGGGCGGCGCCGTCGGCGGCTGGAAGGCCGGGGCGACACTCAAGGCCGTGCAGGATCGATTCGGGCTCGCGGAACCTTTTCTCGGGCCGATTTTCGCGTCGACGATCATGCAGAGCCCGGCGACGGCCAAGGCCGCTGCATTCGACCTGAAGGCGCCCGGCGCCAACGGGAAGCGCAGCGTCGCGGTGGAGGTGGAGTTCGCGTTCCGCCTTGGTCGTGACCTGGCGCCACGCGCCAGTGGCTATGCCGAGGCCGACGTGCTGGATGCGGTCGAGGCGCTGGTGCCGGCGATGGAGATCATCACGCCGCGTCTCGATCCGATTCCGGGCGGCGTGCCGGGGCAGGCGCTCGCCGATTGCGGGCTCAACGGCGGCATCGTGCTCGGCGAGCCGGTGGCCGACTGGCGCGGCATCGATTACCCAGCGCACGCGACGAAGCTGGTGGTGGACGGCAAGACGGTGGTCGAGGGCACGGGCGTGCTGGTGCTCGGGCATCCGTTCAAATCGCTCGTCTGGTTGGTCAACAACGTCGGGCGGCTCGGGCATACGCTGACGAAAGGCCAGGTGCTCACCACGGGATCGATGACCGGCATCTATCAGGTGGAGCAGGGCGCGGAGGCGGTCGGCGACTTCGGACGTCTCGGGCGAGTGGTTGCGCGCTTCGCGTGAGCGCTTGACCACGCGCGCGACGCGGCTCATAAGGCGGGCATGAAGCGGAACACGCGGAATCCCGCCGTCAACATGTGTTGCGGCATCATTATCACGAGCTAGCTCATCGCTGGCGCGCGGACCGCTTCTTTGCCCGTTCATCGACAGAGAACCGCCCCTCGCCAGCCGGCCGAGGGACTGTCATGTCGTTGCAGCTCTACAATACGCTGACGCGCAAGAAGGAACGGTTCGAGCCCATCGATCCGACGAACGTGCGCATGTATGCGTGCGGGCCGACGGTTTATAGCTACATCCATATCGGCAACGGGCGCATGCTGGTCGTGTTTGACCTGCTCTTCCGGGTGTTGCGGAACGCCTACGGCGCGGGGCATGTCACCTACGCACGCAACATCACGGACGTTGACGATAAGATCAACGCGCGCGCAGCGGAGGAGGGCGTCTCCATCGCTAAGGTGACCGAGCGGACGACGCGGCAGTTTCATGCCGACGCAGCGGACCTCGTATGTTTGCCGCCCACTATCGAGCCTCGAGCCACGGGCCACATCGACGAGATGAAGGCCCTGTGCGAGACGCTGGTCGCGAAGGGCCATGCCTACGTCGCCGCCGACCATGTTTTGTTCAGTGTGCCGAGCATGCCGGACTACGGCCGCCTGTCCAATCGGTCGGTCGAGGAGATGGAGGCCGGCGCGCGTGTCGACGTAGCTCCCTATAAGCGTAGCCCCATGGATTTCGTGCTCTGGAAGCCTTCGAAGTCAGGTGAGCCAGCGTGGGCGAGCCCATGTGGAATTGTGGGGGCAGGACGGCCCGGCTGGCACATCGAGTGCTCTGCGATGGCAGGAAAGCATCTCGGTAATGTGTTCGATATTCATGGCGGCGGAATCGATCTCGTCTTTCCGCACCACGAAAACGAATTGGCGCAGTCGCGTTGCGCGCACGGCACGCACGTGATGGCGAACGTTTGGATGCACAACGGCTTTCTGGAGGCCGAGGCTGGCGAGAAGATGTCGAAGTCGCTCGGCAACTTCATCACGGTGCGCGAGTTGCTGGATCAGACGCCGGGCGAAGCCGGTCGGCTGGCGTTACTGTCGTCTCACTATCGCCAGCCCTTGCCGTGGACGGAGCGGCTGGTGCAGGAGTCGCGGCGCACGCTTGATCTTTGGTACGAGTTGGCTGCGGATGCCGACGACCATGGGGAGGTCGCGCCGGACGTGATCGATGCTCTCGAGGACGATCTCAATACGCCGAGAGCGATTGGCGCGCTGCATGCGCTGCGCGGAGAGGCGGCGAAAGGAAATTCCGCTGCCAGGGCCAATCTCAAGGCGTCAGCGCGACTGATGGGTTTTCTGCAGTCTTCGCTCGAGGAGTGGAAGACGTGGCGCCCGGCGGGTGTCGCGATCGACGAGGTCATGGTCGATACCCTCATCACCGCCCGCCTCGACGCCCGCAAGCGGAAGGACTTCAAGGAGTCCGATCGCATCCGCGACGAGTTGGCCGCCATGGGCATTCAGCTCAAGGACGCAAAAAACAAAGAGACCGGCGAGATCGAGACGAGCTGGGAGGTGAAGCGGTGATGGTGGTCCAGGGAGCCTTGCCGCACTCACAGTGTCATCCCGGGCCTTGTGCCCGGGACCCATGGCTCCGCTTGCTCCGAGGCTTGTGGCGTGTCCATCCGGAGCCGCTTCGCCAAGCGGCGACCACCACGCCATGCGGTCCGATGGGTCCCGGTGACAAGCACCGGGATCACAGCGAAGTCGAGGCCACGACAGAGGCCGGCCAATGAAAGCGCCACACCCCCTTCGGCCGTATCTGCCGGCTGATACGATCCGGTTGCAGGATCTCTTTGCGCAGTCGATCGAGGAGCTGACGCAGGAGGACTACGACGAGGACCAGCGCCTCGCCTGGATCTCGCGGGCGGCCGATGCGACCGAGTTCGCCAAGCGGCTGTCCGACAGCCTCACTCTGGTCGTCGAGCGCGACGGCGAGTTGCTCGGCTTCGCCAGTCTCAAAGACAACGCCGAGATCGACATGCTGTTCGTGCATCCGTTCGCGGTCGGCGAGGGCGTGGCGACGACGCTGCTCGACGCTTTGGAGCGGTTGGCTATGGCGCGCGGCGCTAAGACTCTGACGGCCGACGTCAGCGACACGGCACACGATTTCTTCCACGGTCGCGGCTACCAGCCTGTCAGGCGCAACAACATTCCGGTGGACGACGTGTGGCTCGCCTCGACGACGATGACGAAGGATTTGGCGGGCAAACGGGCTGAGGAAAAATCCGGAGGACGGCCGTGACCGAGGTGCGGACCGGCGGTTGCCAATGTGGTGCCATCCGCTTCCGCGCGACCAAGCTCGGGCGCGCCTCGTTCTGCCATTGCCGGATGTGCCAGAAGGCGTTCGGCGGCGTCGGCGGGCTGCTCGTGCTGGCCCACGATGTCGTGTGGACCCGCGGCGCGCCGAGCCACTTCCAAAGCTCCGATCAGGTGAAGCGCGGATTCTGCCGCGACTGTGGAACGCCGCTCACATTCGAGACGGCGAACGGTGTCGACATCGCTGTCGCGGCCTTCGATCGAGCCGGAGACATCGTGCCCGTCGTCCAGCTCGACCGCGCCGGCCGGCTACCGTGGTTCGACGCTCTGCATCGCCTGACCGAGCCGACACCCGAGGAGGCGACGGGCAAGGCCCAGTGGTACGCGTCCATCGTCTCGCGCCAGCATCCCGACCACGACACCGACCACTGGGAGCCCGCCCCATGAAGCCGCCCGAGACACCGTTTCCGAAGCACTGGCTCTACTACATCGTCCTCAAGCTCGTGCTCCTCGCAGCCGCGTCCGCGCTGTTCTTCAAGCTCTATGGGTATTGGTGAAACATGACCACGCGCGAGCGCCTTTATCTGTTCGATACGACGTTGCGCGACGGCGCACAGACGCAGGGCGTCGATTTCTCGGCGGCCGACAAGCGGCGCATCGCGGAGGTGCTCGACGATCTCGGGGTCGACTACATCGAGGGCGGCTATCCCGGCGCCAACGACACCGACACCGAGTTCTTCGGATCGCCGCCGACACTGGCGCGCGCACGGCTAACGGCGTTCGGCATGACCAAGCGTGCGGGCCGATCCACTTCGAACGATCCGGGTTTCCAGGCGGTGGTGCAGTCGAGCGCGCCGGCCGTGTGCCTCGTCGCCAAGGCGTGGGACTATCACGTGCGCGTCGCGCTCGGCATCACGAACGAGGAGAACATCGCGGGCGTGAAAGAGAGCGTCGAGGCCGTGCGTGGTGCCGAAAAGGAATCGATGATCGACTGCGAGCACTTCTTCGACGGCTACAAGGCGAACCCCGAGCACGCGCTTGCCGTGGCCTGGACAGCATACGATTCCGGTGCCCGGTGGGTGGTGCTCTGCGACACCAACGGTGGCACGCTGCCGCACGAGATCGAGGCGATCGTGACGGAAGTGACGCGCGTCGTGCCGGGCGCGCATCTCGGCATTCACACCCACAACGACACGGAGCAAGCCGTCGCCAACACGCTTGCGGCGGTGCGCGCCGGATGTCGGCAGATCCAGGGCACGCTCAACGGCCTCGGCGAACGCTGCGGCAACGCCAACCTCACCTCGCTGATCCCGACGCTGCTGCTCAAGCCCGAGTTCGCCGATCGTTTCGAGATCGGGGTCAGCCCTGAGAAGCTGCGCAAGATCACGACGGTGAGCCGGCTCCTGGACGAGATCTTGAATCGCGCGCCCGCACGCCAGTCGCCCTATGTCGGCGAGAGCGCGTTCGCGACCAAGGCTGGCATCCATGCATCGGCAATTCTGAAGGAGCCGGAAACCTACGAGCATGTGCGGCCCGAGCTGGTGGGTAACCAGCGCCGCGTTCTGGTGTCGAACCAGGCTGGAAAATCGAACGTCGTGTCGGAGCTCGAGCGGCTCGGGATCAAGGTGCCGAAAAGCGACGAGCGCATCGGGAGGCTGCTCGACGAGGTGAAATCGCGCGAGGCGCTGGGCTATGCCTACGAAGGCGCCGATGCCTCGTTCGAGCTGTTGGCGCGGCGTCTCTTGGGCGAGGTGCCGGAGTTCTTCACGGTGGACAGCTTCCGCGTCATCGTCGAGAAGCGGCACAACGCGCTCGGCAAGTTCGTCACGGTGTCCGAGGCCTCGGTGCGTGTGCTCATCGACGGCGAGAGCGAGCCGCTCTGGTCGGTGGCGCAAGGTAACGGACCGGTCAACGCTCTCGATACCGCGCTTCGGAAGGATCTCGGTCGCTATCAGGAGCACATCCGCGACGTGGAGCTGGTCGACTACAAGGTGCGCATTTTGACCGGGGGCACGGAGGCCGTAACGCGGGTGCTGGTCGAGAGCCGCGACAAGGCGACGGGGATCAGGTGGTCGACGGTGGGCGTGTCGGCGAACATCGTCGACGCGAGCTTCGAGGCGCTCACCGACGCGGTCACGTGGAAGCTGCTCAGGGATGGTGCCCGGGCGACGTAAGGCCGGCAAAAGAGCCGCATGGCAACCGAGCGCGGCCCGCCCTTGATCGCGATCAAGGGCGATGGCTGGACATCCCTCTACCGAATAAACTTGAGCGGCAAGGTTGCCGAGATAGCGGAATCAGAATCGGAGCCCGGCATGTCGATCGTTCGCCTCGCAGTGTTCGCCCTGGCGAGCCTTCTGCTCGCCGCACCCGCCCAAGCCGCCGACGAACTCGGCTACCGGGTCCACGCGAAGACCGGCAAGTTCGAAGAGGTGCGCGACGACGTCAAGGACGCCATCGTCAACAAGGGCTTCGTCATCGACTACGTTGGCCACTTCAACGCCATGCTCGAGCGGACAGCCGAGGCGACCGGCAGCGTGACGGCGCTCGGCGCCAAGTCGCCGTACAAAAACGCCGAGTACATGCAGTTCTGCCCGTCGAAGCTCACGCACGAGGCCGTCAGCGCGACGCCGTATGCGATCGCCAACTGCCCGATCGCGATTTTCGTCTACGAGGTAGCGGCCGAGCCGGGCAAGATCCAGGTCGGCTACCGCCTGCCCGTCGCGACGCCGTCGAAAGTCATGCGCCAGGTCAACGAAAAGCTGGTGGCGCTGCTCGACGAGATCGCCAAAGAGGCGACGAAGAGGTAGGCGGTGCGAGGGTCCCATCGCCGTCACTTCGTGGCGCGCGCCTTCGCAAAATCCGGCTTCCGCTTTTCGAGGAACGCCGCGAACGCCTCGCGGGCTTCCGCGCTCTGGAGCAACTCCGCAAACAGCACGGCTTCGCGTCCCATCTGTTCGAGCGCACGATCCTTCATGCCCAGTTTCATCAGTCGCTTGGCGGCGATCAACGCGGCCCGCGGCTTGGCAGCAAGGCGGCCGGCAGCTTTCATCGCCTCGGCCTCGAGTTCATCCGCCGGCACGACGCGATTGACGAAGCCGGCACGCAGGCCCGCCTCCGCGTCGAACGGCTCTCCGAGGCACAGCAGCTCGAACGCCCGCTGGTGGCCCATAATCGACGGCGCGAGCAGGCTCGATCCGGCTTCCATCACGAGGCCCAGGTCCAGAAACGGCGTGCGAAACGAGGCGCGTGGGCTCGCGTAGACGAGATCGCAGTGGAACAGCATCGTCACGCCGACCCCGATGGCGAGCCCGTCGACCGCAGCCACCAGCGGCTTTTCCAGCGTCGGCAGCGTCTGGATCAGGCCCGAGGCACCACCGGGGCGCCCGAGGTCCGTGGCGCGCTTGGCGAAATCCGTGATGTCGTTGCCGGCGCAGAACACGCCCTCGCTACCGGTGATCACGGTCACGGCCACCGCGTCGTCGGCCTCGGCGGCCTTCAGCGCCCCGGTCACGACATCATACATGGCCCGGGTCAGCGCGTTCTTCTTCTCCGGCCGGCTCAGTCGCACGACCTGCACCTCGCCGATGCGCTGGATCTGGACCTCGTCGGTCATCGGGATCTCCCTTGTGGTTCGCGGCGCATGGTGCGTCAGGGTCGATGGCGTGTCGAGAGGCCCCCATACACAACCACCGCGCGCCGGGGCTCGCGGTGGTTGTTTCAGTCAGCCATCGTGACTGTCGTCTATCAGCACTGCCGATCGAACTTGCGGCATGCCCAGCCCTGGCCATCCTCGCAGCGATAGCTCAGCTGGCGACAGCTCAGACCACCGCCGCTGCCACCGCTGTAGTACTGGCGCTCGCCGCGATAGGACGGTCCCGATTGGCTCCTGGCGATCTCGTTCAGGATGATGGCGCCTGCGATACCTGCCGCGACGCCGCCGACGATCTTGCCGGTATGGTTGCGGCCGCCGCGGCGATGCCCACCGCCGTGATGATGTCCACCACCGCCGCGCTGCACGACGACTGGCCCGCCGCCGCCGCCGCCACCGCCTCGGCCCTGGAACTGGCGCTGCTGGGCTGAAGCGTCCGATACCTGTACGAACGCGACGCCGAACGAGAAGGCCAGCGCGAAAGCGGTGAAGGCCTGGAGGATTTTCTTCATTACAGAGTATCCCTTCCGTGGTTCCAACGGTTTGTCACGGCGCAACCCGCGACGCTGCGGGTCAGGTCGTAGAACGGGGAGGCGAGTGCTCGAATCCCAGATGTGCGAGTATCGCATGTCTGACGTCTTGCACCGAGAGCTTGTTTAGTCGCAGATTGAGAAATATCGCTGCCGTGTGGCCCGATTACGCGCTTGATGTACCGAGCAGCCACCAGATCAGCATCGCCAACATCGTCGGGCCGACCAGCACCACGCCGTAAAGCCAATAAATCCCGAACGTCTCCCAGGCTCGCAACCTCTGTACACGTCTCGACGCCGTGCGTTGATCGGTCTCGCCGAGCGCCCGGGCAGCCTCCCGATCCTCCTCGGCGAGAGCAATGTCGTGATCGATCGCGTCGTGGTTCACGTCGCAGATGTCGATCGCGCGCTCGTACTCGCGCACCATCTCGTCGAGCGTGACCTCGTCCAGCGTCGGGTTGTTGCGCAGCTTGCGGACGATCGCATTCACCCGTCGCCCGCACTCGTCGAACCGCCGCGAGCGCGACTCGTAGCCCTTGGCCTGCTCGACCAGTCCCAGCCCCAGCGACAGGGCTCCCGTGATGTAGCCATAGAACTCGAGCACGCTCTTGGTGTGCGGCGCGAGCGCGGGGCCGAACAGCTGCGTGTAGAACGGCAGCGCGATGCCCACCACGCCCGCCAGCGCGAAGGCCAGCGTGCTTGCGTCGTGCTTGCGCTCGAAGCGCTTGGCGGCGTTGAATCGCGCCCGCTTCACGATCGTCCAGTCGCGCAGATAGCGGGCGCGGGCGGCGAAAAGCTCGGCGCTGTACCAGTTCTGCGGTTGGGTCGTCGGTCGTTGCAGGCGCACGTCCATGCTGCCGTTGGTCGCCCGATTCGGGCTGCCCTCGCAAATGTCCGGCGTCATGTGGGCCCGCTCGGGTCCAGCTGCGTGACCGCCGGGCATCGGCAGCGCGCTCATGCAACCTTGCGCACCTCGCCCGCTCGCCAGCGGCGGACGTTGCCCTTGGCCTCGAGGCCCTTGCCTTCGACCAAGGCGTAGACGCGCTGTGCCACCGCCTGCCCGGACGTGTCGATGCCTCGCGCCTTGGCCGCGTCCACCACCTTGGCGATAAACACCGCGACCTTGCACCACTCCGCATCGGCGGATTGCAGGATCAGCGCATCGAGCGCATCGGGGTCAGCAGGTTCTGGCGGCGTGGTCACGATATGGCTCGTCTCTCATCAGGTGTGGGGTGGGTTATAGCTGCGTGGGCTGCTTTTTCCTCGGCAATTCTCCGCCCCACGGCATTGCCGGCGCAAACGCTGCTGATGCAACACCGGGCGCGAGCGGGGCTGGCCTCCCGCCTTTGCACGTCTCGGCTCCGTTCCGAGAGGCCTGCTCGAGGGCCATCTCTCTCCGCAACACCATAGGCCCTTCGTCGCTCCCTGTTCCGCGTCGCCGCGCGAGCGCATTCGTCTCCGCCGTCCGGTTGGACGCGGAGCGTGAGGGCCCAGAGCTTGAGGGCCCAGAGCTTGAGGGCGCGGAGCGGGTGGCCTCGCTCTTTTGCATTTGGATTGGGATGCGGCCAACACCGCCCCGTTGCGCATGACGGGGGTGGTCCCCCTGCGGACGACACGCGCCCTGGCCGAGGCCGAGGCGCGCTGGATCTGCCGCGGGCGCCGCGCATCCGTTTTCGAACGGCGACCCTTGCCGCGCCGGGGCGTCTCACGACGGCCTTGGCAGCTGCGGCGTCCTCCGGCGATGGCTGAGTATCGCCTACGTCGATCCGACGCGCGCCCGTCTCCCGCAGTCTCCCAGCTCGAGCCTGAGTGCCCTCGCGAGACGGACGAGCGGAGCATAGGCGAGCCAGGAGGGGAGGGGGATAACTTTTGTCGCGACGCCGCGCATCGGTCCCCGCTCGCGATAAGTTTCGGAGCGCCAGTCCACGTCTAATCCCTCACTCCAACTTGAGGTTCAGCGTCTTTACCAGCTTGCCGTAGTAGTCCCAGTCCTGTTGGAGTAATTGACCGAACTGTTCGGGCGTTCCGGTGGCGACCCGCTGCGCAATTCCCAGGTACAAGGTCCGCATCTCCTCCGTCGCGGCGATCTTTGTGACCTCCTTGTTGACACGCTCGACGATCGCAGCCGGAGTTCCGGCGGGTGCGAACAGCCCGAACCAGCCGACGATCCCGATCTCGGGAAACGCCTCGGAAATCAGCGGCACATTCGGATAATCCGGGTGGCGCTCGCGGTCGGCGATGGCAAGGAGTTTCGCCTTGCCGGATTTGACGTGGGGCATGACATTCGGTTCGGAATGGATCTGCGTCACGCCTGAAAGGAAGTCGTTCAACGCATCCCCGCCGCCACGGTACGGGACGTGCAGATTGTCGATCCCGGCTGTACTCTTCAGTGTTTCGCAAATCAAATGGGTCAGTGTCCCGAGACCAGCCGAGCCGCAATTGAGCTTACCGGGATTGGCTTTGGCATAGACCTGCAACTCCTGGATCGAATTGACCGGAAGCGATGGGTTCACCACGATCGGCAGCATGTAGTCCGAAAGATGCGCGACCGGAACGAGGTCCTTGAAAGGGTCCCACGAAACTTTTCGCGCTTGTGGAACGACGACCAGCACGGGCGAGCCAGTCACGAGAAGCGTGTAGCCGTCGGGCGCCGAGCGAACAAAGCCCTCAACCCCGATGGTGCCGGACGCGCCCGACTTGTTCTCGATGACGAACTGCTGACCGAGAGCTTTTGAAAGTCGGTCGGCGAAGGGGCGCGCGGCGTTATCGGTCGAGCCACCCGGTGCAAAGTTCACGACAATCCGAACTGGTTTTTCCGGCCAGCTTGCTTGTGCGTGAGTATTCTGGAACAGCGCAACGAGCATCGCGGCGCCAAGCAGCAATGGACGCATGATAGTCCTCCCGAGACGGCGGCATTCTGTGTGCCATTTATTGACGGGACAATCGCAGATCGGGCGAGTTCTGGCCAGCGTAGAATGGCCAGATCGCGCCAAGGGCCCGCCCCTCGAGCCGTCTGGTTGGCCTGTGCGTTGCCATAAGCTCCCACCACAAAAGACGGGTGGTTTGGCGGGTGTCCCGCCAATGGGGCGCGGGGCTAGCCCTGCTCACGCCGGAGGCGCGACAGGTGAGGCCTCGCGGCTATGCTCGCTCGGCTCGGCGGCGCGTCTCGCGGCCCTTGTGCTGGACTCATGGTTAACGCCGGTTTACGGATTTCATCCGTGGGCTGTTGCGCGCCGAGTTTGCCGGTGTTGCGTGGTGGGGTTTGGGATGTGGGACGTAGTCGTTGAGGCTAGCAAATATGTGGTTGGCGTCACGGGAATTCCAGCCGAACCGTTGCCGTTGGCGATCGTGTTTACGGGCGTAGCGATTGCCGTCAGAGCGTTTTGGGCACTTCGGAAGTCTCGCAAAGAATTCAGGCGGATCGCCAGCGAGTTAAAGCGGTCGACGGATGTCATCTCCGGGCACATGCGCACGGAGTTCGACGGTCAAGTCGACAAGATGAACAGGCTACAAGCCAACGTGCAACGGACGCTGAACCGCCGATTCCAGGGCATGGACGACAAGTTCGAGGCCCTGCATGCGATGTTGAAGCCCACCGAGGCCGTCATGTCCATGGCCGCTGACGCCGAGATCACCGAGGACACGAACGGTGACAAGGAACTCCCAAAGACCCGCCTTGGGCTCTCGGAGACGGTGCGCAGCGCCGTCATGGAGAAGTGGCTGCAAGGCATGTCGTTCTCGCCATCGGCCCGCGATCCGAACATCTATGAGTTCGAAGGACATAGCGAGGCCGGCAGCACGTATCACATCACGCTCACCACGCCTTATCGCGCCAGCCTGGGTCAGGATGGTCGCCTGCCGTTCGCGCTCGACATCTGGGTCAACGGAAAAAAACATCTCAACTTCGAGTGGGACTCGGAAGGCAAATACGCACTGCGTGGTTTCAAGAAGGGCGAGTGGATCGAGGACGTGGCCGAGTGGCGGTTGCGGTTGGGGGCGGCGCAGCAGGTGGCGTGAGAGCGCCCCAGACGGGTCCAGGGGCCGGCCCGTCCTGCCGAAGGCGGGCAAGCCACAGCGAGCCGGGGAGCAT
>LNDR01000259.1 GCA_001464755.1 Rhizobiales bacterium Ga0077524
GCGAGGCTCGTCGTCCAATGATCGAGCTCTCCCTGCCCGTTTGGCTGCTTTGGCTCCTGCGCTGGGGACTGTTCCTCGGACCGCTTGCTGCGACGCTCGTCCTTGCCCACCGGCGGCGCGGCGACCAGCGCGTTCTGATCGGCGGTCTGTTTGCGTTTCTGTACGGCCTCGGCACCATCTTCGTGACGCACCAGCTGGCCGCTCATGTCGGCTGGTGGCGCTATGGCGGCGCGACGCTAATGCTCTGCGACATACCCGCCGACATCTGGATCGGTGGTGCGCTGCTGTTCGGTCCCGTGCTGTCGTTCGCATTCCCGAGGATATCGCCGCTGGTCTTGCTGATGCCGATCGTTCTCGGTCTGCACGGCGTGTTGTTCCTGTCACTGCCGCCGCTGCTCTATCCCGGTTCGAACTGGTTCCTCGGCGTGCTGTTCGTCTTCGTCACCGCGCACCTTCCGGCGTTGTACCTCGCGCAGTGGACGGCGGAGCACCGGCACCTGCCCTGGCGTGCGGCGATCCTGGCTGTCGGCTTCGGATGCCTCGCTTTTGCTGTGCTGCCTTCGGCAATCATGGAGGCGATGGGCGGCGAATGGGCATTGCTCGAGAGATCGCCGTGGGTCCTCGCAATCGGCGGGCTCGTGATCGGCGTCTGCTGTATCCCGGGCCTCGCCGCTGTGCAGATGTTCGCGCTTTACGGCAATGGCACTGCCATCCCGCTCGACCCGACGGAGCGGCTCGTTCGCGTCGGCATCTTCGCCTATGTGCGCAATCCGATGCAGCTCTGTTCGGCGCTCGTCTGGATCGTCCTCGGGTGTGTGCTGCAAAGCATCTGGGTGGCGTCGGCGGCATTGATGGCCTGGGTGTTCGTCGCGGGCATGGTGCGATGGCATCACCGCTATGATCTGCTCCTGCGCTTTCCCGAAGGCTGGACCGAGTACGTCGCCCATGTGGGGGAATGGCGCCCGCGCTGGCGGCCCTGGTTCAAGCACACGGCGACGCTCACGCACGATCCCGCGAGCGCCCACCAGGCGATGATCGTGCGATGCCTCGAGCGCCTCGGCACGACGGGGCTCGCCATCGAGACCGCGCCGGGCGCCTTGCGCTATGCCTGCCCGGCAGAGGGCGTCGACGAGCTGTCCGCCAGTGCCGCAGCAGCCATGGCCCTCCATCACACGCACTTTCTCGGCGCGCTGACGGGAGCGGCGATACTGCTGATCGTCCTGCCCATTGGTGGCGCCGTCACCCCATTCCTCGCAAGGATCGATCGTGCCGACTGACGCGCTGAGATCGACGCCACCTCCGGAACTCGGCAAACGCCAACCGTGCACCGTGCTCTTCGGTGTCGACCACCTGCTTCGCATCCGTGGCGATCAACTCGCGTTCTACAGCCGGCTCCGCGACCGGCATGGCGACGCAGTCCGCCTGCGTCTCGGACCCTACCGCACCTGGATCCTGTTCCATCCCGACCTTATCGAGGCGGTCCTGACGCGCGCCTCAGCGAGCTTCATTCGTTTCGAGAAGCTGACCAACGTCGTCAAGCAGTGGAACGGTCCAAGCCTGCTGCTTGCCGAAGGCAACGAGTGGCGTGAGCGACGCCGCAAGGTCATGCCGGCCTTCCAGAGCAAGCGCATGCCCGGCTACGGCGCGGCCGCCGTCGATCACGCCCACAGGCTGACGGATCGATGGGCGCGTGACGTCGGCCGTCGCGCTGAGATCGCGATCGACACGGATGCCGTGATGGCCCGACTGACGCTCGACATCGCAACCACGACCTTGTTCGGTGCCGAGCCGCTCGACAATGGTGACGACATCGAGGCGGCGATCCAGGTGCTGTCGGATACGGCGTTCCACGAATCGACCGCGCCCTTCGTGCTGCCCGACCGGCTGCCGCTACCATCGAAGCGGCGCAAGCTCTGGGCGATGGATCTCATGGACCGTACGGTCACCGGGCTCGTGCGCCGCCGCCTCGACGACCTCGATCGTGGGGATACGAGTGATCGCGGCGACCTCCTGTCGATGCTGGTCGAGCAGCACCAGGGTGACGCAACCGCAATCCGCAACGACAGCATGAGCCTGCTGATCGCGGGGCATGAAACGTCGGGCGCTCTTTTGAGCTGGTTGTTCGCATGCCTCGCCCACGACCAGGCCGAACTCCGGATCGTGCTGGCCGAACTCGACGGCACGCTGCAGGGGCGATTGCCGACCGTCGCTGATCTCCGTGCCCTGCCTGCGACGAGAGCTGCCGTCGAGGAAGCGCTGCGCCTCTTTCCTCCGGCCTATTCACTTTTCTTGCGGCAGGCGACGGAGGAAGTCCGGATCGGTGGCGTCGAGATCCGCAAGGGCGATAACGTGCAGATCGTTCCCTTTGCGCTCCATCGTGATCCCCGATGGTACGATGCACCCGACGTCTTCATGCCGTCGCGATTCCGGCGCGAGGCAACCTGGCCGCAGTTCGCCTACCTGCCGTTTGGCGCCGGGCCGCGCGTCTGTATCGGGCAGAACTTCGCGCTGATGGAAGCGTGCCTTGCTGCGGCCGCGATCCTGCAGACGTGGGCACCGGCGCCGCTGGCAGCATTGCCGACACCCAGTGCCAAGTTTTCATTACGCCCACATGGCGGGCTGCAGATGGTCTGGCGTCGGCGGTGACGCCGATCAGTGATCGATGAAGCGATCGGCCATTCCAGGTGGCGGCAGAAAGCACTTCGGCTTGTGGCCGAACCAGCGATAGCGACGGCGGGCAATCATCGAGTAGACCGCATCACGCAAGGGGTGCGGAACGACGCGCAGCAGGCCGAGCCATGACCAGGGTGCCTTCAGGTGGCGGGCGACCACGATCCCGGCGTCAGACTTGGTGAAGCCGCGTCCGTTCTCGACAACGAGATAAGTTTCATCGAGGTCGGCGCGCGTAAGGCCGTGCTCGGCAGCAAGATCGAGGCCCGTCTGCGACCAGGCGCCAACGAAGCGGATGGTCGGCGCGCGCTCGTGCCTTAACACGAAGTGCACCATCCCGCTGCACAACACGCAATCCGTGTCGAAGACGATCGTCGTGAAGCGCTGCATAGTGAACTCTGGGAGAAACGCTTGGCGCAAGGCACACGCACAATAGCCGATTCCAGACGCGGATCTCCGATGTCGCGATCGAGCTTTCGATGCTCACTGTTGGCCCGATGGACTCGTCGCGTCTCAACCGTCGCATGCTTGAAGCTGGGTGACCAGCTGACTAAGTCGGAACGAACAGCGACCGACGGTCGGTTCCGGATGAGCAGGGTGAATGCCGCCATGATGCCGTCATCGATCATCATGACCCTCCTCGTCGATCGTACGCCCGGCGCCGTTAGTCCGGAGCTGAGGGCAACGCGTCGGCGTTCTGGGTTCGTGCTTAAAACGTGTGAACCGGCGTGCAAATTTGACCCCTCTTCGGGGGTGATCGGCGCGCAATTCGAAGCGTTCGCCACCGCGAGATGAAACCTCACTGCGTTGTGTTGCTCCCGCATCTCGGCGAACTCCTGCAGGGCCTGGCTCGCGGGATGCACCGAAAGGCCAGCGGTATTTGCAGCAAGGTTCATCCGCACATAGCGCCGGCCCGCTTCCAGCTGATCGCGTCGAGAGTTTCCTGTCGTGACGATCCAGGCGTAGCCCATGGCGGTGGCCATGATCGGGCGATACTTGTCGATCCCGGCCTTGAAGGCCGAAGTCGACGGATCGGCCATAGATTTGCGACTGATTTGGTCGATGAGCGCTTGGACTTCGATCATTGCGCCACCTAACAGGCTGTTGAACTTCGCGGGGTAGGGGAACTGTATTCTCTCGGGCGGGTCGGGCGGTTGTTTCGTTGTTGCGGTGACGATCGCTCGGAGATGTCGCCGACGGCACTCCCCACGGTCTTCGGCCCTCACGCCGCCGCGGCGAGCAGCCTCGGCATCCGGATCAGATTGTAGGCGGCCATCGCAAGCGTGAACCGGGCGCGCACGCGCGGCAGCCCACGCACCTTGACCTTTGCCATGCCAGCGATCGTCTTGGCCCAGCCGAATGCCTCCTCGACGAGTTTTCGTTTGCGCTGGCTGGCGGCGTAGCTCGCGTGTCGCGTTGTGCGCCCGTCGATCGCCGAGTGCCGGATCTTGGCGGCGACATGCGGCGTCACGCACATGCGGCGCAACTCGCCGACGAAGTTCTTCGTGTCGTAGCCCTTGTCGGCCCCGAGTGTCAGGCGACGGGTCGTGCCAGGAGCATGCCGCTCGATCATGTCGAGGGCGGCCTCGCGTTCGGCCTTGCCCGTTGCCGTCGTCGCATCCGCCTGCACGATCAGGCCGTGGCGGTTCTCGGCGAGCGCGTGCCCGATAAAGCAGAGCTTGCCTGCTGCATGGCTGCTCTTGCGGTAGAGCTTGGCGTCCGGATCGGTCGTCGAGGCGTGCGTTTCGTTGTTGCGTTTCTCGCCGTGGAACTGGCGCTCTCCGTTGCGGCCTGGCGACGGCGGCTCGTCCGAGCCGTCCTTGGCGCGCACGCTCTTCAATGAAGCCCAGGCCTCGACCAGGGTGCCATCGACCGAGAAGTGGTCGTCCGATAGGAAGCGCTTCACTTTTGCATGGCTGAGCACAGCTTCCAGGAACTTGGCCGCGACGTCGGCATTCAGCAGCCGGTCGCGGTTCTTCGAGAAGGTTGAGTGGTCCCAGACCGCATCGTCGATACCGAGGCCGACGAACCAGCGGAACAGCAGGTTGTAGTCGATCTGCTCCATCAGGTGCCGCTCGGAGCGCACCGAGTAGAACGCCTGAAGCAGCGAGGCGCGCAGCAGCCTCTCAGGCGCGATCGACTGTCGCCCAGTGCCTTCGTAGAGGGCCTCGAACTCGGCATCGAGGGCGGCAAGCGCATCGTTGACGATCGCGCGGATGGCGCGCAGCGGGTGCTTCGCCGGTATCCGCTCCTCGATGTCGACGTAGGAGAACAGCGAGCCCGACGTCCGATCCGATCCCCGCATCCAAGCCCCCTTTGCCCAGGATGCGAAGGAGGAATCATATTCGCCGACGATTGTCAGCAGGCGAGAAATTCAACAGCCTGCTAATGCAATGCCGTCGGGAGTGGCCTCTATCTCAGCCTTGCCGATCCGCATCAAGTCGACACTCTCCTTGTGGGTGCGCGCTGTCTGAGCCTCGATCATCCAGGCGTCCCAAGTCAGCCCTCTGAGTTTGGCGACAAGGCCGGGATCTGCGCTTGCGTCGACGCCGCTCTGGCGCAGAATGTCGAGAGTCTGTGTCGAGACCTGTCGGGAAAGATCGAAGGGAACCTTCGAAGACTGAGGCGGTCCCGCTTCTTCGGACAGGTTTTCCGCTTGGATAAGTGGATCGTCTGCCGGGTTTAGGCCGCCAAGCGGATCGGCGGCATGCTCTCGTGTCTGAAGTACGCCGCGTCGGGCGTCTGCCCGTCAAGGCTCGAATGCGGGCGGCGGCGATTGTAGAGATCGAGATAGCGCCCGATCCCGTCGCGTGCCGCGCTCACGTTGTCGTAGGCGTGCAGATAGACCTCCTCGTATTTCACGCTGCGCCAGAGGCGCTCGACGAACACGTTGTCCCGCCAAGCTCCTTTGCCGTCCATGCTGATCCGCACATTGTGCTTGGCCAGCACGCCAGTGAAGGCAGGGCACGTGAACTGCGAGCCCTGATCGGTGTTGAAGATGTCGGGCTTGCCGTGGTTCGCCAGGGCATCCTCCAGCGTCTCGACGCAGAACGCCGCTTCCATCGTGATCGACAGCTTCCACGACAGCACGCGCCGGGAGAACCAGTCGAGCACCACCGCGAGGTAGACGAAGCCCTTGGCCATCGGGATGTAGGTGATGTCCATCGCCCAGACCTGATTGGGCCTGACGATCTCGAGTGAGTTGACCCGGCTGCTCACAGCCGCCAGACGGGGTCTTAAGAAACACGCCGCCGGGGGTGGTCCGCCGTCGCTCGGGCTCTCGCCCTCCCGCCGTCAAACCACCCCCGGCACACTCTCATCCTGATTGACGCTGGCTCGCACCTTGATTGCCGCGCGGCACGCCGTGCTATACTTCACACGCGTTAATCTTTCGCGCCATGGAGCGCGATTGGCTTGACCCTAGCGTTGATCATAGTGACGTCTCCAAACTGGCACGACTGAGACGCGTTGAGGTCATCACCGTGGTCGAACAGCGCCAGCGTTGGACGACCAAGGAGGAGCTGACGATCGTCACCGAGAGCATGGCCGAGGGTACGGCCATCTCGGGGGTTGCGCGGCAGCACGGCAACACACAGTCCCCAGCAACTGTTCGGGTGGCGATCCAAAATCAAGGCCGAGTTGGCGATTGGCCGAAGCCCTCAAGCGCCGGCACTCGTGCAAACTGTGGTCAGTGGTCCCATCCTGGAGGTGGCTTCGGGGCCATTTTACGGAGGTCACCAAATTGTTGAACGAATTGTTCCATGAATTCGTTCCTCTTTTTAATACCTTCCAAGCGGTACGCTACGTATCGTTTTACTCTATAGTCAATGTTGATGTCCATTATTTTGTGCACGGACAGGAAATCAGATATAAGTTCCAAAAGCTTCACATTGGTATGATCAGCCGTTTTATTACAATGATCTTCGTATCCCCCGCACATGGCATTAATGAGATCTTGAGCTTCCTCATCGGATTTCGGACCGCGCCTCTTCATAAAATCAACGGATAGCCTTGCAGCAAATAGTCGAAGATACCCAACTCGGTCGATCGGTGAGAGTCCAGTCAAATTAAAGGCTGAGACGTCCGCAACTTCGGTTGTCTTGAATATTAATGGGTCCAAGTTCGAAACGCCTAGCTCACAAGCACAAAAGGGATCCGCCGCGGAAACCACGCATCGCGTTCCACACGGCGGTGGCGTGCGTCGAAGAACCCATTGCAGCGTTATTTCATCCATTGCATATTCGAAGGAAAGTGCTAGAGGATCTATTCGATAGAGGCATATTATGTGGCGATTAACAAGTTCTAATTCTGCAGCCAATTTTTTTGAGAGAAGCGTTTTTCTGGCCAAGAGTAGTAATGCCTTCTTCGCCGCGAGCGATGCTCGTTGTGCATGAAACACGCATTCTGAGTGCCTCAAAGAATGGGCATACCTGGCCTTGCCCTGGAGGCTTTGCCGGTAAATCCAAACAGCGTCGCGCCAAGCCCTGTATACATTGCCCGATTGACCTCGCGGCAGGCGATCAGTGACATCCTGACCGTGGATTATCTCGGCGTACGCTGGATGTTTAAGCAGTTGCTCTCGTTGGAGAGCGCGTCCTTTTTCTTCTGTCATTATTCACTCGCTCCTACCTGACGAAGTTACGTGCCGATATCGTCCTGCTTGTGTCTCTTCTTCCCCATCGTGGTCCAACGTTTAGGTTCGATAGCCATACATAAGGGCGGAACGCTTCATGGAAGGCCGTGCGCTCCAGTCGCTTTGCCTCCTATTGCAGTCAGACGCTGCAGATGATCTTGCTCGGCGTAAGCAATTCCTTGATGGCATCTGTCATCCTCGCTTGCGTCAGCAGGAGCCGATCGAAGAGTGCCTTCTCATGGATGTACACCCCGTCGATGCCGGGGACCGTGTGATCAATGAGCAACCGGGCTTCGATCTTGTCGATGCAGATGCGCTGCGCGATCGTGCGGTAGGTGTGCCGCAGTAAGTGTCCGGTTTCGCTTGGCAGCGTCTTTTCACGCCAAACCTGTGTGGCGATCACCTGCCCCTTTTTTATCCCTTGCTTCGCGTCGTCGCTCTGGGCGCGCGATGGAAACAGCCAGGGAGCACCGGGATAGAGCATGTCTCCGAGGTCAAGTGCACGCTGGACAATGCAGACCATGTGCCCAGAGAGGGGCAGATCGAACGAGCGTCCCGATTTCATCGTCGGAATTCTGATGGCGCGCTCCTCTAGTTTGACCCAATCGCGTCGCAGCGCAACTAGCTTACCGGGACGCAGGCCCGAGTAGATGGCAAGCTCGTGCATGGCACGGCGAATTGGATTGCGGAGGGCTTGGATCTTGTGCCACCAGTCGGCGAGGTCATCTGGCATGATAACGGCGCCTTTGCGACGCTCCTTGTTGAAGGTGACGGCCTTGACCGGATTGTCAGGTAGCAGGTCGGGATTGTCGACGACGCGAAGTGCCAGATTGTAGGCGGCGCGAAGCTCCCGCATCACGCGGTTCGCGATCACCTTGCCGCGCTTGCTCGTGAGGTCTTGGTGGCGCGCGCGTACCATGGACCGCGTCAGCGCCGCGAGAGGAAGATTGCGCCAGTCACCCAGATAGATATCGCGATTGTAGAGCAGCGCCTCGATGGTGACGTTGGACTTGTCGCGGGAGCGCAGATCTGCGGCGTACTCGTCGTAGAGCAGGCCGACAGTCCAAGCCTCAGCGGAGTCGGTCTGCCCTGATCCGTTGGGATCGATGCCGCGCTTGATCTGACGGATCACGTCCTCGGCCTTGAGGCGCGCCTCGTCGAGCGTCAGTTCGTCAGTCGTGCCAAGAGTATGGCGGACGGTCTTCAGCAGCGTGCGGCGGCCACGGGGGCCTTGCCAGAGGTCTCGCTGAACCTTGTAGGTCTTTGAGCGCTTGTTCACGGCCAGCATGAGGCCGGTGACCTTGGTATCGCGAATGAGCATCGGCGTCCCGAGCGGCACGGAACTCACATAAGCTGCCGTCAACTTGCGCGGCTCGGTCTTCGACATCGAGGAACTCCCGGGTAACTTGAAGGGGCAGCGTCGCGATGGCTTCAGTGCCGCGCGGCTGGGGTATGGGTGCCATCCCGATTGCGAACCGTCTAGCCGCTTTTGCCGAACCGTTTTTGAACCGTCCCGCTTGCGTACTGATGCGGGCTCATGAGGGCTAAGCATTCAGAAGAAAGCATAGAATCAGATGCTTATGCGGAGTCGCGAGGACCAGTGAGGGCTAGGAGCTTCTGACTTCTAAGCAGAGGGTCGCAGGTTCGAGTCCTGCCGGGCGCGCCAATTTATTCAACCACTTGCTCCCACGCCGCCTCACACGACAAACCCTCCAGGTTACGCCTAGGGAACATCTGTGAGTGGGAGATGGCACCAATCTGCCGCAGGCCGGACCACGGCCGCGCCGCATGTGCCCAACTTTTCTGCTCGCCTTGACTCTGCGCATGGACCGCTCGAGGTCAGTCCACGGGGTGGGATTCTGGCGACGATGAAGAATGGAAGGCCCTGAAAGGCCTGAACGCGGGTTGCATACCCCATGCCCGGTGCCGATCATGAACCCCTGCCGCCGCGCCTTGGTGCTGGAGTTGAAACCGACGGCAACTGCGGCGCTCACCGCAGGCTTACCGTTATTCCACAAACCTACGCCGAAGAGCCGCTTTGGCCTGCCGCCAACTTGGGGCAGCTGTCCCGCTTGCGGCGTGTCAATATCCCGAGGGCATCGACAACCCCCGCCTAGTACTACGAAAGCGAAATTCTTCCGCGGGACCGTGCAAGCATGCCGAGTCCCAACCATGTAAGCACAAGTGCCCAGTTTACAGCATACCAAGGAAAATAGTGTGTCATGACGTCGTTGCCGAAGAAGCCGTCCCGGAAAAACTCGATGCAGTTTGTCAGCGGATTGTAGACAAGCCATTTCTGTAGCTGAAGCGGCATCCAATCGACCATGAAAAATACGCCGGACAACGGCACGACCATGTACTGCAGCGGCTGAATGAACCTCTCAAGTCCCTCATTTATCTCCGTGATAACGGCAAGTATGAGCGCGACAGCAGTGCCGAGCCACCACAGTAGCAGCCAAGCTGCAAGGAGGTGACCAGGCTTATGAATCGTCCCGACGACACCCGCAGACCATAGAATGCAGTAGACCATCAGCAATGCTGCGGTGGTACCGATCCCTTCCAAAATCATGCGCGCCAGGAAGGCATCGAGCAAAGTGATGTGGCGGTGATAGAGCACATTTACGCTGCGTCGGAGCAGGAGCCCGCCTACGCCTGACGTGTGCCGCCAAAGGGTCAGCGGCATATATCCCGTCAGCACCATTGCGATTACATTCGTGCGCTGCGTGTAGCCCGCTCTGAACTGGGCGTACATGAACAACACGAGACCAGTAAGGATCATTGGCTCCACGATCACCCACAGAAAGCCGATGTTGTCACGCCCGTAGCGCAACATCAGATCCCGCACCATGAGGCCATGAACGATGCGCAACTGCACGCCAGCACCGGTCATCAGGTTTCGGATGGACCACTCAACCACGGCGCCGCTCCTGCAGCCGCTCGTCGACACCAGCGAAAATCAGCCAGCCGATCAACAAACCGAGCAGGTTCGCGGCAATGACCGTGAGTGACAGCCGCAACCTCTGTGGCGACATCGGGTAATCGGCGACGGCTGGCTGCGTGATACGCTCGAGATAGAGTTGCTGCCGCCGTGCCTCCGTGCGAGCGGCCTCGAGCGAGCGCACAGCGCCAGCAAGTGCGTTCTTGGCAAACTCGCGCTCCAGCACCAGTCGCTCATAGTCGGCGAGCTTCTGCGCGAGGCCGCCGCTCTCTCCCGAAATCTTGCGGCGCTCGACGTCGATTTGATTCTCCAGCGCGAGAACTCGGCGCCGCATGGGGGCTAACAAAGGTCCATCCGGTGCCGATGCCGTCATCTCGCGCAACTGCGTCTGTGCTTGTGCCAACTCCGAGGAGAGCCTGGCCACGAGTTCCGTTACAATGATCGATGAGCCGGCTGGATCGATCGTAAGCTCGGCATTGCGGAACCGCGTTATCGCCAATTGGGAGCGAACGAGCCGATCCTCGTTGCGCTTCACCTCCTCATCGGCGAGACGCACGGCATCGGCGTTGATCCGCGCATTCATGCGATTCACGAGCTGCTCGCTCAGCTCGAGCATCGTATCCGCAACCGCTTTGGCATCCTCGGAGCGGAACGCTTCGACCCTGAGCGTCATGATGCCTGTATTGCTGGAGAAGGCTGTCGAGATCATCCAGGACAGATAGCGGTGCAATTCCTCGAGTGACGTTCCAAAGAAGATGGACGGATAGACGGCAATTGGATCGCTCTGGGCGACGCCGTAGAACTCGCGAATCGGCAGTCTCTCGGCCAGAAGGCGTGCCGCATCCCGGGAGCCGAGGAAGCTCTGCACCGAGAAGACGTCGTCCTGGGACCGCCCGAGCCCGGCCATTTGTAGAAAGTTGCCCAATCCCGACCCGCCTCCCACCGGCCGGGACGCCGTTCGTATGACGAACTGAGCCTCTGACACGTAGCGATCGTGAGCAATGAAGCCGAAATAGGCGACGACAAGCAGGCTCGGCGAGATAAAGAGCAGCCTGCGCAGGTAGGTCGACAGCGCGACCCTGGCCGAGCGGCCTTTCTCCGTCACCGATGCGGGCATGTGCGCGGCTCGCCCTTGTTCTGACCGATCGACACCGACGCTGGTCATGATCGACTGTGCTTTCCGGTCAAAAGCGTTGCATCAGCTGTGAAAGCTCACGTATCGGCCTTGATCGGTCGGCACGAGACTGCCCTCCGTTATCACGGAGCGACTAGCCCTGCCATACCGGGGCTGACTGTCGGCGCCGTGTAGGAATCATGCTCCTCGAATTCGACGACATTCAGTCACATCGATTGGCGTTGACTGAGTGATGCCTTGACGCACGCGCTTGTGGATGCATGGGTCCGCGTGGAGCTGAATTTTGAACGACGCTGCATCGGCGGAATTGGTAACTTGAGGTCTTCAGGACGATGCAGCGAGCGTGCTCTCCCGCACCCGACGGACACATCCTCATCACCGGTGCGAGCAGCGGCCTTGGCGCCGCACTGGCCGAGTACTACGCCGCACGACACATGCAACTCAGTCTGTTGGGTCGCGACCGCAGCCGCCTCGGCTCCGTCGCGGCAAGCTGCACGTCGCTTGGCGGCCGTGTCACGACTGACCTCTGCGATGTCCGCGACGCGGAAGCGATGGGCGCAACGCTCGCAGCCATCGACGACCGGGCGGCGGTGACGGTGCTGATCGCCAATGCCGGAATTGGCGGCAACGCGGCTCTGTCGCCAGCGACCGGCGAACTGCGCGAAGCGGCCCATGATCTCGTGGAGACGAATTTCCTGGGTCTGATCAACACGGTTTCGCCCATGTTGCCGCGTTTCGTTAAGCGCCGTTTCGGCCATGTGGTCCTCATCAGCTCGCTAGCTGGCTACAGCGGGCTCCCTCAGGCGCCCATCTACTCGGCATCGAAGGCGGCCGTTCGGATCTATGGTCAGGGTCTGCGGCGAATGTTGCGACCAGCGGGGGTAGGTGTGACGATCGTCTGTCCCGGATTCATCGACACGCCTATGAGTGCGTCCTTGCCGATGTCCCGACCGTTTCTTGTTCCTAGAGACGAGGCCGCGCGCCGAGTGGCCAAGGCTATCGAGCGCCGCGCCGCTGAGGTGGCTTTCCCGTGGCCGTTGGCCTTGGCTTCGCGCCTCGATCGCTGGTTGCCACACGCGGTCGGTGATCGGCTGATGTCCGCCCTCACCTCGTTGGGCGACCGCCGGTGAGGGATCGGCCGCCAAGCCTTGAGGTTAGAGCAGTCTTGACGGCCCGCGACCGCGCGGCATGGCTGGGTCTCCCGGCGACCATTCACTCTGATGATCCGGGTTGGATTGCACCACTGGCTATCCAAGAAAGGCGTCGAATCTCGCCGCGAGGCAATCCGTTCTTCGACTTCGGAGAGGCGGAACTGCTCATTGCTTGGCGTGGCGATACCGCCGTTGGACGCATCTCGGCCCAGGTTAATCGCAGACATCTCGCCCACCATGATGATGCCACGGGGCATTTCGGTTTCTTCGACTGCGCCAACGACCCCGAGGCAGCACGGCTCCTCGTGCAGGCCGCTGGGTCTTATCTACGTGAAAGAGGCATGCGACGGATGGTGGGGCCCCTCAGCTTTTCGATCAACGAGGAAGTCGGGCTTCTAGTCGATGGCTTCGACACACCACCCGCATTCCTAATGGGGCATACGGCACCCTGGTCCGCGGCCCTTCTCGAGCAAGCAGGACTCACCAAGGAAATCGACCTTCTTGCCTACCGCCTTAGGCCGTCGGAGGTACCGGCCGCAGTCAAGCGCCTGGCGGGGCTAGCAACGAGGTCTGGACGCGTTAGCGTCAGGCGTTTCGACATGCGCAACTATCGATCCGAGATCGAGACTCTTATCGATGTCTTCAACGACGCCTGGTCCGACAACTGGGGTTTTGTACCGTTCGCCAGGACCGAGATTGACGCCCTGATATCGGAGACGCGGTTTCTCCTGCGCGGCAAGTACGGCCGCTTCCTTTTGCTCGACGGGGAGCCGGTCGGTGTCATGCTTGCGCTTCCCGACCTCAACGAGGTGACGAAAGGATCAAAAGGCCGCTTGTTGCCAACGGCTTGGATGCGCCTTCTGGGCACCTGCTGGCGGGACAGCTGGCGAACCGCCCGCATCCCGCTTCTCGGCCTCCGTAAGCGCCTGAGAGGCGACGCCGCCGCACCGGCCATGCTGGCACTGCTGGTAGCCGAGTTCTTGGACGAGTCGCGCGACTACGCTCTGGATTGGGTCGAGCTATCGTGGGTACTCGAGACCAACCGTTCCATGAACAAGCTCGCACGGTTGGCCGCCGGCGCCCCGGCGAAGACATATCGTGTCTACAGCCAGACCCTTTGAGCGCTATCAGATGGAGCCAGAGAAGCAAACGCCGTAGTCTTGTTTCCTGTCGATGCCGGATGTCCACGGCGGATTGGGGAAGGAGCCGTTGGCGCTAGAGCTTGAGGATATCGATCGGGACCACGATCATCTGGTTCGTCAGTTGAAGGCATCACCGAAGCTGTTCTGCGACGAGACGCGTTGACCAGTGCTCGATCCGGGCCCGGCAAGACCAAGACCAGCAATATCTTGGCGATCACCCGCGACGATCGTCCATGGGAAGGCAGCGAGCCGCCGGCGGTTGCCTGCTCCTACGCGCCGGGCGGAGGCGGAGAGTATGCCGCGAGGCTGATGGACGGTTTCAATGGCATTCTGCAAATCGACGAAGTTCAGCCTCGGTCGGCCACGCTTAGTTGGATCTCAACGCCTCAGAACGCCTCAGCGGGCTTGCTTGACAAGCCGATACGCGGGAACGTACATACCCAACC
>LNDR01000260.1 GCA_001464755.1 Rhizobiales bacterium Ga0077524
TCGCCCTGTCGCCTGCCTTGGGCATCGATCAACGACTGTACCGCGCAAGCGGATCGAAGAGGCGCGCCTCGACGTTGACAGAGCGGACATAAGAGCCCTGTTCTTCGTTCTCGGTGGCGCGACTGTCGTCATCACCGATGCCGTTCTCCGGCGCGGGCTCAAGGCACTCGTCGGCCGCGGCGTCATAGCCCCTCGCCGCCTCCTGGTCATCGGCTCGTCGACGAGCGTGGCCCACTTCGTCGAGCAACACTCGGTCGACGAGACGGGCGTTGAAGTCACCGCAACGGTCAGCATCCCGCGGCGGGACGAAGGTGCCCAACGCGGTGCCTCGCTCGACGAGCGGATCGACTGGGCCATCGATAAATCACGCTCGATCGGCATCAACGACGTGCTTATTCTGCTCGACGACATGGAGCGGGCTGGTCTCGGCGCGCGTATCGCTGACCGTTTCATGGATCTGCCGGTCGCTGTCCATCTCGGTCAACTCGCCATCGCGACGCGGTTCCCGCGCTTGCAGTCGGCACGGATCGGCAAGGCGCGGACGCTGGCCTTGCGTAGCGCACCGCTCAACCCCTACCAGCAGGCGTTGAAGCGCGTCTTCGACGTGTCGCTTTCGGTAGTCGGGCTCGTTCTTTTGGCCCCGCTATTCGCTGGGGTGGGGCTTCTGATCAAGCTCGATAGCCCGGGTACCATCTTCTTCCGCCAGCGTCGGCGTGGTTTCAACCAGCGCGAGTTCTCGATCTGGAAGTTCCGCACGATGACGACCATGGACGACGGAGCCACCATCAAGCAGGCCGTCGCCGACGATCCACGCGTGACGCGGGTCGGTCGCGTCCTTCGTCGCCTCAACATCGACGAGTTGCCGCAACTGATCAACGTGCTGCTCGGCGACATGTCTCTCGTCGGTCCGCGCCCGCATGCCGTCGCCCACGACAAGCACTACGAGCGCGTGATCCGGCGCTATGTGCGCCGCCTCAATGTCAAGCCGGGCATTACAGGTTGGGCACAGGTCAACGGCTACCGAGGCCTGACAGAGACCGAGCACGCGATGCGCAGCCGCATCACTCATGACCTCTATTACATCGACAACTGGTCGCTGGCCCTCGACATCTACATCATCATCCTGACGGTGCTGTCACCGAAGGCGTTTCGCAACGCCAACTGAGCGTCGGCAGCCAACCTCCCTCACGACCAGAGCCACGCCGCTCCCCGCACGCCCGATGCGTCGCCCCAGCGCGGCGGTCGGAGTTCAACCTTCGGCGCATCGGCGAAAATCCAGCGCTCCATCAGGCGCGGCACCTCGCGATAGAGGTGACCGAGCTGGGAGAGCCCTCCGCCCAGGACGATCACCTCCGGGTCGATCAGGTTGACGACGTGCGCCAACCCTCGCGCAAGCCGGTCCGCGTGGCGCTCGAGCGTTGCCCGCGCGGCTCGGTTGCCGGAGGCGGCTCTGGCTGAAACCTCCTCCGATGACAGACCCTCTCCGGTTACTCGGGTATGATCGGCTGACAGTGCGGTGCCCGAAACCCAGGTCTCCATACAGCCGCGGCGACCGCACCAGCAGGTCGGCCCAGGAAACTCCTCAGCCGTCATCCACGGCAGGGGGTTGTGGCCCCATTCACCACCGATGCCACGGGGGCCATCGACGAGACGGCCACCGATCACGATGCCGCCCCCTGCGGCCGCACCGTCTGTCGCCTCGGACACCGTGAAGCAATTCGCATCGTTGGCGAACCGCAGCGGCCGGCCCAGTGCCGCCTCGAGATCCGCCTTTAGTGACCGGCCGTTCAGCCAGATCGAATTCGCGTTTTGGACAAGCCCCGTCGCGGGCGATATCGAGCCGGGCATGCTGATGCCGACTGACGCCGTTTGCCCGCCCAGCTGCTCGAGAGATCCGATCAGCCCTGCCAGCGCCTCAATGGTCGCGCGGTAATCGCCAGAGGGAGCAAGGATGCGGCGGCGCGCCCGCTCGGTACCGTCGGGTGCCAATGCCACGCCTTCAATCTTGGTGCCACCCAGATCGATGCCAATGCGAAGTTGGGTCATGTACTCTCCCATGGCGAGCCGCCACCAAGCGCAACCTCGGCGCTAGCGACCTCCTCTGGAGCAAATCCCGCGTTCGCGGAGAAAGCGAGAAGCGCCGATTCGTCAGCCATGATGTGCCCCAACACCGCCGCCAGCACGGATCGATCGGTGAGGGTCTTCCGAAGAGCACCCGGATCCAGGCCCGTATCCGCCAGGAACCGCCCAAGTCGCTCGCTCTCCTCAGCCGTCATCCACGGCAGGGGGTTGTGGCCCCATTCACCACCGATGCCACGGGGGCCATCGACGAGACGGCCACCGATCACGATGCCGCCCCGTTAGCTCTTTCAGCCAAACTCGACCCCAACAGCTCCCCCGGATCAGTGCAAGCGATTCGACGGGTGCGCCGGGCGGGCGGCAGGCGGATGACATACCAGGAAAGCGTGCGCAACTTCGAGAAACGCCCCCCGCGGATCGGCGGTGCGCGCAAGACCGTGCTCATCGTCGAAGACAATGAGCTCAACATGAAGCTCTTCAACGATCTTCTCGCTGCCCACGGATATGCGACGCTTCAGGCTCGCAGCGGCACCGAGGCATTGACGATCGCACGTGAGCACACGCCTAACCTCATTCTCATGGATATCCAGCTCCCCGAGGTCTCCGGACTCGAGGTGACGAAGTGGCTCAAGGAGGACGATCGTCTGCCTTTGCCATGAAAGGCGACGAGGAGCGGATCCGCCGCGGTGGTTGCGAGGCCTACATCTCGAAACCGATCACGATCGGCCCATTCATCGAAACCGTACGCCGGTTCATCGGCGATGCATGACACCGCACGCGTCTTCCGGAAGGCTTATCGATGACCGCCCGCGTTCTCGTCGTTGACGACATACTAGCCAACGTGAAGCTGCTCGAAGCCCGGCTCACGGCTGAGTATTTCGAAATCTTGACAGCCAACAGTGGCCGGGCGGCGCTTGATATCATCGCCCGCGAACGCGTGGACGTCGTCCTTCTGGATGTGATGATGCCAGGCATGGACGGATTCGAAGTCTGCTGGCGCATCAAACAGAGCCCACAGCACGCACACATCCCCGTCATCATGGTCACCGCCCTCGACCAGCCCTCGGATAAAGTCGAAGGGCTCGAGGCTGGTGCTGACGACTTCCTGACAAAACCCGTCGACGATATAGCCCTGATCACGCGGGTTCGCAGCTTGGCACGTCTCAAGGTACTCGCTGACGAACTTATGATGCGCGCTTCAACAACGCAGGATCTGGGGTTCGGGCCCGGTGGCATCGCTGAATGGACAGAGGCCGCGGCGCACGGACACGTCCTGCTCGTCGAGGATCATCCCCGGTCGGCACAACGAATTGTGGACGGCCTCTGCAAGACCCACTCTGTCGTAGTCGAGCGCGATCCCCAAGCTGCGCTGATGCGGATGGCCGAGCAGAGCTTCGATCTGCTGATTGTCAGCCTTTCACTATCGGGAGCTGACGGACTGCGGCTCTGCTCTCAAGTCCGGTCGCTGGACCGAACACGACATATGCCGATCGTCATGATGGTCGATCCCGGCGACGAGGCGAGACTGCTGCGCGGCTTGGATATGGGGGTCAACGACTATGTCCTGCGCCCCTTGGATCGCAACGAGTTGCTCGCGCGGATCAAGACGCAAATCAAGCGCAAACGTCATGCTGACCTGCTTCGCGCGCGTCTCGATCAAGGGATGGAGCATGCAATTACCGATCCTCTGACCGGTTTGCACAATCGCCGCTACATGGAGAGCCATCTGGCGACCTTGGTGAACCAGGCCACGCAATCGGGCCGTACTTTGTCGGTACTGGTGGCCGACATCGACTACTTCAAAAATGTCAACGACACGTACGGCCACGATGCCGGGGATAACGTTCTGCGTGAATTCGCAACCAGGCTCAGGCGCAATACCCGCGGGATCGATCTCGCATGCCGGCTCGGCGGTGAGGAGTTCGTGATCATCATGCCTGATACCGACCTCTCGCGGGCCATGCAGGTTGCCGAGCGGGTCCGCGCCTGCATTGCCGCGGAGGCATTCCAGGTCAATCAGCAGAGCACACTTGCAGTCACTGCGAGCGTCGGGGTGTCAACGCTGGAGCGACGGGAAGATACTCCTGAAACGCTCTTCAAGCGGGCCGACACCGCCCTCTACACCGCCAAGCGAAGTGGACGCAACCGCGTCGTTGCCGACGCTGCGTGAAGTTGCATCTGCTAAGAGCTGCTCGTGACGGGGTCGTTACCGCGATCAAATCCCTGCCGCGTTAACGACCCGACTTGGATTGTGAGAGACGGGGCGGCAGCCGCATCGCCCGGTTTAGGACAGGTTCGATTTGGCGCCCTCGACTTCCAAAGCCTTTGGAACCGTGTCGAGACTCTCAGATCGTCAGTGCCGGCCCAGAATGGAAGTCGCGGTGCCGTTTTTTACGGGTTGCGGATTTACCGCTCCACAACTATAAAAGGAGCTGCTGTCCTGCTACAGCTCGAGCGGAGCTAGGTTAGGACGTTACGCTGCTTAGTGATGCTCCGGGCGCGTAGATTGGCTTTTGTCTCAACATAATCCGATGACTGAGGCTTGTGCACTACAGCTTGATCTGCCAGTCTTGGTAATGAGCCAGGCAAGCAAGGCATCTTGGACGTGTGTCAACAGATACCGGTAACTAGGCACTTGTTCGCCCAACAATCTGGCATCGGGAATTCAGACAGTATTGATCGAAGCGGCGGCGCCAAGCGCCATAGAGATCGCGGCGATCATGTGATACCGAGCGACGCGCCAACGCCCTCTTTGGCACATCGCTTGGTTGGCCAGCCCGTCACTGCTCGGTTTCATTACCCCGCTGCCGAGACCAGTGACGGGCTAGGCCGCTAAGAGCGGAAAGCACAAAGACCAATCGTCGAGCACCGTTTTCGCCGCGTCGAACATTGGCGCGACGGGCCGATCGCCATCGCCACAATTTGAATAATCTACGCGCCCACGCATCCACCGCGCGGGCCTAGCATTCTCGCCAGAAACCAGGACGCACTAGGGCGCGGACCACTCACTTAATTTTTGTTTCCTTGAATTCCACGTGCTTCCTGGCGACCGGATCGTATTTGCGCATCACGATTTTTTCGGTCGACGTGCGCGGGTTCTTCTTTGTTACATAATAAAAGCCAGTGCCGGCTGAGCTAAGAAGTTTGATTTTCTGCGTTACTGGTTTGGCCATGACGGTCTCGTGAATGTTGTATGCGCGGCAGTGTGCACGGCGTTAGCGATCAAGTTTTTGTAGTGCACTTGGCGGTCAAGTCAAGCTGAAGATTGCTCCGAAGGCGCCGTTATGAGTTGCCGGCGGAACGTTCCACTCTTGTGGAAGTAGTAAGGAACCGGGATGTCGGTCGCACCCAAGGGTCCAGCCTTCAGGCGGTCGCCCAAATCTTCCAGGATGACCCTGGTGATTGGGGGCAGATCCAGGCTTCTCGCTTCATCGATGGCCATCCAGACGAGATCCGAGAGTTCGTCCTCGGGTGGGGGGCCGCGAAAGGCTATCGTCGAGGCTTCGGCGCAGAAAAAGCGCGTATCGAAGCGTCGCGGCCGTCCCGGCGGGGTGATGGCGCGCGCAAAGAACGTGAGCGGCGATAGGCTCGGCACGAAGCCTTGGTCGAAGAACCGCCGCCAAGACGCATCGGGCGGGGGGCTCTGCCCCGACAGCGGCGCACCAAGGATGAGGCCGGCCTCCTCGTACGTTTCGCGGACGGCGGCTAGGGCCAGGGCTCGGGCTTTGGCGGCACTGACCGTGCCCTTCATGTCGACCATCAACTTGGCGGACTCATGGGTGGCGAGTTCATCCGCGCTGGTTACTGAACGATCAGCCTTGTCTACGCGACCACCCGGGAACACATACTTGCCGGGCATGAACTTCATGTCCATCCGCCGCTTTCCGAGCAGGACGCGTGGCAGAGCCATCGTCCTATCGACGAGGATCAAGGTCGCGGCATCGCGCGGTTTGAGGGCCGGAGCCTTGAGGGGCGCCGGTGCCATCTCAGGCGATGAGGCGGCGTCTGACGGGAGCTTCGAGGTCATGTAGCGGGTCCTCGGGGGGGATGCGCGATCTGAAGCGCTGGATCGGGTCGTGGGGCAGCGGGATCCTGCCCGGCACCGAAGCCGTGCATACGCAACGCCCATTGCAGAGCGACGAGCGCCCCCTTGATGACAGGCAGAAGCACCAAACTGAGCACCACCATGAGCGGCAACCAGACGGCGAGTTGCACCCATGTCGGTGGAGCGAAAGCCTTCTCAACGCTCAGTATCCCGGCGACGATGACGTGCCCAACGACCACCATCGTGAAGTAGGCTGGAGCGTCATCGGCCCGCTGATGATGCAAGGGCTCGCCGCAATGCAGGCAGGTGTGGGAAACCTTGAGATACGACGCGAACACTTTACCCACTCCGCAGGCCGGGCATCTCCCGGCAGCGCCCCGCAACAGTGCCGGCCGTACCCGGCGCTCTGGTCTTTCGGCCGGTCGGATACCTTCGTAGCCAGCCTCGTGGCTGATCGGCATGATAGACTTCTCCAGACGGCGCCTCCCCCCCGAGTAAACGAGATCGTGGCAGGGTCAAGCAAGCGTCACGCCAAGCAGCACTGTCGCAGGGGTTCGTTGGGCGCTTCACGGCTCGATCAGCAGGTGGCGCCGTTCGGATAGCGTCTCGAGGACGCGCGCTGTGCCGGTCACCACACACTGCATTGGATGCTCGGGGATCGTGAACTTGACGCCGACGCGGCGTTGTAGTTCGGCATCCAGGCGATCGAGCAGCGCGCCACCACCCGACAGCGAGATCCCGCGTTCACGCACATCGGCGCGAACTTCGGTGGGCAGTTCGTCGATCGCGCGCTGAATGAATTCGGCTATGTCTGTGATCGGCCCCTCCAGAGCCTCGGCGATGTCGCCTGGCGTCAGGACGACCGACACGGGCTTGCCGTGTCTGAGCTCGCGACCACGGATCCGGATCTCGGCACCGCGACCGCCCGGCAACCGGCTCGCCGTGCCAGCGCCGATCTTGATTCGCTCGGCACTGGCCGCACCGATGTGCAGCTGGTGCACGCGGCGGACATAGCGCTGGATGGCATCGTCCATGGCGTTGCCGGCGCAGCGCAGCGACCGCGCCTCCACCACGTCACCGACGGAGAGAACAGCGATATCCGTGGTGCCGCCGCCAATGTCGACGACCATGTGGGCCACCGGGTCGTCGATGGTCAGCCCCGCCCCGATCGCCGCCGCCACCGGCTCCTCGATCAGATAGACGCGACGAGCGCCAGCAGAGACAGCCGTCTCGTAGACGGCACGGCGCTCCACGGGGGTGGCACCCGCCGGGACACAGATCAGGATGCGCGGACGGCGCAATCCCAGGA
The DNA here is from genome assembly GCA_001464755.1 of Rhizobiales bacterium Ga0077524. GTDB lineage: Bacteria > Pseudomonadota > Alphaproteobacteria > Rhizobiales > Hyphomicrobiaceae. The sequence goes on from LNDR01000260.1 coordinate 7,434, forward strand.
CCGATTTAGCGCGACGAATGAATTGACGCAGCATCTCCTCGGTCGCCACGAAGTCCGCGATGACGCCGTCGCGCATCGGACGGATCGCCTCGACAGCCTCGGGCGTCCGGCCGACCATGGTACGCGCGCGCTCTCCGACTGCGAGCATCGTGCGCACGCCGCCACGGTTCTGTACCGCCACCAGCGACGGCTCGTCGATGATGATACCGCGGCCGACCACGTGCACCAAAGTATTGGCAGTACCGAGATCGATGGCGATGTCGTCAGAGAACACCCTCATGCCGCACGGCGATCCTTCAGGGGTGGCGCCGGTTGCTCCCGAGCAGCGCGGCGCGTGATCTACCCCTGACTAGCATAGTCTCCCGTGACGTGTCGCGCGCAGCCTCCGAGCAGCGCTCAAGGTCCGCCATCGACGTCCGCTGGCGCGAGTGTCTCTTTCCGGCAGCCTTGGCGTCCAGCTATAGTTAGGCCGGTTTTCTCCCGTAGTCGGCCTCGGAGACCGCGTCGAGCCACTTGGTGCCTTCGCCCGAATCGGAGACCTCGGACATGGCGAGGTGCGCGAACAGGTGCCCGGGGGCGGACCCATGCCAATGCTTGGCGCCGGGCGGGATGACGACCGTGTCGCCCGGCCGAAGCTCGACGACGTGACTGCCTTCGAGTTGATAACGCCCAATGCCGTGCAGGCAGTAGAGCGTCTGGCCGACAGGGTGTGTGTGCCAGAACGTGCGCGCACCTGGGGTGAAGGAGACACGCGTTGCACGCATCCGCGAGGGCGCCTCGCCGACGACCACTTCGTCGGCGTAGACGGTGCCGGTGAACGTCGTGTTTGGCTGCGTCTTGGTGGCGCGGTCGGATGCACGGATGATCTTGCCCATAGTCTTGCTTCCTGCTGTTGGGACCCTCAGGAAAGGGTCCGCTTCACGAAATCGATGATCTTTGCCGTTCCGTCGACCTTGTGCGCCGGGGACTTCGGCTCGCGAGTAATGAAACCCGATTCCTCGCCCGGATAGATAGCAAGGTCGAGCTGGCCGCCTTTTGCGCGGTAGAGCTTGACGAAGTTGTCGAGCTGCGCACGCGGATGCATCAAGTCCGCGTCGCCCTGAAGATAAAGGACGGGTGGCATCTCGACCCTCTCGCCTCGCTCGAGGATCTGCGGCGGCCCACCCTCGATCATGGTTGCCTCGTCGCCCCAGAAACTCTCATGGCTCGGGATTACTGTTGCGAGCTGTGCAGGATTGCCGCCGCGCGCCACCCACTCCTTTGCGTAGCGGTAGCGGCCGACCGCATCGATAACTGGCCAGCACAGCACGACACAGCCGACGCGCGCATCGTGGCCGGCCACTTCCGTCGTCGCGATCGCGGCATAGCGCTGATCCGCCGGCCGCATCGCCGCCAGCATCGCCTGATGCCCACCACTCGATATGCCGACGAGCCCGACGCGCTTGGCATCGCCGTTCCATTTGGCGGCGTTGGCCTTTATCCAACGCACGCCATAGTTGATGTCGGCAAGAGCGGCCGGATAGGCGGCATCCGGCGGCATCCGCCAGTCGAGCGCGGCGACGACGATGCCGCTGCGAGCCATCGCCTCGCACAGCGACGCGTCCCCCATTCGGTCCTGGTTGCACCAGGCACCACCATGAAGGTCGATCATCATGGGAAAGGGGCCGGCGCCTTTCGGCCGGTAAAGGCGCGCGAGATACGACTTGTCTCCATGCGTCAAGTAGGTCACGTCCTCGACGACGATTTCATTCGCTCCAGGCGCAGTCTCGGATCGAGATGCGGCAGCGGCGGTCATGGCAGGCCTCCTTCGTAGGGCGGCGATACCAGAGACTGGCACGCCCTCGACGGCGGGGACAAGGGTCGAGGCGCGCCAAAGCAATTGACCCTGCCGCCCACATCACTCATCCTCGCGACGTCAACTCTCCCAGCCACAGCCTCAGAGCCCAACCGGACGCCAGCCAGCGCATGCCCACGGTCGCCGAGAAGATAATCATCCCGTCCCCACCAGAGGATGTGTGGCCGCTGCTGTCCAATCCAGCGCTCGTTGCGTCCTGCATTCCGGGCGCGACGCTGGCTGCGGACCAGAGCGGCGGCGACGTCTGGAAAGGATCGATCCGCGTCAAGTTCGGTCCAACGGTCGCGGTCTTCCGAGGCGAAGCGACGCTCTCCTATGACCACGACAAGCGGCGCTGCACGATCGAGGGGCGCGGCATCGACCAGCGCGGCGCCTCGCGAGCGCTTGCCAACGGTGTCGTCGCGGCGAGCGGCACGAACGAGACCGAACTCGCGGTCGAGGGCGAGTACACGGTGACGGGTCCACTCGAGACCTTCGCCAATGCTGGCGGCGTCCATGTGGCTCGCGCCTTGCTTTCTGAATTCGCCAGGAACATGGGCGCCCTCGTCGCCGAACGGCGCGCAGAGGATACGTCTGCCGACGAGGCCTCAGCCGTGCCGGCTGCAGGCGTCAACCCCGCGAGTGCGGCAGCATCGCCAACCGCGCGCGCTGCCCCCACGGCGCCGAGCAGCGCCTCAAGCCAACCGGCGGTGCCGACGCCGCCTCGGCAAGCGGCTGAACTCAATGCTTTTGCCCTTCTTTGGGCCGCGTTTAAATCATGGCTATCGAGCCTCTTCGGAAAACGGAGCTGACACCCAATGAGCAAGCTGAAGACGCAAGACATGCTGGCCATGGCCTTCGAGGCCGAGGGCGTGGACCATCTCTTCACCCTGATGGGCGACGCCAACATGTACTGGTCGACCGCAATGGCGCAGCGGCCGGGCATGCACGTGATCCACGCCCGCCACGAGAGCTGCGCGATCTCCATGGCCGACGGCTATGCCCGTGCCACTGGAAAGGTCGGCGTCGCATCGACCACCTGCGGACCGGGCTTCACTCAGATCATGACGTCGCTGGTCATGGCTGCCAAAGCCAACACACCGCTGGTCGTCTTCGCGGGCGACAGCCCAATAGCGGCCGCCTGGTATCTCCAGCAGATCGACATGGGGCCGCTGACGCTCGGCACCGGCGCCGCGTACGTGCCGGTCCGCCATATCGACCGCCTGCTGGACAACGTCCGTGAGGCTTTCCAGATCGCCCAGGTCGAGCGCAGGCCAGTCGTGCTCTCCGTGCCGATGGACATGCAGAAGCAGCTCTGGCCGCATTTGACTGATTACACGCCGTCGGCCGATCTGGTGCCGGTCGCTCAGCGTCCGATCCCCGACCCGATTCTCGTCGACCGGATCTGCGACATGATCGCGGAGGCCGAGAAGCCGGTGATCCTCGGCGGCAAAGGCTGCGTGCGCTCTGGTGCTCGCGAAGCTCTCGAAGCCCTGGCCGATCGCTCGGGCGCCCTGCTCGCCACATCGCTTCTGGGCAAGGGCCTGTTCGACGGCAACCCCTGGCAGATGGACATCGCCGGCGCCTACGCCAGCGACTGGGCGCGCGAGCGCTATGCGGAAGCCGATCTCGTGATCGGTTTCGGCCTGGGTCTCGGCCACTACACCACCGAGAGCGGCTACCTCTTCCCCGGCGCCCGGGTGGTCCAGGTCGACACCAACCCCCGCGGCCTCTGGCAGGGGCTCCGGACAGCCGATCTGCACGTCCGTGCCGACGCCCGCGCCGCTGCCGAGACCATTCTCAACAGGCTCGAGCAGAGGAACATCAAGGTTGCCGGCTTCCGCTCCGAGGAGATCAAGGCTGGCATCGCGGCCGACCATCCGGACAAGAAGCCCTACTCGGTGCAGGCTGGCACGGTAGATCCGCGCCGCGCCATCGAGGAGCTGGATCGTACGATCCCGAAGGACTGGGACATCGTGGTCGGCGGTGGCCACTACTTCTCGATCGCCATGACGCACCTGAAGGGCCGGCCGGCGGACAAGTATCACGTGTTCGTTGATTTCGGCGCCATCGGCTCGGCGCTGCCGGCAGCCATCGGCATCGCGCAGGCTCGCGGAGATGGCAAGGTGTGCCTGATCGAGGGTGACGGCAGCCTGATGATGCATTGCCAAGAGCTCGACACCATCAAGCGCCACGGCGTGCGCATGTTGACCGCCATCGTCAACGACGGCGGCTACGGCGCTGAGTTCCACAAGTTCCGCGCCAACGGCATCGATCCCTCGGGCGCCATACACGGTCGCGGCGACATTGCCGCCATGGCCCGCGGCTTCGGGTTGCGGGGGGCGACGGTCAACAACCTCGGCAAGATGGACGGGCTCTTCAAAGAGCACCAGGGCTCGAATACGGCGACCGTATGGGACGTCCACTCGGACGACCTGATCCCGTCGCGCGCCTACCGCCGCATCCACTTCGGCGAGGCGTGAGATTGGGCGACCGATGCTTGGGTGGGACTCGTTTCCCACCCGAGGCGCGAAGCTCAGGATCGACGACGCACCGAGCACGCTGGTGCGCCGTCATACTCGGTACGCTGCTGTTTATCGGGATCGAACCGGCCAATGCGCAGGGGCGACTTCTCGAGAAGTGCGCGCAGGGCCAGCTCGAGGTATGTTTCGAGCTGCTCTCCCGACCGCGGCTCGATCCTGGACGCAGGGCGGCGATCGAGTTGCATCTGGCCGAGGTCAACTCGCGGATCGTTGCTTGCAACGGCGGCGACATGGCTGCCTGCGAAGAGGTCGGTCGTCGCTACCCCGGCCTATCTCCGGATTTGGTTCCTCGCTCCTCAGCACCTGGTCGCTGAAGCCAATCGATCCCATCCCGGAGGGTCCCCTTCGTGCAGCCGAGCCCCGCGTCCGTAAGCGTTGCGGCCAGTTGGCCCTCACATCCCGAAGCGGCGGCCTATCTGGCGCTCGAGTTCGTCGGTGATGACGCCGCCGTTGGCCCCGATAAAGCGAGCGACCTCGGAGTCAATCCGTCGGCGCTGGGCCGCCTGGAACTTGACCGACATACGCTCGATGAAATCACCAAGAGAGACGTTGGGCAGCGTGATATGCTTCGAGAGCGCCGGCGAATCGACCGAATAGCCCGCGACGAGGCTCAAGTTGAGGTTGGACATGATCAGCTCCTGAACGTGTGTTCTTTTTCTGGAGCCCAGTCCCGTGGGTTTCCCCTCATGCGGCCGGCTTGGCGTCGGCCTTGTCGTTCACAAGCTCTATGTGAGAGGCCCCATCCTCCAGACCAGATCCAAGAGCGCATTGCTGCAATGCAATAATTGAGCGGTCATCGCTTACCCGGCGGTAAGCAACCAAAGTCCGCGCACTAGGAACGTGGCGGCGACGGCATGCACGATGCGCCGACTCCAAGTTCTGAAATCCGCCTCCGTCATGCGCTCGAGGACCAAGGCAGCGAGCGAGGTGCCGGTGAACGCCAGTGCGAGGCCCAAGGCAATCGCCCAGAGGGGCACATGCCCGTCGAGACTTGTCGCGAGAGAGCCGAAATAGAGCACCCGGAACAGATGCGCCGTGGTCTGGCAGACAGCCTTCGTGCCGACGATGCCCTTCCGATCGATCTTACTTCTCTGGAAGAACATATCGAGAATATGCCCTGCCGCGCCTGCCAATAGTTGCAGCACCATGATGACGGCACCGCAGATGTAGGGCCCCCAGGGGCGCGTGATGTCCGGCCATAAATGTCGGGGCAGCAACTCGGCGGCGAACGGTAATATGCCGAGACCGATGTAGACCACCGCCTTGTCCGGCACGAAAGCCACGAGCCGCATGACCAGGAATGACGAGGTCGCGCCGATCAAATAGCGACCGACGAGATCCCAACGTACATGCGCGCGCCACAGCAGCGCTCGCCAACCGTTGGCGCCCATTTGGATGACCCCAAACAGGATCATCGCCGGGACGACGTCCATGAACAGGAGCAGCACGCCGAGCAGGATGAGGCCGCCGGCCATCCCGAAAATTCCCGAGATGAACGACGTGCCGAGAATGGTCATGCCCACGACGGCAAGTGCGGCGGGTGTCATGGGCGACTAATCCTGAGGTCGAGGGTTGCGGCACCGGCGGTCAGCGGAACGCCGGCATGACCTCCTCGGCGAAGAGCTTCATGGACCGCTGCACCTGCTCTTCCGTAAGGTCGCCGAACCAGAAGCTCGCGTTGAAATGGTCGATCTTCATGGCATCCTTGACGGCTTTGAGCCGTTCGATGCAGGTCTTGGGCGTACCCATGATGAAATAGCGCTCGAGCAATTCGCGCGTGTCCGGCTCCTTCTCGAACGGCACTGCGATGGCGCGTCCGCCCTCGACGCGCTCGAGACCCTGGCGCAAGCTCAGGGTTACGCGCATGTTCCAGCGCGCTTGCTCTACGATAGCCGGCAGCTCGCTCTCGTCACGAGTCACATAGACGGGTCGCTGCGTCGATACGCGAATGCGCTGGCGTATGGCCGGGTCGATCGGCATGGCATCGAGGCTCTGGCGGAACTCACGTAGCCGCTCGATCGGCACGCCGAACCCGCCGGAGACGATGTTGAAGCCCCGACGCGCAGTGGCAGTAATCGATTCCTGGCTCTGGCCGACGATCCACAGGGGCGGATGGGGCTTCTGGACCGGTGTCGGGAAGATGCTCGTCTCGCCGAAGCGAAAGTGCTTGCCGTCGTAGGAGAATGGCTTGCCCTCGAACGCCTTGAGCAGAATGTCCAGCCCCTCCTCGAAGCGCTCACGGCTGTCGCCAAGCGATAGTCCGAGACGCTCGAACTCGTAGGGCTGGTAACCTCGGCCGAGCCCGATATCGAGGCGCCCGCCGGTGAGGATATCAGCCGTCGCGATGTCTTCGGCAACGATCAGCGGGTGGTGCAACGGTAGCA
>LNDR01000261.1 GCA_001464755.1 Rhizobiales bacterium Ga0077524
CTGGACCTGCCAAAGTTGGTCAAGGCGCTCGAATCGCAATCCCTGTTCAAGGGTGTCAACTCGGAGACCAATGCGCTCCAGCAAAGCATCCGCCTGACAATGACCGTCGTTCTGGGAGGCCGCTCATGAGCCGGTCCTCCATTTCTGCCGCAATCGAACGGCTGGACGGTCGGGCCCTCTTCTTCGGGCTCTACGGCGCCGGAGCCTGTGTCGCGCTGATCGGCTATCTGTTTCTGTTCGGCTGGCTGAACGAGGCGGTACATACTGGGCAGCTGCGGCTTCTGGAGGAAACTCGCACTGAACGGATTCTGAAGCAGACCTGGTGGCTCGAAGATCGGCAAGTGACCGTCAAGCGAGTCGCTGAGATCAAGGGGAGGTTCTGGAAGGGAGAGACCATCGGCCTTGTTCGCGCCGACATCGAACGGTTTCTCCAGGCGTTACTAACGCGTAAGTGGCAGACAAGAACGGACTCAGCTTGATCCGCGCCCAGATAAAGGCGAGCGGCGCCCTTCCTAAGATTCTGACCATGGTGGATGAGCTGGCGGAGGGAGCTCAGGAGTTCATTGTATACGGCGTCACATTGAGGCTTTTCAATACAGAAACGGGCATCGAGCTTACGGTCGACGCGCCGACGCTCATCGCGGCGAAATGAGCTGGCCGGGATTCTCAGAAGGCGGGACTTGCCAGGGAACCACAATCTCGAACTGATCGATTGGGCGGTTCTCCCTCGTCGTCGTGAACGTGACGCGGTCGATGGCGACAAAGGTCGGCGGCATCGGACCGGCGACCGTCATCAAGCGATATGACGTCGAGTCAAGTCGTTCAGCCGACCACCTTACAGCGTAAGGTCCGTAGTCGATGCTCCCCTGCGAGGAAATGCCTGGCCGTCCGAGATGCCGCGACAGCGCGAGTGCGTTCCGGCGCACATGCACGATCTCTGAGTTGGCGGCGAAACGCGCCATAGAGCGCCTCATGATCTGGACAGCCTCGAGTGCCGAGAAGCTCACCATCGCCATGATCAAAACAGCGATGATCGCCTCGAGAAGTATGAAACCCGCCTTCATGCGGCATCCAGTACAAGGCTGGCCAGCATCGCTGCCAATAGGCCGGGCGCAAATGGGAAGCGCCTAGTTTGGAGCGGCCGACGCCGCGTGGCGAGAAAGCCAACGACGAGACCCGCAACGAGAGTCGCAGCAGCACCCACCGCCATGACAAGCGGCACTTGATAGGGCCCAACGATAAGCCCGATTGCGCCCATCAACTTGACGTCTCCAAAACCCAAACCCGAGCGCTGACGGATATGTTCATAGTAGCCGTAAATCACGGCGAGCAGAATGAACCCGAAGGAGCCACCGGAGAGCGTCGTCAATATCGACGCGTCGGTCACTAGTGCAAATCGCACGCCGGCGACAGCCAATGCCAGGGTCAAGACGTCGGGGATGATGAGTAATCTGAGATCCAACAGCGCAATTAGAACAGAGAGCGCGACAATCTCGAATACAACCCAAAGAGGAGGATCACCTGCGACAAGAGAGAGAGCAGCAATCAGAAAGCCGGCAAAAATAACACAATGGAATTGCCAGTCCATGCGTTGTGGCATGGCGCCCAACTGCCTGGCTCCGAAATAAGTCATCGTCAGCGCGACCACCGATGCCGACGCGAACTGAAGCACTTGAACAGCGCCGATCATGATCGGCTCCACAAATGGGAAAGGAGGAAGCCGAAGCTTCCTCCTCCTGGTGAAGATTGTCTTATGGCTTTACTTGTTCTGCGCCGTAATCGGCTGACCATCCTTACCGAGCGTGGTCGGCTGCATTATCGAGCACGTGCCATTCACGCAGGTGAAGCCCTCAGCTGTGCAACCAGCCTTATTACCCGAGGCATTGATGCTCCCCGTTGCACCGGATGCTGCTGTCTCAAGGTATACGCGGACACGACCGCGGCTTACGCCAGACCAAGAAGTAAAGTCTTGCCCGGTCGCCGCGGCAATCTGCGCACCAGTCATCTCGATGGTGGCGCCTGGCTTCAGTAAGTTGCCTGCATCAAGCGCCAGCGTCGCCGTTGGCACATTGGCGAGGGTCACAGGAATCACAGCCGAGCCCGTGCCTCCGTCGGTCGTTGCCGCCACGTACACTTTGGACGGTACTGCTGTCGTGTTCGAGAGGCGAATTGTAGAGACCGACGACGGGTTATTCATGATCGACGCAAATTCAGCGATGCAAGCATTGAGGCCCAGCGAGGCGATGGGACCATCGAACTTCGTCTCGCTGGCAATCGGCACGTAATTGGCGGCAGTGGCGTAGCTCACAACGAATTTGCCATTCATCGTCGTCGGCGGAATTGCGGTTGTGCCATTAACAGTAAAGGTCGCCAACAGTGATTTCGTTCCCGCCGCTGCCAGCATTGCGTTCATTGCAGCGGCATTGAACGCACATGTCGACGTGTTTGCAGCAGGAGCAGTGCACGCAATCGCGGTTCCCACTCCAGCATCAGTTAGAGTTGCGGTGGTAGCTGCAGGGCGCCATACCAGCGTCGGTGGGGCTACCACCGCAGAAGGCAGACCACTGAGTGTCAGAACACCGGTCGCTCCGATTTCTGCGCCTAGCCACGGCTGATCCAGCACTTCGGCAAACGCAGCCGCAAGTTTGTCAACCATTATACCGCTCACAAATGTCGTTGCCGTAGCCGTATCGGCACCAGCACCATTTGCGACCAGCTTTGTAGATGAAGTCGACAGGTCAATAATATGAGAGACGGGAGCGGTGATTGAACCACTGTTGCCATCAATCTGCTTGATGTAAACCAGCGGGCTGTTAATCACGCCACCATCAATAGCGGTTCCGGCTTCAGTCTTCAGGCTGGCACCGATTTCGACGTTCGCTCCTTGCGTGATGCCTTTTAGGCCGCCATTGAGATTCAGGCGCAGCGCACGGCAAGATTGAGCGTTCGTGATCCTGAACGTAACTTCACTGTCTCCCGCGGAGCCTTTATCCGCAATTGTAACTGTGGGTACTACCGGACAAGCGTCAGGAGCTCCGAAGCCAGTTTGCTCATCTCCAGTAAGATCGCCGCCAACAACGCCGAGATTAAACTGGGCTCCACCTGTAAGCGTGATCGTCAAAAGCATAGGTGAGTTGGTGAAAGTACCGGCCCCACTGCTTTCAATACGCACAGTGTTGTTCCCACCAGGCGTTACAATTGACGTGCCGAACAACTCGGTCGCCAGTGGAACACCGCCGTTCGTCGGAACGAACAGCGTTGCCGCCATCGCGCTCGCTGATGCCGACAGCATCAGCGCCGCGGTCAGCCCCACCATCTTCATCGACTTCAATCTCATTTCCCACTCCATAGTTAGCGCCTGGATCCCGGGTAGAGGGCTACGGAGCGTTTCCCATTGCTCAATTCCCCCGGGTCTGCCCCGCTCGGCTGGACCCTTATCAATCTGACTGTTTGAAAACAGCAGACTGATCCCCGCATCAACGGGTATCCAGCCGCCCTAAGAGCGTCAATCCAGCCCGGGCGCTCGTGCACAACTGAGTGGCGCATGGTGTTGCTTAGGGGCCGCATTCGTTGACATGCACATCGGGTCATGGAGCGACGCCTCGCCGGACGTGCGCCGCAATCGAGGCCGATGTATGGTTCGATGGAAACTGGCATCAGGGAAAAAAGGTGAGCGCAACCGATGCGCGTCGGCGGATTGGAGAGAATCTTGATCGATCAAGGCGCTGTCACGCAGGTCGACCTCGATCGCGCACGCGATGTGCAGCGCGTTTACGGCGGCCAGCTGGGCGAGATCCTCATTCGCATCGGTGCGGTCGGAGAGGAAGAAGTCCTGCGCGCCAGGTGTTGCCACCTTGGACTCGACCTGTTTGAACCGGAAATGGTGCCGCCCGATCTCGCAAGCCTCGCACAAGCGATGGAGCCGCTGGCACCGATCGATTGGTGGGTGCGCCAACATGCGGTGGCCTGGCGCGACTCAGGCGGCTCGGGCGTCATCTGCGTCGCGCGCGACCCGACATCTCCCGACCTGCAAGAGGCTTTCGAGGCAGCCGGCGTCGAGGACGTGACATTTCTTCTGGCGCACGGCAAAGACCTGGATTTGCTGGTCCAAGCCGTCAAGGATTACAAGCGTGGCGAGGAGGCCACCGACGAGCAGGGCCGCCTTGCGCGCGAGCTGACGGAGGATGCACCGACCATCGAGTTCATCAACAAGGTGATGAGCCAAGCCGTCTTTCTCGGAGCCTCCGACATCCACATTGAGCCGAGCGAACGCACCTTCTCGGTGCGTTTTCGCATCGACGGAGTTCTGATCGAGCACACGACGCAGACATTGGAGCGTTATAATTCAGTTGTTTCCCGCGTCAAGCTGATGTCGGGTCTCGACATTGCGGAGCGTCGTCTCCCGCAGGACGGCCGACAGACAGTACGGACGGCAGGCAAGACCTTCGACCTTCGTGTCTCGACACTGCCCGGCGTCTTCGGCGAATCCGTCGTGATCCGCCTCCTTGCCAAACAGCAGGAGGCGCTTTCGCTGACGAAGCTTGGATTCCTGCCCGAAGCCCTCGACCAGCTCAAGACGATCGCCCATCAGCCGAACGGCATCTTCCTCGTGACGGGACCGACCGGCTCCGGCAAGTCCACCACGCTTCATGCGGCCCTCGCCGAGATCAAGGACGGAAAGCGAAAGATCATCACAGTCGAGGATCCTGTTGAATATAATACGGAAGGCATCGTCCAAGTGCAGGTCAAGTCTGAGATCGGGCTGACCTTCGCAAAGACGCTTCGGTCGATCCTCCGACAGGATCCGGATGTCATCATGATCGGCGAGATCCGTGATCGCGAGACAGCCGAGATTGCCATTCAATCCGCGCTCACGGGCCACATGGTGTTCTCCACCCTCCATACCAACAACGCCATCGGTGCCGTAACACGGCTTCTCAACATGGGTGTCGAGCCCTTCCTTCTCAGCGCCGCGCTGCAGGGGATGATGGCCCAGCGCCTCGTCAGGCGGCTGTGTCAAGTTTGTTCTCGGCCGGCCGAGGCACCCGACGGTCTCGGCACCCTCTCACCCCGTGCTAAGGCCTTGCTGGCAGAACGCGAAGTGAATTGGCGCGCGGCCGTGGGATGCAAGTCGTGCGGCGGCACGGGTTATCGCGGTCGTCGCGGTGTTTTCGAGCTCATTCGCGTCACCCGGACACTGCGTGACGCGATCACGAACTCAGCCAGCGAGTCGGAGCTGCTCGAGATCGCGCGCGCGGACGGCATGATTGACTTGCTGGAGGACGGATTGCTCAAGGCGGCTGAAGGAATTACCACCGTCGACGAAGTTCTACGCGTCATCGGCGACGCGTCGATGCCCGCGAGCGGGTAGGTCAAGATATGGCACGTTGGGAGTATCGGGCTTATGGAGCCAAGGGCGAGGTCGTCAGCGGTCGCGTGACGGCCGACTCGCAACAGGATGCTTTCAGCTCCCTTGAACGCCTCGGGCTCGTGCCCATTGATTTGAAGCCGTTGATTCGCCGCACCTCGCGGTCTCTATTCGCCTTTTCATCCGGAAGTCCGCAAAAAAACCTCCTCTTCGTGCGTCAGCTGTCGACCTTGACGGGGGCCGGCGTCTCCATGATCCGCGCCGTCGGATCGCTCGCCGAGTTGCAGTCCGAGGAGGCGGACCGCAAGAAAATACTCGCGATCGGGGAGGCACTCCGACAAGGCCAGTCTTTTTCGGACGCCCTCCGTCAGTTCATGCCAACATTGCCCGCTTACGTGCCCTACCTCGTGGAGGTCGGCGAAGCCACGGGTGAGATGACAAGCGCACTGACGAGCGCTGCGGTTCAGCTTGAACGCGATCTGGCCCAGGCACGCGATATCAAGTCGGCTCTATCCTACCCTATGTTCCTGGTCGCGTTCGGAATTGCAGCGGTATCGTTCATGTTTGCCGTCGTGGTTCCGCAGTTCTCGTCAATGCTCGAAAAGTCTGACGCGCAGCTTCCTGCCATTTCTTACTACGTGATCACGATCGGCAATGGACTGCGGGCGCACAGCACAGAGGTGATGCTGGGCATAGCTCTGATTGTTGCCCTGATCGTGCTGCTCAGCCGTCAACCAAAGGCGGCGGCTGCGATGTTCCAGGCTGTCCTCAGTCTGCCAGGCATTGGTCGCGTCGTGCGCCTCAACGAGTCAAGTCGCTGGGCGTCGATGCTGGCCATCTTGCTCACAAGTCGCGTCACAATCACGGACGCCATCTTGGTCGCCAACCGCATTGTGAAGGATGGCCGGCTCCGCACAAGCTTGGCGCAAGTCGAGACCGCCTTGAGACGGGGCAGCCGGCTGTCGGATGCCTTGGAAGACTTTACGAACATCGACCTGCGGGTCGTCGAGATGGTCCGCATCGGGGAGCAGTCGGGCGGGCTCGACAAGATGCTGAGCTCAGCCGCCGAGCTGTTGAGAGACGAAGCGGAAGCATCAAGGAAGCGATTTATGGCGCTGATTGAGCCGATGGCGGTGCTCTTGATCGGAGCCTCGATTGGGACCATCGTCGTCGGTCTGATGCTTGCGATCTCGAGCCTCTATGATAAGGTTCTCTAGCGTCGTAGAGCAGCGGGGATGACGAGTGTGCGGGGACGAGACGAAGCTCTAATGCGGCGCGGCAGAGCCAGACGCCGCCGTAAGCTGTCGGCGGGCTACTCACTACTCGAAGTGATGATTGTTCTCGTCATCATCGGGTTGGCGTTGGGCATGGTTGGTCCTCAGCTGTTCCGACAGCTCGACAAGGCCAAAACTCAGACCGCGGATTCACAAATCAAGATTCTGCGCACTGCTATCGATGCTTTCCATCTTGATGTGCAGCGCTACCCCACAACGGCTGAGGGCTTAGCCGCGCTCGTCGCACAGCCGCCGGGCGCAAACAGTGAGCTATGGGGAGGTCCTTATCTCCAAGACAAGGTACCGCTGGATCCTTGGGGGAAGGACTATGTCTACCGGCTCGGTGAGAGCCGCGAGAAGCCGTTCTTCCTGTACAGCCTAGGCGCAGATGGCAAGGAGGGCGGCGATGGACCGGATCGCGACATTGGCCTTCTTCCGCCGACCACGACGACGTCAAGCAAGTAGGGCGCAATCGGCGCTGGGGGTGTCGTCCGGCTACTCTCTGGCCGAAGTTCTGATTGTGCTCGTGATCCTTGGCTTGATCCTCGGCTTCTCAGGGATGAAGTTCGACAGCTACCGCTCGCAACAGCAGCTCGTGAACGAGGCTCGGCTTCTGCAGGCCCATCTGCAGAGCCTGCAACTGGCGAGTCTGCGGAGCCGACGGTCGACAGTCATCGACGCGGCGCATTTGGAGGGCCTCGCCAGAGCAGATGCGTCAAAGGGCGATTTAAGAGCGGCTGCCGTCACGGTCGATGCAGCGGTTCGCATTGCGGTTGACGGGACCTGTTCTCCCGGCCGGTACTCGATCGCTTTGGGATCCTATCGCTACGCCCTATCCGTCTCAGCGCCGCTATGCGACGCGACCATTGCCCGAGTGAAATGATGCAGCGGGGGGCGAGACGTCGGCAGGCCGGGTTTTCGCTCTTCGAGGTGCTCGTCGTCCTTGTGATCGTGGGCTTGGTGAGCGCGCTCGCGATGGGCATGGTGTCCCAGCTCCGTCTGGTCGTCAGTCGCTTTTTTCCGGCAGCCGAACACTACTCTCGCCTCCAGGTACGCGTTGGGATGTTGACGAGCATGATCGGGAGCCTCGTCCCCGCGCGAAGCCCGGAATGGGCCTTCAAGGGAGATGGTCGATCCGCAACAGGACTGGCCACCTACTTCCCGGCGTCCGCCTGGCCGGGTGAACAACCCTCCCGGATCTCAATTGCCGGCAACGAGACGCGCGCGATCGTGACGGCCGAGCGCTTCGACCACACTGGCGCCAGGCTAGAAGCGTTCGAGATCCTGAGCCTCCCCTGTACACGGGCGCGCTTCCGTTATCTGGACATCGACATGACGTGGAAGGACAGCTGGACGCAAAGCGACAGCTTCCCCCTGCTACCGCTCGCGATTCTGTTTTCATGCGACAGTTCTGAACAACCGCTCCACGTCATTGCCGCGATCGAACGCGAGGGCATCACCATTGCCAATGATCACCATCCATTCGAGACCAAACGCTAGATCGCGGCGTCGCCGCGCTCAGGCCGGCTTCGTGCTTCCGATGGCTGCGACTGTCGGCTTGGTTGTCGGCCTATTGCTGGTTGGCGCTCTGGAATTCGTAAGGCTCCAGACGGGCGACATGTCGCGTTTGCGCGACGATGCCAATGCGCGCCCTGCGCTCGCGTCGGCGGCCGACATGACGATCATGATGCTCCGCGCCGCTGAGCGCGACGGAGCCGGTGTGGCCGCGGAGGGTGCGTTTGCGCTGAGCCTCGGCGTCAAAGGGCAACGTGTGCTTTTCGACGGCACCCCCTTCGAGGTCACGATGCTTGATCGCAAGCTCGAAGTGAGGGTTCAAGACGAGGCCGGACTTGCTCCGATCAACGGATTGACTGTGGACGAGCTTGCTCGCTTTGTTATGGACCAGGGGGTTCCGCGCGAAATTGCAAACCAATTTGCCGCCGAGATCGCGGATTTCCGCGACTTCGACAGCGAGGTCCAGCCGAATGGAGCGGAACGCGACGCCTACCTTCGGGCTGGGCGCATCGACCCAAAGAACCGGCCTTTCACCCATGTGGGCGAAGTCGGCCTGCTGCTCAGTGCGCAGCGATTCGCGGATCACATCGACCCGAGCATTCTTCTCTCGTTCGGTTACGAGCGAACAGGACAAATCAACATCAACGCCAGCTCTTCGCTGCTGCTGCAGTCCGCCTTCGGCTTCACTGCGGCAAGTGCGGAGCGCCTGATCGAGCAACGCCGCCAACGTCCGATCGAGGCGGGACAAGTCGGCTCGTTTTCCCACCGCCTCACGGCCGGCCTTGACCAGCGGCTTTTTCCAGGCGCCAGCACGCGCTTTCGTGTCACGGTTCGCGACATTGCAAGTGATGCCGTGCTGAGCCGCGTCGTCCTTCTGGAGCCCGCGCCGACGAACGAAGGACTGTTCGCCGCCACGGGGAAACAATCCCTTGGCGCGCAGCCTACACGAGTGCGAGCGCCGGTTGACCGGGAAACCATCGACCTGCCGTGATGCAGAGTGGGCTGCGCGACGACCGAGCGCGGCGGCTTTCGTCCCAGCCACTGGGGGAGGCCGTTGCCCCGTCTAGCTCTGGACGTGATGGCATCAAAAGTGGGGAGATAATCCATAGGGTTATCTGAAAATCAGGATGCGCATAGACATGCCGGTAGCGCCCATTTTCATTTTCTGGACAATTCCGGGCTGATCAGATGATGATTATGCGTCGTCGCGGATGCCTCAAGCGCCTACTGGGCATCCACGATGAGGTGAGGCGACCGCGTCGTACCCCGCAGTCCGCGGTCGCCTCTCCCGTCACAGAGTGTTCTCAGGGGCTTCTCGCAGTTGGCGACGTCGTGGCGCGAGCATAACCGCGGCCGCAAAGTCGAGTGGGGCTGGCCGACGTGCCAGCACACCCGACATATGGGCGTGAGCCCGAACCCTACGTGGGCATGATCCCAAAGCGGGTGGCCGTGATCATGCTGCTGGAGGCCGTGCCCCCGTCGGGATCAAGCCTTCGCCCGATGCGCGTTGATTTGGGTCGCCAGGACTTGACGATCGGATCATCAATAGTCTTTAGGCAAATTGAATATCAACGGTACCTCGGGGATTGCCATGACCGATATCGCGGATTGTCGCCGCTCGACGAGGGACAAAATCGTGAGGGCGGCGATTACTTTCTTCGATCGGCGACGAGCACCACTGCCATGCGTCGTGCTTGATTTGTCAGACCTTGGTGCTCGTCTTCATGTTCATACCGCTTATGATCTGCCGCAAGAGTTCGGCTTGCGGATCGAGGCCATGTGGCGCAATCACTGGTGCATCGTGGTTTGGCGCAATGGGGACGGGGTCGGCGTCGCTTTTGCCGATTTCCCGCCCCCCGCTGACGGTTGAGTGGACGATGTTTGCGACGCATCGAATTGATGCGACCGAGTTAGCGAACCTGAAATGAAACTGTGGGAAACAGGGCCCAGCCGCGGCTGTCCCAGCCTAACCACCGCGGCCCCAACGACGGCCAGCCCACCCCTCCCCCCGGAAAGCTGGCCGTCGTCGCCTTCAATTCTCTTGATCGGCCAGTGAGGCGAATCGCGCTGACATTGAGCGTCGGCCATCACAGTCTTCCGGTCGAACTGCCTCGATGGCTTCAGCTTCAACCCTCGCGAGTGTGAAGCGCATCAGGGCTCCGACTGAGAGTAAGTTGTTTTGCGAGACCGACTTCGTGTACGCTGAGGGCGATCCCCGATGCCGACACACGGTCGCCAGACCAAACTCGATTTGGGAAGCTCCCGTCGACGCAGGATTTTGAGCGCTACCGACGGCTGCGCTGCCTGATTGGCAGCGGCAACTTGCTCTGCGAGAGCAACCGCCGGAGCCGACGGCTCGCTCTCAATCGTCAGCGACGCACACGTCATCCCGGCTGTGAAAAGTACAAGCTAAGAGCAACCAATTTTGGTCTGCCCCCTGAGCTTGGCTGCCAATATCTGAACGATGTCTATTGATGTTAGCCCGTTCGGTCCGGCTCGCCGAGGGCTAACTGACTATAGTTGCAAACCCGCAGCAACATGTTAGCCCCGTGTTAGCCGGGCAACTAACCACGTCGGCGTCGCTTTTGTTAAGATCTTGATTTATTGGTGGGTGTAGCAGGATTCGAACCTGCGACCCGCTGATTAAGAGTCAGCTGCTCTACCAACTGAGCTATACACCCCGCGCCATTGACGACGGGATGGCGTATCCCGAGCTTGGTGTCTCTATAGGAGATGCCAAACCAAGTCCACTGTAGAACGAGGACCGTCGTCAAAAAAGCGCAAGCCACCCTGCCTCATAAGACGAAATCGTGACCGCGCGCCGCGGTCGGCGGCCATGGGCTTAGACGGCGGACGCCCCTCGCCAGCCCGGGGCGCCGCTGAAGCAAAGCCGCAGCGTGCGATCCCATGCGCGGATGGTGCCACCGCGGCGCCACCTCGACGAGAGGGACCAGGACGAATCCTCGTCGAGCCAGCTCCGGATGAGGCAGGACGAGGCGACCCGCCTGACGGACTGGAGCGGAGCCTCCTAAAACGCGGCCGCCGAAATCAAGGATGTCGATATCGAGCGGCCGGGGTCCCCAGCGTCCATTCGTGCGACGCCCGGCACGTCTCTCGAGCCGCTTGAGGAGCCGGAGAAGCGCGCCCGGCGCGATCGCCCCACGGACCCCCACCACTGCGTTCAGAAACAACGGCTGGCGAATACTGCCGATCGGCAGCGTCTCGTAGAGTGACGAGCGCGCAACGATCGTGAGGCCCGCGCTCTCCAGCGCCTCCAATGCCCTATCGAAGGCGTTGAATGGAACTCCCCAGGCTCCGGAAACGTTGCCACCAAATGCGAGCCAGATCACGGACGTGCTCCGTCCAGTATGGCGAATTCGGCCTATCGAGTGGACGGCATTGACCCG
>LNDR01000262.1 GCA_001464755.1 Rhizobiales bacterium Ga0077524
TTTGCGGGGTTGCCCGGCAATTTTTAAGAAGGCGATCAACATCATGTTCTTCTATCCAACCGAGCGAATCGCCCTCTTCATCGACGGCGCTAATCTTTACGCGACCGCGAAAGCGCTCGGCTTCGACATAGATTACAAGAGACTGCTCAACGTTTTTCGAGCACGGGGCCAACTGGTCAGGGCTTTGTACTACACGGCGCTCACCGAGGATCAGGAGTACTCGTCGATACGTCCGTTGATCGATTGGCTGGACTACAACGGCTACACGATGGTGACCAAGCCGACGAAGGAATATACGGATTCCACCGGTCGCCGCAAAATCAAAGGTAACATGGATATCGAGTTGGCGGTTGATGCCATGGAACTGGCCAATCACCTCGATCACGTGGTTCTGTTTTCTGGAGATGGAGATTTCCGATCGCTTGTCGCGGCACTACAGCACAAGGGTGTTCGTGTCAGCGTCGCGTCAACGCTGCATACCCAACCGCCGATGGTGGCGGATGAGCTCAGACGGCAGGCCGACCAGTTCATCGACGTGGCCGACCTCGAGAAAGAGATTTCCCGCGACCCTACCGCCCGCGTTCCACGGGAAGCACGCGAGACGCGGCTGCAGCAAATGAGATCGCAGCAGGGTCGTGTTCCGGAGCGCGAGCCCTATCCTGGCGGCGACGATCCGCTCGACTTGTAGCAGGCATCCGGTCTGAACTCGGCCACCACGGAAACATTCGAGCGGCGGTGTGATCGGCGGACTGCGGTCGTTGCTGATTGGTCTCACATGGAAGGTTCCAGCTCTGCATGACGCCAACCAACGCGGGATGCGAGCCGGATACCGAATGTGAGTTGTGCCCGCGCCTTACAGCGTTCCGACGCGACAATCGGGCAGCCTTTCCATCCTGGCACAACGCGCCCGTAGCCTCATTCGGCGTGGCGAGTGCGCGCCTGCTCATCGTGGGGCTGGCGCCGGGGCTGAAGGGCGCCAACCGGACGGGCCGTCCTTTTACCGGTGACTACGCCGGCGATCTTCTCTACGCGACGCTGCTCGAACTCGGCATGGCGGATGGCGCCTATGGTGCGGCTCCAACCGACGGGCTACAGCTGGTCGACTGCAGGATCACCAATGCGGTTCGCTGCGTGCCGCCTGCGAACAAGCCCACCCATCCCGAGATCGCCACCTGCCGCGTGTTCCTCGCCGCGACCATCGCCAGCATGGCTGAGCTGAAAGTCGTCGTCGCGCTTGGCCGGATCGCCCACGACAGCGTACTGGCAAGCTTGGGACTGAGACGCTCTGCCAATCCCTTCGCGCACGGCCGCGTGCATGAGCTTCGCGACGGGCTGGCGCTCCACGACAGCTATCATTGCTCCCGCTACAATACGAACACCGGTGTGCTAACGACGACGATGTTCCGCGACGTTATCGCGGCCGCCAAGATCGCGGCTGGCTGAGCCAGCGCTTCCTTGCGTCATCCCATTAAGCGCGAAGGCCACTCGGCCCGGCCCTACCGGCTCAGGACTGCGACCAGCGCACGCACGTGGCCGCCGTTCTCGGCGATGTAGTTCTCGAAGAGCTTTTTCAGGAACGGCGTCATCCAGAAGCCGTACACCATGGCATCCCTGACCCGGTAGGTGGAGCCCTTGCTCGACAGGAGCCACCGCACATCATAGTTGGTACCGTCGCGAAGCGTAATGACGCTGTCGACCATGATGCCCTGCCCGCCGCGGACGCTGCCGGTTATGCGGTAACTTGCTACCGGATATTTAGGGGCCTCGTTGGCGGTATACCGCCCGATGAAGCGCACCATGCCGGCGAGGTAGCCAGGGCGCTCCGTCGGGGAGAGTTGCGTGCGGTAGGAGCCGAGCGAATAGCTCCCAATATAGCTGGTATCGGCATAGCGATGGATAACCGCCGAAACGAGCGCAGGCGACTTGGATCGACTTGCGGCGAGCAGCTCGCGCGCAACCTTCTCCATGAACTCGACCGCAGGATCCGCCGCTCGGGCAGGCACCACGCACATAACGAGCAGAACCGCCGCGAGGCTCAGCCACCGCGTCGCGGCAAACAAAGCCGGACTTGCCATTCCCGCCATATTTTATCCCCGTGGCGCTTCGCGACCGCCCCGATTGACCGGTCGCGTCCCCCTGCCGAAGGGCGGCAATGAATCACAGCGCGATGCGTGCGTCAAAGCCTCAACGGGAGGGCGAAGTGCCTCATGCTGGAATAGAGTCGCGGCAATTTCCGGGCAGACGGCCGATTAGGCGACGGCCGACTGCGCCGCGGGCGCATGGAGTGCACGCTGCGGCGGCACCTTTCCGGGAGGCCGAGCAACGCTTTAGCCTCGTCGAGCATCGCCTGCGTGACCCGCTCGGCCGACATGAGCGTAACGGTCGAGGACGGCTCGGAATGGACCAACACGATTTCGTGAGCCACTCCGGAGAGCGAGGATCGGACATGGTGCGCGATCCCCTGATACTCGGCCAGCGGAACCGAGCGCCGCCGATGGGTCAACGGGGTTCTACGAACGATCTCCACGATGCCGTCGGCAATGACGACCTCGCGGCGGACCCAGGCGCGTGACACGGCACGGCTCGCCGGGATCAAAAACAACGCAGCCGAAAGCGCAATGCCTGCCGCGATCTGCGCCGTCGCCAGCGGACGCTCGAC
>LNDR01000263.1 GCA_001464755.1 Rhizobiales bacterium Ga0077524
GCGTCTTTATGCCCGAGCTCGACTGCCCCTTCCGGGCGATCGAGAGCGAGATCGCAGCCTGCCCCCTCGGCGCCGGCGCTGATGCGGTCCTCGTCGATTTCCATGCCGAGGCGACCAGCGAGAAGCAGGCCATGGGCGCCTTCCTCGATGGCCGCGTCTCCTGCGTCGTTGGAACGCACACCCACGTGCCGACAGCCGATGACCGGGTACTGCGCGGAGGAACGGCGTTCATGACAGATGCCGGCATGTGCGGGGATTATCAGTCGATCGTCGGCATGGAGATCGAGGAGCCGGTCAATCGCTTCCTCACGCGGATTCCGCGGGGCCGCTTCGAGCCGGCCATGGGGCCTGCGACGCTCTCCGGATTCGCCATCGAGACGGACGACGCGACCGGCCTTGCCCGCTACGCGAAAGCAGTACGGCTCGGGCTGGGTCGAATAAGAAAGAGGCATGCTCCTTCGATTGCGCTGCGAGCAGGCTGATCCGCTGCAGCGTTGGGCTGGAGCGCCGAAACTCTTGGCGCTCGTTGAGCCACCCCCGTTGGGCGGCGGGAAGGGCCGGCGAAGCGACTCGTCTCCAGTGATGGCACTAAGATCGCGCCACAATGGTAAACGAAGTGTTAAAGTTGCCCTGCCCGATCGAAGGCGCCAGTCCCGGCTGGTCTTTGCGGGTTGATGGCGATCGCGACATTTTGTGCAACCCGCCTCGGACGCCTCGCTCTGGCTTCGCCGCGGGTTGCGCGCTCACCGGTGCTGGGCTAACTCATGCTTCAAGAGCTGCGTCGGCTCTGACGGATCGCTCGGTCGAGCGGCGTCCGCGCCGACTGACCTCCGCCGCACGTCCAGCCATGGATCGCGCATGACCTTGCTATTTAACGACTACCTGCCGATCGTGGTCTTCCTTGGCGTGTCGTTGTTCATCGCCGGATCGCTGATGGTTGCGCCGTGGCTTGTGGCCTACCGGAATCCGGACCCCGAGAAGGTGTCTGCCTACGAGTGCGGCTTCAACGCGTTCGACGACGCGCGGATGAAATTCGACATCCGCTTCTACCTGACGGCCATCCTCTTCATCATCTTCGACATCGAGGCCGCCTTCATGTTCCCGTGGGCCGTGGCCTTTACCTCGGCCGGTGAAGCGGGCTTCTGGGCCATGATGATTTTCATCGCCGAGCTTCTGCTCGGCTACATTTACGTATGGCGCAGGGGAGCGCTCGAATGGGATTGATCGTGCCAGGCCAACCCGCCTACGACAGGCCGGGCGAAGGCTCCGGCCTAGTGAAGCCCGGCGATCGCGGCATGACCGAGATCAACAACGCGCTCGCCGACAAGGGCTTCCTCGTCACGACGACGGACGACCTCATCAACTGGGCGCGCACTGGCTCGCTGATGTGGATGACGTTCGGCCTTGCCTGCTGCGCCGTCGAGATGATGCAGGCCTCGATGCCACGCTACGACGTCGAGCGCTTCGGCTTCGCACCGCGCGCCTCGCCCCGTCAATCCGACGTCATGATCGTCGCTGGCACACTGACCAACAAGATGGCCCCCGCGCTCCGCAAGGTCTACGACCAGATGCCCGAGCCGCGCTACGTCATCTCGATGGGCTCGTGTGCCAATGGTGGCGGCTATTATCACTATTCTTATGCCGTCGTGCGTGGCTGCGATCGCATCGTTCCCGTCGACATCTACGTCCCCGGCTGCCCCCCGACCGCCGAGGCACTGGTCTACGGCATCCTGCTCCTGCAGAAGAAGATCCGCCGGACCGGAACGATCGAGAGGTAGCTCAGAGCTATGCCCGCGAATCTTGAAGCACTCGCACAGCATGCCGGCGCAGCGCTCGGCGATCGTATTGCCGGCATCGCGACGGCGTTCGGCGAACTCACATTGATCGTCACCCGCGATCGTATTGTCGACGTCCTCACCCGCCTCCGCGACGATCCCGCGCTGCAATTCGAGACGTTGCTCGACATCACCGGCGTCGACTGGCCGGCTCGCGAGGATCGCTTCGACGTCGTCTATCACCTGCTGTCGATGCGCAAGAACCAGCGCATCCGCGTCAAGCTCACGACCAATGAGACGGACGCTGTTCCAAGCGTGATCGAGGTCTATCCGACCGCCAACTGGTTGGAGCGGGAAACCTACGACATGTACGGCATCCTCTTCTCCGGCCACCCCGACTTGCGCCGCATCCTCACCGACTACGGCTTCGAGGGCTATCCGCTGCGGAAGGACTTCCCGCTGACCGGCTTCAAGGAGGTCCGCTACGACGACGAGCAAAAGCGCGTCGTCTACGAGCCCGTCCGCTTGACCCAGGAATTCCGCAATTTCGACTTCGAGAGCCCCTGGGAAGGCGTCGACTATATCATCCCGGGGGACGAGAAGGCCCAGCCGCCGAAGGCGTGATCACCCATGCCGACGCGCGCCCGGGTTGCGGTTTCCTTTGCCTTGGCGGTTGCAGTGCTCGCGACGTTCGCCACCGGCCAGCACCGCGACGTCGGTTTGCGTCCGGCCAAGCTCAGGGTTCCCGATCGCCCGATGCCCACTGTCAGCCCTTCGGCAATCGAGCGCGGCTGCGCCGCTTGGGGTGAGTCGCTCGGAGAGTGCATGATCCCCGGAGACCACCCGTACAAATGGGACAGCCCCACCAAGTTGTGAGCCGTCGCCGCCATCCATTCCGCATTCGAGGGGACGCACCATGAAATCCACCCTCACCCCAGGCCTCAGCGAGACGCACGCCTACATCGTCACCGCCGCAAACACGGTCCCGCACCTCGCTATGGACCGCTCGACCTTCGATGACATCCCGGAGGTGCTGGCGACGGCCTACATGGTGGTTATGATGGAGGGCGCCTGCACCAAGGTGCTCCGACCCCACCTCGACACCAACGAGGGCTCGCTCGGCATCGCCGTCAGTGTCACGCACATCGCGGCGACCCTGCCTGGCCAGACCGTCACCGTCACAGCCACCATCGAGAAGGTCGAAGGCCGCAAGATCACGTTCCGCGTCGCGGCCCACGACGGGCTCGACAAAATCGGCGAAGGCACCCACACCCGCGCCATCGTCCCCTGGGACCGCTTCAAGGCAGGCGTGGCGGGGAAGGCAGCCAGAATTACGTGATCGGCACGTCCCACAGGCGTTGGGTTGGGAGATGCAGTGGCTTATGATAATTTGAAGCTCCGAGAGGGTCCGTCCGAGGTCTTTGCAAATGTCTGCCCCTGCGCTGATCAAGGTCGACAAGGCGGCGTGGTACCGGTTCGTTGCAAATTCACCGCGATCAGCGTCCCGTCTCTCGGTCTGACGATCCCTCTTGTCGAGATCTACCGCGGCATCGTGGGGGACTAGCGTACGCGGCCGGACCTCTCTATTCACTTCATACGATTTTCTTCCCCGGCACGGCGCCGCCGACCGCGACGAGACCTGACCCATGGCCGAGACCGAGATCCGCCCCTTCACCATCAACTTCGGGCCCCAGCACCCGGCAGCCCACGGCGTGCTGCGTCTCGTGCTCGAGCTTGACGGCGAGGTCGTCGAGCGGGTCGACCCGCACATCGGCCTCCTGCATCGCGGCACCGAGAAGCTGATCGAGCACAAGACCTATCTCCAGGCTATCGGCTACTTCGACCGCCTCGACTACGTCGCGCCGATGAACCAGGAGCACGCCTTCTGCATGGCGGCCGAAAAGCTCCTCGGCCTCGAGATCCCCCGCCGCGCGCAGTTGATCCGTGTCCTCTATTCCGAGATCGGTCGCATCCTCTCGCACATGCTGAACGTGACCACCCAGGCCATGGACGTCGGCGCCCTCACTCCGCCGCTCTGGGGCTTCGAGGAGCGCGAGAAGCTGATGGTCTTCTACGAGCGCGCCTCGGGAAGCCGCATGCATGCCAAGTATTTCCGCATCGGTGGCGTCCACCAGGATCTCCCCGAGAAACTCATCCAGGACATCCACGACTGGTGCGATCCGTTCCAGAAAATCTGCGACGACATCGAGGCCCTGCTGACCGGGAACCGTATCTTCAAGCAGCGCAACGTCGACATCGGCGTCGTCTCGCTCGAGGATTGCATGCGCTGGGGCTTCTCCGGCGTCATGGTGCGCGGCTCCGGCGCGACCTGGGATTTGCGAAAGTCGCAGCCCTACGAGTGCTACTCCGAACTCGACTTCGACATTCCCATCGGCAAGAACGGCGACAACTACGACCGCTACTGCATCCGCATGTTCGAGATGCGTGAGGCGGCGCGCCTGATGAAGCAGTGCTGCCAGAAACTCATGAGCCCTGAGGGCCAGGGCCCAGTCTCGGCCGACAACAAAAAGGTGGTGCCGCCGAAGCGGAGCGAGATGAAGCGCTCGATGGAGGCGCTGATCCACCACTTCAAGCTCTACACCGAAGGCTTCCATGTTCCCGAGGGCGAGGTCTACGCCTGCGTCGAGGCACCGAAAGGCGAGTTCGGCGTCTATCTCGTCGCCGATGGCTCCAACAAGCCCTACCGCTGTAAGATCCGTGCGCCCGGCTTCGCTCACCTGCAGGCCATGGATTTTCTCTGCAAAGGCCACATGCTCGCCGACGTCTCCGCCATCCTCGGCTCCATCGACATCGTGTTCGGCGAGGTTGATCGGTAGTCAACGGCAACCAGCTATGATGCGGCCCGGGAATGGTTGACCGCTGCGCGCCCCTCGCCCGGGATCTTTACCAGCTGGCTCATGAGCTCAATCAGCGGTTTGCAACCGAGCTGTCCTCGGTGACATTCGAGCGCTTTGCCGAGCTGATCGAGGCGGCCGTCTACGCCAGGGCCGTTGGACGCTTGGACGGTTTTTTGCTGGCCTTCGACGAGACATGCAGCGTCGACGGCGAGAACTTCAACTGGTTCAAACGTCGCCACGAGCGGTTCTTGTATGTCGACCGCATCGCCGTTGCGCCGCCAGCGCGCGGTCGCGGCGTGGCCCGGCGCCTCTATGCCGATCTGGAGGACTGGGCGAGATCGCGTGCCTGCCCGCTCATCTGTTGCGAGGTCAATGTCAGGCCACCCAACCCGGCATCGGATCGGCTGCACGAAGCTCTCGGTTTCACCGAGATCGCCCAGTGCGACATTTCAACGGGCAAGCTGGTGCGCTACCTGGTCAAACGGCTCGCCGTTTGAGTGACGCAGCCAAATCGCTCGCCGGGCTTCAAGGAAGGTCCCCATCATGTCCGACGTGCCGAAATGCCCCAAGTGCGCTTGCGAGTACACCTACGAGGATGGCGCATTGCTCGTCTGCCCCGAGTGCGCCCACGAGTGGAATCCCACCGCCTTGTCGACCGCCGCCAATGACGACGCCCCCCGCGTCGTCAAGGACGCCAACGGCACAGCCCTCGCGGACGGCGACGCTGTCATCGTGATCAAGGACCTGAAGGTCAAGGGTTCGTCTCTGGTCGTGAAGGTCGGCACCAAGGTGCGCAACATCCGCCTCGTCGATGGAACTGCCGGCCACGACATCGACTGCCGCATCGAAGGCATCGGCCCGATGCAGCTCAAGTCCGAGTTCGTCCGCAAGGCTTGAAGCCGGCTGCGTCCTGGTAGCCCTAGGTCGCGCGCCCATCCGCACACCGACATGCGCCGACCGACATGATGTAATCGAGGGGCTGGCGCGACGCCCGAGAATTTCCCATAAAGACGGCGGATGGGGGATATCGGCGCCGTCGCTGGCGCCTGAAGGGAGCACGTACTATGCCCGTCGATCCGATGCTCTGGCTTGCCATAGCGGCTTTCGCGTGGGGACTGTCCCTTGCGACCTACCGCTGGATCGCTGTCTTCAACGACTGGCCCATGGGCGAGTGGCAGGCCCACCGGCCAGGTTTACCCATCGCCATCGGCCTGTTCTCGGTTCTGTTCGCCATGCTCTTCGCCATCGCGCGCGGTGGCGGCACGATCGTGGCACTTCCGCTGTTCGGCGTGCTGTTTGCGTTGGCATGGACCGCCATGACCCGCGTGGCAGCCCAGAGCGCTCTCTTGCTCGCACCGATCTCGGTCATTCTGCTGCTGATCTTCTGGATGATTGCGGCCTCGCATGTTCCAGTCGCCGATGCCTCGCTCTATCGCTCCGAAACCCGGCCAGTGTATGGGCCTGCGGCAACTGAGCGCGAGGCTGACCTGCCCGAGCGGGATCGTGGTATGATGCGCATCGACCCGAGGGGACCTGCATCCCTTCCACGCTGACGATTGCCTGCCGCCGAGAAAGACATCATGGCCGTTCGCCGTCTCCATCCCGACCAGCCCGCCTCGTTTGCTTTCACACCGGAAAACTTGGCTTGGGCCAAGGCGCGCATTGCGCAGTATCCGGAAGGCAAGCAGGCCTCGGCCGTGATTCCATTGCTGTGGCGGGCGCAGGAGCAAGAGGGCTGGACCACCGAGCCTGCGATTCGGGCGGTCGCCGACACGCTCGGCATGGCCTACATCCGCGTCTACGAGATAGCGACCTTCTATACGATGTACCAGCTCTCGCCTGTCGGCAAGAAGGCCCATTTCCAGGTGTGCGGCACGACGCCGTGCATGCTGCGCGGCGCTGAGGGTATCATTGAGGTCTGCCGGGCCCGCATTCATCACGACCCCCATCACCTCTCGGCCGATGGCGCCTTCTCGTGGGAGGAGGTCGAGTGCATCGGCGCGTGCGCCAACGCCCCCGTCGTCCAGATCCTGAAGGACGTGTGGGAGGACCTGACGCCTGAGAGCTTCGCCAAGGTGCTGGACGGCTTTGCCGCCGGCAAACCGCCCGCCCCCGGCAGTCAGGCCGGCCGCACGGCCTCGTCGCCTGTTGGTGGCGCCACGACGCTGACCGATGCCAAGCTCTATGACGGCACAGCCGTGGGCGGTTGGCAGAAGTCCTTCGCCGACCGCGAGAAAGCCGCAGCCGAGGCCGCTGCGAAGGCGGCAGCGGCCGCCCCGGCAGCGAAAAGCTAAACCCAAGCCGATTTGCAGGAGGCGGAGATATCTGGCCGCGAAGCATCCCCGGACTTGGCGGCCGACTATCGGCGGCGCATCATGCTGTTCGCGTTGCTGGACGCGGCGTTCGTGCTTCTGGTGCTCCTCCCGGGCCTCATCTATCTATTCGTGCTCGACCACCGGTTGAGCGAGAACGAACTGACGCTTTATCTGGTCGGTTTGCTCGCCGCTCAGGCGATCGTCACCGGCCTTCTAATGTGGAAATTCAGGATCCTTCGCGGACCTCAGGCGGATACACGAGATGCTCGCTGACAAAGACCGCATCTTCACGAACATCTACGGCTTCCACGACTGGCGTCTCGCCGGCGCCCGGAAACGCGGGCTTTGGGATGATACCAAGCGCCTGATCGACAAAGGCCACGACTGGATCATCAACGAAATCAAGGCTTCCGGTCTGCGTGGACGCGGAGGCGCCGGCTTCCCGACGGGCCTCAAGTGGTCGTTCATGCCGAAGAACGATTCGCGGCCCTCCTACCTCGTCGTCAACGCTGACGAATCAGAGCCCGGCTCGTGCAAGGACCGCGAGATCATGCGGCACGACCCGCATCATCTGGTCGAGGGCTGCCTGATCGCCTCCTATGCGATGCGCGCCCACACCTGCTTCATCTACGTGCGCGGCGAGTTCATTCGTGAGCGCGAGCACCTCGAGGCCGCCGTCAAGGAGGCCTACGATGCCAAGCTGATCGGCAAGAACAACATCCACGGCTGGGACTTCGATCTCGTCGTCCACCACGGCGCCGGCGCCTACATCTGCGGCGAAGAGACAGCGCTTCTCGAAAGCCTCGAGGGCAAGAAGGGCCAACCGCGCCTGAAGCCGCCGTTCCCGGCCAACTCTGGCCTCTACGGCGCGCCCACGACCGTCAACAACGTCGAATCGATCGCCGTCGTGCCGACGATCCTGCGCCGCGGCTCGGCTTGGTTCTCCGGCATTGGCCGACCGAACAACACCGGCACCAAGCTGTTCCAGATCTCCGGCCACGTGAATAAGCCGTGCGTTGTCGAGGAGGCGATGTCGATCCCGCTCCGCGAGCTTCTGGAGAAGCATGCCGGCGGCGTCCGCGGCGGCTGGGACAATCTGCTCGCCGTCATCCCAGGCGGTTCGTCCATGCCCTGCATCGCAGCGACGGACTGCCAGGAGCTGCTCATGGACTTCGACTCCATGTCGGCGCTCAAATCCGGCCTCGGCACGGCGGCCGTGATCGTCATGGACAAGTCTACCGACATCATCAAGGCGTTCTCGCGCATCGCTTATTTCTACAAGCACGAGAGCTGTGGCCAGTGCACGCCGTGCCGGGAGGGCGTCGCCTGGATCTGGCGGCTGATGGAGCGTATGGCGCGCGGCGAGGCCGAGAAGAGCGAGATCGACCTCCTCTTCAGCGTCACCAAACAGGTGGAGGGCCACACCATCTGCGCCTTCGGCGAAGGCGCCGTGTGGCCGATCCAGGGCTTCCTGCGCAACTTCCGCCCCGCCATCGAGCAGCGCATCGATGAGCGCATCGCCGCCGAGGCCCGCCAAGCGGCGGAGTAGGACGGCGGGCAGCCGTCAGGCGGCTCCCGCCAATCGTGCAATGACCTGCCGCATCGGGAGCGGCAGCGCCTCGACCGTGGCCTTCAACCGGCGGCGCAGTCTGAGATAGCCCTGCATGTAAAGCCATCCTGCCGTCGACAGAGCTTTCGCATAGTCTGTAACCGTGACGACGCCGTCGCCG
The DNA here is from genome assembly GCA_001464755.1 of Rhizobiales bacterium Ga0077524. Classification (GTDB taxonomy): domain Bacteria; phylum Pseudomonadota; class Alphaproteobacteria; order Rhizobiales; family Hyphomicrobiaceae. The sequence goes on from LNDR01000263.1 coordinate 8,679, forward strand.
AAATCCATCTTGTACTCGTGCCGCGGCGGCAGCAGATCGAGCGTGTGCCGGCCTGCTCGGATCGTTCTGTCGACGAGGTGCTCCAGCAGCAGGGCGCCCGGCCCGCACTTCTCGAATTGGGGCTCGAAGACGGCGACGTGCAGGAAGGCCGCGCCCTTGTTCTCGAGCACGATCTTGATGGCCACGGGTGCCCCCGCGCAAGTCATGGCGAGGACGCTCACCCCGGCAGGACGCCCGAGGCCTTGCGCTGCGTCTGTGAAAAAGGCTTCGAACCGCGCGTCGGCAAGCGCCGTCGAGATCGCCCCCTTGGTGCCCAGAGTTTCGCGCTTCAACCGAACGGCATGGCCCGCCAGCAAGCCCGCCTCGTGGCTCCCGCTTTCGCTGAGAAATGTCGTTTCGCCAGTCTCTGCCAGCCGCCGCGCCTGGCGGCGACGGTTCTTGCGGGCCTTCGGCTGGCGACGATCTTCCCAGTTGGCGAAAGACGTGTCGCGGGCGACATCGAGATAGGGCGCCTCCTCGGTCGCCGTGACGGTTGCGCCGATTCGCTCCATCAGGGGGCTAGCCATTGCATCAGCCCTGACGCGCCGCAGATTGGCTACGTCGGCTCTCGTTTCTGCGACCGCCAGCCTCCAGGCCGCTTCCAGCGTGTCAGGATCCGCTGCCTGGGGCGCCACGATCAGGTCGCCGTACTGGGACACGGGGGCGCCCAGCCAGGTTAATTCGCGAAGCCCGGCGCTGCGTTGCACAACCAGTGGCATCAGCAAGACAAGGCGGCCCGCGGCCCGCCCCGTGACAATCGCCAGCCGTGGCCCGCCAGCCTGATCGTCGAGGTAGTGGCGGCACCAATGCCAGCACCAGTTGAAGCTCTGAAAAACGTGGGCAGTCCGCCCGACCTCCGCATGAAGCGCAGTCCAGTCGGCTTCGATCGCCATAAAGTCGTCGAGGCTCGTCACCATCGCGAGTTCGATCGCGGCCCTTGGCAACGCGGCGAGACCCCGCCGAGCCACGTGTCGATTGCCCACCAAGCCGGTTTGACCGGAGGTGCCGCCGGTCGCGTACTCGCGAAGGAGAAGCTGGGTCATTGTGAGACGGGTCCGCTGCGTTGCGTGCATATCTGCCGCTCACGCTGCAATCGTCGTGCCTCGGGCTCGCGTGCCCCGTCTCAAATCCAGGCCAACTCGACGAGAGCCAGAACGGTCAGCGCAGCGGCGACCAGTCCGACCAGGATGCGTCCCCGCCGCGCCGGGGCCGCCCGCCCCATGATCAGCAGCCCGAAAAGGGCCAGAGCCGCTGCCATGTTGAGCGCCACGTGACCCGCCAGACCCAGCCCATTACGGGCCTCGAGGCGCATCTCGAGCAGTGTTGCGGCGGCAAGCCCGACCAGCAAGGCACCGAGCAGACGCGGCCAGAAGGTTTCTGCCACCGGAGGCAGCCCGAACAACCGCGCAAGCGTGCGCGGAAAGAACAGCAACAGGGCCCCGCTGATACCCTTCAAAAGCATCTCGAGCCAGAGCAGGTCCCCCGCCATGACGCTGCCTCCGTCTCAGGCCGTGACCAGGATCGGCTCCGGCGCCGCCTTGCCGAGGATCATGTCCGACGCCTTGTCGGCGATCATCATGGTCGCCGCATTGAGGTTCGCCGACAGCATGGTCGGCATCACCGAGGCATCGATGACCCGGAGCCCCTGCAACCCGTGCACTCGAAGTTCGGCATCGACCACGGCCATCTTGTCGGTTTCGGCCCCCATCCGGCAGGTGCCGTTCGGGTGGAAGGTCGTCGTGCCGCGCTCCTTGGCAGCGCCCAGCAACTCGTCGTCGCTTTGCACCTTCGGTCCCGGGAAATCCTCGTGATCATAGTAGGGTTGGAGCGGCTTCGAGGCGAGGAGACGCCGGGCGAGACGCATTGCCGCCAGCAGCACCCTTCGATCGCTCTCCTCGGCAAGGTAGTTCGGCTGGATGATCGGCGCCTCGAACGGGTCGGCGCTCCGGATGCGCACGTACCCTTTGCTGTCGGGGCGCTGCTGCCACGAGGCAACCGTCATGCCGGGCTCGCGTTCGAGCTCGCCCTGGACGCCCTCGCGATAGCTTGCCGGCGTGAACGTCAGCTGGATGTCCGAGTTGGGGACCTCCGGATAGGACCGCCAGAAGGCGTAGACCAGCGTCGGCGACAGCGCGAGGATGCCCTTCCGCGTGAACACCCACTTCGCGACCTCGGACGCGAGCTTCATGCCCCGGACGCGCTCGTTGATGGTCTCGATGTTCTTGACGCGGGCGACGAAGCGCGGTGCGTAGTGGTCCTTGAGGTGCTCGCCGACACCCGGAAGCGCGTGGCGCACCTCGATGCCATGGGCGGCGAGCAGGGCCGGCGCGCCGATGCCGGACAGCTGCAGCAGCTGGGGCGAATTATAGGTCCCGCCCGACAGGATCACCTCGCGCGATGCCCGGACCTCGGTGGCGGGACCCGAGCGGCCACCCTTTGCGAAGCGCACGCCCCGAACGCGCTTGCCGTCCATGATTAGTCCGGTCGCATGCGCCTCCGTGATGACCGTCAGATTGTGCCGCTTACGGGCCGGATGGAGGAAGGCCCGGGCCGAGGACACCCGCCGCCCGTTGCTGATGGTGCGCTGGGCGTAGGCGACGCCCTCCTGCAAGGCGCCATTGTAGTCCGGATTGCGCGGGATGCCGGCCTCCACCGCACCCTCGATGAAGGCCTCGCACAGGGGGTGGATCCAGTCGATGTCCGAGACCGTCAGGCTGCCGTCGCGACCGCGGTACGTATCGTCTGCCTCGCCGCCCTGGCGCCCCTCGAGCCGCTTGAAGTAGGGCAGCACATCGGCATAGCCCCAGCCCCGGTTGCCCATCTGCGCCCATGTATCGAAGTCGAGCGGTTGGCCGCGGTTGTAGACGTGCCCGTTGATCGACGAGGAGCCGCCGAGCGTCTTGCCCCGCGGCGCATGAATGCGCCGCCCCCCAGTCCACTCGGAAGGCTCCATGCTGTAGAGCCAGTTCACGGTCGGATCGTAGAAGGTCTTGATGAAGCCGGCGGGAATATGGATCCACGGCAGCCAGTCGGGTGGACCGGCCTCGAGCACGCAGACGCGCGTGATGCCGTCGGCCGAAAGGCGGTTGGCTAGAACGCAACCGGCCGAGCCGGCGCCAACGATCACATAGTCGAAGCTATCCACAGACGCCCCCGGAGATTTCCATACACACACGAGGGCAGGCGATGCCACACTCGATAGCGTGCGTGCAAGGGGGTCACGCCGTCCGGGGCTACTGACGGGGCATCCGTCGTCAGCGCCTTAGTGCACGATGTGGGCACTCGCCAGCCGGATGAGGGCGGCATTGATGTTCTCGATGAGCTTGAGATACCCTTCGACCTCGGTATTGCGCCCAGGCGCCTCCAGGACGGCATGAAGTCGCGCCACACAGCTGGAGCGCTCGTCCTGCAGGCTCTGCAAGGCAAGCTCGAACGCTGATACACTTCGATCGCTGGACACGGACATGGGCGGTATTGTTCCGAGGCACGGGTTGGTTTCCCGAGGAGCGACCTTATCGGCGATAGACTGAGGTTTCCGAAACCCTGTCGCGAAAACTTCACTAAAATGCCGCACGTCCCGTAATCGGGTCGTGCCTAGTGCCCCGGGGCCTCTTGGCTCGAGGAAGCGGCTGTGGCCGGGTGCAGCGAGTGACGAGACGAGGTCGATATGCAACGTACGGCGCCGCGATCCCACGTCCTGGTTCGAGGAGGGCGTGCGCTCGTCGATGGCGAGTTCGAGCGGGCGGACGTGACCGTTGTGGAATCCGACGAAGGCACATCCCTCGCAATGGAGCGATCGAGCGCTTCGCCCCAACTCACGATCGACGCCCGTGGGCTGCTGGTCCTGCCTGGCCTCGTCGACGTCCACGGCGATGCCTTCGAGCGCCAGCTGATGCCTCGACCCGGCGTGGGCATCGACGTGGCGCTGGCCCTTCTCGAGACCGACCGCCAACTCGTCGCCAACGGCATTACGACGGCATACCACGGCGTCACGCGCTCCTGGGAGCCCGGCCTTCGCGATGCCGCCCACGCTCGAGCCCTACTCGAGGCGATCGAACAGTTGCGACCGCAACTCGCGGCCGATACCCGCTTCCATCTTCGCCACGAAACCTACAATCTCGAAGGCGAGGCCGAGATCCTGTCCTGGATCGCTGACCGGCGCGTTGGTGTCGTTGCCTTCAACGACCACATGACCGGCACGATCAAGGTGCGCCATCGCCCCGACAAGGTCGCCAAGATGATCGAGCGCTCCGGCCTCGACGCGACGGCGTTCCATGCGCTGGTCGACCGCACCGTGGCCCGCGCCGAGGAGGTCCCGGCCTCGATCGCGCGCATTGCGGCGGCGGCCGTTGCCGCGAGCGTTCCCGCCATGTCGCACGACGACATGACCATCGAACAACGCCGCTGGTTCGCATCGCTCGGCGTCGCCATTGCCGAGTTCCCGCTGACCGAGGCAGTTGCCGAGGGCGCTGTGGCCGATGGAGCCCCGACCGTGTTCGGCGCCCCGAACGTGCTGCGCGGCGGCAGCCACACCGGTTGCCCCGATGCCGCCGATATGGTGCGTCGCGGCTGGTGCAAGATCCTCGCCTCCGACTACTTCTATCCGGCGCTGCTGCAAGCTCCCTTCATTCTCGCGCGAAAGCACGGCGTGCCGCTCGAGAGCTCCTGGCCTCTGGTCTCCGCCAATGCCGCCGCCGCCGTTGGCCTCTCCGATCGCGGCGTCATCGCCGAGGGCAAGCGCGCCGACCTGATCCTCGTCGATGCTCCGCAAACCGGCCCGGCCCGCGTCGTCGCCACCATCGCCGACGGCCGCCTGGTGCATCTGGCCGAAGGCAACCGTTTGATCTCGTGACGTGCGAGCGGGGCTCGTCGCATTTTTCCGTTGTTGGCCGCCAACGGAGGTGGCAGCGTTGCCGCAACACTCCAGCAAAACGGGGGCACTCCCATGCGTTCGCTCACCATCGGCGACGTCACCATCACCTCCATCATCGAGCGCGACGGCCCCTGGCGCCGTCCGGTCGATATGTTCCCGTCCTATGATCACGCCGTCGCCCGCGAGCATCTGAAAACGCTCGAGCCCGAGGTCTTCGATCCCACCACCGGCAAGATGGTCATCACCTACCAGACGTTCGTGGTGCGCACGCCCAAGCACCTCGTGCTGGTCGACACCTGCCTCGGCGAAGGCAAGGGCCACCCCGCCCCGATGGATTTCGACACCCAGCCCTGGCTCGACAATTTCAAGAAGGCCGGCCTCTCCTTCGAGGCGATCACCCACGTTTTCTGCACGCATCTCCACATCGACCACACCGGCTGGAACACGCGCCTCGTCAATGGCCGCTGGGTGCCGACGTTCCCGAACGCCAAGTACATCTTCCACAAGGACGAATACGCCTTCTGGGAGCAGGCGACGAAGGACGGCAAGAACCCACCCGGAACCGTCTGGACCAACAATTGCCGCCCCGTCGTCGAGGCCGGCCAGGCGCTCCTCGTCGACAACACCTACGAGCTCGACGATACCTTCACGCTCACCCCGACGCCCGGCCATTCGCCGCGCCACATGTGCGTCAACATTGCGTCGAAGGGCCAGACGGCCGTCGTTACCGGCGACATGATGCACCACGCGCTGCAGTGCCGTGAGCCCGAGT
>LNDR01000264.1 GCA_001464755.1 Rhizobiales bacterium Ga0077524
CTTGATTTAATTGGTCGGAGCGAGAGGATTTGAACCTCCGACCCCCAGTCCCCCGGAAGTAGTTGACCTCGCCGTCGCGCCAGCGTAGATGAACGGGGGCGGCGGTGCCGTTTGGTTACAACTGGGTTACAACGCGGTTGAGCAGCCAAGATCGAAGGAAGATGGGTTCATCTGCTAGTGCGTTGACGCAAAGGCAAGAATCCGGGTTCGGAGCGTAGCGCAGCCTGGTTAGCGCACCAGTCTGGGGGACTGGGGGTCGGAGGTTCAAATCCTCTCGCTCCGACCAATAAAATCAAGGACTTAGCTTGGATTGGCCGGTGCCTCAAAATGGCCAGTGCCTCACCAGTGCCTCAAGAGCCGGGTCCCGGCTTGCCTGCCGCTGTCCTTCCATGCAACCACTTAGTCGCTCGTTAACGCGTTGATTTAAGTTGAATTTCTACCCCCGCAGCCCTGTAGCCGGATATGATCTATGCGCGACGCCCGTACGGGGTTCGGGCGGCTTGGCGCCCTCGACTGCTCAGTTACATCCCACAGCACTGTCGACCGGAATGGGCCTGATGGATGCCGGTGCCTCACCGGGTGCCTCACTCAGTGCCTCACCGCCGCAGGCAATTTTTCTTTGTTCGGCCAAGCTGGTGCTGAAGGGGCCGGCGGCGCTTCAGGGGCGCTGCCGGCCCATCCTATCTCGCCCGGCGCTACTACGCCCGCACGCCGGGCCCGGGCGCCAATCGAGCCGCCGTGGACGGCGCCGCCGAGGCCGGCAATGATCGACGACATGCGGTCGATCTTGTAGGCGAGAGCCGTACCGACACCCTGTGCGGCGTCGTCGGTAGAAAGCTCCATGCCGAAGGCAAACGACTTTCTTGCTAGGATCGTCAGTGCAGGCATTGTCACGGCAGTGGCCCGAAGGCCCGCGACATTGCTTGGCTAGGCGGCGGTTCTGTGCCCAACAGCATCGGAGGAAGGTCGATGCCGACGCTCCGGCACGAAATCGATCTCGGTCACGCGGAACTTGCCATCGACCCGCTTGCACTGAATGACAACGTCGATCGAGGCGACGAGCAGATCGCGGATATCGGTGCGATCGAGACCGCGACCGCCCTCCGACTCCTTCACGAGCAGCGTCAGTTGCTCGAAGGCCAGCGCGCAATTGTCGGCGTGCACGGTGGTGATCGAGCCGGGATGACCCGAGTTGACGTTGCGCAGATAGGTGAAGGCGGTGCCGTCGCGCAGCTCCTGCAGCAAGATGCGGTCGGGCCGCATTCGGAGGCAGGCTTCGAGCAGTTCCTTCGGGCCAGCCTTGGCTGCGCCCTGGCCGTCTTTCGAGTAGCGGAGCGCGACGCGATTGCGATGCGGCACCACCAACTCTGGCGTGTCCTCGATCGTGATGATGCGCTGGTCGAGCGGAATCTCGGCGATCAGCGCTTTCGACAGTGTCGTCTTGCCCGACCCGGTGGCGCCTGAAATGATGATGTTCTTGCGGGCGCGCACGGCCTCGCCGAGGAAGCGCCGGACGTCGCCGTTGCGAAGCAGCTCGCTCAGGCTCCTATCGTCCACGGCAAACTGCCCCTTTCGTCTGACCTCGGCGAACAGGCCGCCGTGATCGAGCTCGTCGAGCGAGTACGTCGCCGCCGACGGCTTGCGGATCGTGACGGAGACGCGCCCGTCATCGACCGCCGGCGGGAGCACGAACTGCACGCGCTCCCCTTCCGGCAAAGTTGCGGACAGGATCGGGCGCTCACGCCCGATATGCTGGTGATTGAGCGTGGCTACAGCTCAGGCATGTCGCGCTCGGTCCAGCCGGCCGTGGTTTCGATCCAGACCCGGCCAGCCTCGTTGGAAAGCACTTCCAGCACGCCCGGCTCGGCGAGGAACCGACCGAGCACGCCCATCTGCTCACGGACGTGCGCCGCCTCGATGCCGGTGAAGAGAGCAGCGCTTGTCACTTGAGCGGCCTCCCGCTGAAGGCCGGGAGGATCGAAACCTCCGCCGGCGCCGTCCGCCAATCCACGACGCGTAGCTGATACACGCCGGAGAAATCGAGGTCGCGGGCGACGAAGATCGAAACCATCTCGCCTTGGTTCTTGTGCAGCGTCGGCTTGATCGCCGCCGATTGCTCGACCGCAATGGCGGCAGCCTGATTGCCGGATTGCCCGGCCTGCTGGGCATTGATGCCGGCTTGGTTCTTGAGATACGTGGAACCGGCGGCGGATCCGTCGGCGACGACAGACAAGAGCAGCGCACTGCCGAACCGCTCCCACCAGTGATTGTCGATAGTGCCACCGACGCCAGCGCGGCCGAGGCCGTCGGTCGCCGCCGAAGCGAGCGTCACCACGACGCCCGTCGGTGTCTTGGCGCGGCCCCACAACACATGCAGCCGCGTCTGACCCTGGTTGAGACCACCGCGATACTCACCGACGACCTGCGTGCCCTTCTCCATCAGCACGACCTGTCCGTTGTCGGAGAGCACATCGCGCGGGATGATGCAGGAGACGAAGCCCGGCTGGTCCGACTGCATCGCTGTCTCGAGAATGCACGGGATCGAGGTGCCCTGCGCGACGATGAAACGCCGGTCGCCGAGCTGTCCGGCTTTGGCAACGTCGAAACGCGACGGCGTCAGCCGGCGCTCGAGGCCGCCATTGTCGTCGGTGACCCTTGGTGCGGCCAGCACTGCGCCGGTCGCGACGGGCGGTGCCGGCGGCGCATTGAGTGAGAAGGCGAGCACAGGCGCGCGATACGCAGCCTCGAGCGTAGGGTCGGTCGGCGGCATCGGATGCGCCGCTGCAACAGCGACCGGCGGCGTCGGTGCAGGAGCCGTTGCCGCGAGCGGCGTCATGACCGCCAGCGTTGGTGGCGCCTGGTAGGTGACGGTCGCCTGGACGGCGGCCGCCTTCTTCGGCGGCGGAGTTGGCGGCGCATTCGGCGCAAGCATCACATAGCCGCCGGCGAGAACGCCGCCACCGATGACGGCCGCGGCCATGATCATCTGCTGCCGGTTCGCTGAGGGCGCGCCAGGGCGTGGCGCGATGGGGCCGCGGTCGCCCGAGAGCGTGTCATCATGCTGGTTGGTCATGGCAGGGCCTCACTTCGAGATTGCAGCGGTGGCACTTGCCGCAGCCGCCGGCTTGGTAAGGCGGACGACGTTCGGCGACGTGGTCTTGGTGCCGGGCTCGATGCCTTCGGGCGAGAAGCGTTCGTTGAAGACGCACATGACGAGGTCGCCGCGCCGCAGCATGAATTTCTTCGCCACCGCATGGATCGTGACGAGCTCGCCGTCGACGCTCTTCGGCACGAGTTCGTCCTTGCCGTCGTCGAGGCCGATGTAGATGGCGGGCAGTTCGGTAGCGCCCCGGAAGCGGAACACCGTGGTCTTGCCGGTGTCGTAGACCTCCGCCGGCTCGAAGTCGGTCTCGCCCTGGATCGAGTAGGCGTAGTTCCGCCACGATAGGCTGGCGTCACGCGTGAGCACGCGCTCGGCCTCCTTGCCGCGGTGGACATCGGCTCGTGCCGCTGCTTCGGCGGCGCGGCGCGCCTGGACATCGGCCGAATACTTGAACCGCACGAGGAAGAACGGCGGCTCGCGCCGCTCGCCGGGCGGCGTGATGCCGAACACGAGCTGGTAGGTCCGTCGGCGACCGTCGGGGAGCTGGGTCACCACGTTGACGTTGGTTGGCGGATGCATCTCCGTCGGCTTGACGAACAGGTAGTTGAGCTTCGCCACCATGTTGTAGGACGGGTTGCCGATCCCCGCGGTGACGATGGTCTCGTCGGGTGAGAATTCGACTTGCGTCGAGATTAGCCGCTGCGTCGCCACCAGCGTGACCTGCGACGGGTCGTACTCCACCTCGCGCACTCGGCTGTCCTGCCGAACCTGCTTCGGGAGTGCCTCGGCAAGCGCGGGCACCGCTGATAACGCGCACGATGACAACGTCGAGCACACCAGCGGGATGATCAAGGATTTCTGCATCACGGCACCTCCGGATCGAGACGGTACTCGTTCACGATGAAACCCAACGGATTGATGGACCGGTCACTCTCGGCCATGGGGCCTGCGACGTACTCGAACCCGAGCGTCGCCACCCAGTGGCTCTCGCTCTTCTGTCCGCCCTTAGTGACGGCGCGGGCAAAGCGCACGAGGGCGAGATGCCTGGTCGGGAAGGTGATCGACTTGACCGTCACTACCGCACGCCCCTCGCGATAGACGAGCTGCGGCGACTGCGGATTGCGAGGACCGTAGAACTCGGCGAACCGCTGCTGCTCGCGCTCTCCGCTCATCAGCGTGACGGTGCGGAAAGCGTGCGGTGCCTCCTCGCCCATGAAGCCTTCGCGCATGCGCACGTAGAGGGCCGACCAGTACTTCGTTATCGCCTCATCGTAGGTCTGCGTGCCCTTGAGCGGGCTCACGAGATCGACGACGCCGGTGGCATTGTCGACGCGGAAGACATGCACGTCGACGGTACGCAGCGGCAGCATGCCGATGAGGGCGACGAGGCTGGCGACCGCGGCAGTCGCCGAGATACCGGCAATGCTCCAAGCCACTTTTTGCATCCGGGAGGCGGAACGAACCCGCTCTCCGTCATAGGTCCGTGAACGCTCGAAGTAGGCTTCGAGGTCCTTGGGGGTGACTCCCGTCATGGGCGCACCTCACCGCAGGCAAGCGACATCGACTGGTGCCACTTGCCGGGGTTGATCGGTCGCCTGTCGCGGCCGTCGCAGCTCGCAGCTTCGCGGTGTCCGCATCCCGCGAGAAAGAGTAGTCCGATGAGAAAAACGATCCGCGTCATGAGGGCCTCCTGTCCGTGTCGGGGATGGTCTCGGGGTTCGGGGCGGCCGACGTCGCGGCGCTTGGCGGTTCGATCTGGCCGGACGCGGGCACAGGTGTTGCGGCGGCGATGCTTCGAGCATCGGAGGCGCGTGGCGCGGCTTCCTCGAACTGCATGCCTTCGAAGCCGGTCCGCTGGTCCGCCAGCATCGTGTCGAATTCGGCCTCGGGCATCGGGGCGTGCGATCCAGCCAAGTCTGTTGCAGACGCCGCTGTTGGCACCGTCAGGCCCGGGCTCGATACCGGCGCGGGTTCGACCACGTTCGTGGATGCGAGTGAGTCGGTGCTCGCCCCAATGATGCCTGAGCCCGCAATGTTCGCGGCGTTTCCAGCGGCCAATTCTGGCGCGGCATAGAAACCCGATGGCGCGCTCACCGGGACATCCATCGACGTAGCGTTATGCCGGCCGGCGAACGTCTCTGACGTGGATGCAATGTTCGATCTGGTTGCGGCGTCCGCCTGTTGAGCCGGTGCAGGGACGATCGGAGCGGCCGTCTCTGCTGCTGGCCCGCGGCCCCCATTACCTGCCACGACCGGCGCCGGCACGATCGGGGCCGACGCCGATCGGGTGTCGCCGCCTCGCGGCGAGATCGTCGCCAGTTCGGGCCGCCCCGGAGGAGGGCTGCCGTGCTCGCTGAAGGAGCTGATGGGCGCGCGTGCCGTCTCGAGTGGTGCTGCACGAGTGCCGGCGCCAGCGAGGCTTGCACCGTAGCCGCCCAGCTTTGACGCGAGCCGCGGCAGCGAAGACCAAATGGCCAGGCTGAACACGGCGAGTACGATGACGTGGCCAGCCAGTGCGAACACCGACTCCGGCGTCGGCGCGGTCTTGACGGCTTTCTCGAGGCCCTGGATGACGAGGCCGCACGTGAGCGCGACCAGCACTTGCAGCGCGATCATCGTGACGATCTGGTCGAGCCAGTTGTGCAGGTACTTGCGGGTCTGGTCGAACATCGCCAGCGCGATGAAGAGCGGCCCGAGCGTAGCCACGAAGTACATGCCGGCCTTGGCCCACAGCGTGACCACGAAGCCGACGATCAGAGCGCACCAGAGAAATGGCATCACCAGCAGCGTCACGACGGCCGCGCGCGCCGTGGCGGCTGGCGCACTCCATCCAGTGCCCTGCCAGATCTGCGTCAGCAGGATCGCAATCTGGTTGGCGAGAGAGTCGAACGCGTTCGCATCCGGGATCGGCTTGTTCGAGAGCGCGTTGCTGAGCGCATCCGGCAGGGTGCCCGCCAACCAGTCGATGACGTATTCCTGGTAGAGGCCGGTGCTCTGGATCAGCGCGACGATGATGCCGAGCTTTACCGCGCGCTTGGCGAACTCGTTCCACGGCTCGGCGATCTCGTGATCCCGAGTTGGACCGTCGTGCCGATGCCGGACGCCAGATTCTGCGCACCTTGAGCTGCCGCCGATTTCAGTGGCGACAGGATCAGCTCCATCAGTTCGGTGAAGGGCTTCATTGGCCACCTCCGCTGCCGCGCAGCGCGTCGATCTGTTTCTGAAGGCTCTGCTCGAAGTCCTGGCTGCGGCGCAGGTCCACCTGCTGCTCCTCGGCCCGGACCACCATGGCGAGCGCCTGCATGCGCAGGATGTCGGTGTTGGCCGCGGCAACCTCGGTGCCGATCCGGGCCTGAAGATCGAGAGTAGTCTTCGGGTCGTCCGACTGACTGATCTGTCGGCGCAGGGTGTCGATCCCGTCGATCCGCTTCGTCGCGGCGTCGTACATCTGCTGGCCGACCGACTTCTGGCCGGCGATGCCGTCGCGCTGACGGTTCACCTGCTGAGTGTAGTAGTCGGAAGCCGGGCTGACGTAGATGCCATCGCCCGACTTGAAGGCGTCGGCGCCCTGGCCGAGGAGCGCGGACTGCGCGGCCCCGAAATCCGCCGGCAACGCGCGTCTGATCTCGGGCTTGTTGAGGATCGCGGCGATGTCACCCATCGACGTGATCTTATTGAAGCTGGCGTGCGTCTGCTTCAGCTGCTCCATCTGCGCTTGCATCTGCTGCAGCTGCTGGATCGCTTGCGCGATCGAAGCGACGTCGATCACGGGAATGCCTTGCGCGCTGGCGCTGCCGTAGAGTACGGCGGACACGACGGCGCCTGTCACGAGACGACTCATCTCGATCCTCCTTCGATGTTGAATTTCAGGGACGCTGACGACGCGACCGTCACAGGCAGCACAGGCGCTGCCACTCACTGAGCGGGCTTGCACAGGGCAAGCCGCCATCGGTCCGAGAGATGATGCCTCCCGGTGGCTCGCGCCGTACGCCTGGAAACAACTTGGCCGGCTACGCCGCTGCCTTCATCCGCGCATGCAACGCCTGCATCCACCGGGCGGGATCGTCGCCGACCGCGGCCCTGATCTCATCGAGCAGTTCCACCGTGCGGGTCCGACCGGACAGGATGGTGAGTTCTTCGTCGAAGCCGGACAGATTCAGCTCGGCGACGACGCCGGCCTGGTTCTGCTTGATCAGGAACCGCCGGCTGCCGGCCGACAGGACCTCTGCCACGAGCTGGTACTCGCGCTCGGAGAGCTTCATGCCCTGCCGGTAATCCTCTGGCGCGGCCTTGCTGTTCGGCATGAAGATCTGCGTCGGGCACTGTTCGATGATGGTGTGCGCGATCGGTGAGCGCAGTGCATCGCGCGGCGACTGCGTGGCGAAGACGATGAGGCCGTTCTGCTTGCGAATGGTCTTGAGCCGGTCCTGCACGAAAGCCTGGAAGCCCGTGTCGTCGAGCGCCTTCCAGAACTCGTCGATGGCAATGATCAGCCGCTCGCCGTCGATCAGCTTCTCGATGCGATGGAACAGGTAGTCCATCAGCGGCGCCCGGACTTCGGGGAGGTCGAGCACCTCGGTCATGTCGAAGCCGAAGAAGCGGCCATCGAGCGATAGGTGATCCTCGTCGGCATCGAACACCCAACCCAAGGGGCCGCCACGCTGCCAGCGGGCAAGCCGCGCAGAAAGGCCTTCGATGCTCGCGTTGTCGAGGTAGGTGCGCAGGCCCGCGATCGAGCGCAGCGCCGTCGGCGTCTCGGCCAGCGCCGCGAGCGCCATCGGGATCGAAGCGCGTTCGGCGGCGGAGAGCGTGCCGCCGGCCAGCGCCTCGATCCAGCGTACGAACCAGACCGTCGTCTGTGCTGTGATCGGCAACGCCTTCAGAGGCGCGCATCCTGTCGGGACACCTGCCTTGAGGGTAAAATATGTGCCGCCGGCGGCGCGCACAAACAACTCGCAGCCGCGATCCTTGTCGAACACGACGATGCGGGGCCTCAGTTTGAGTGATTGCGCCAGCAGGAAGTTCAAGACCACGGTCTTGCCGCTTCCGCTCGGGCCGCAGATGAAGGTGTTTCCGAGATCGGCGACGTGCCAACTGAAGTGGAATGGCGCGCCGCTCGACGTACGCAGCATTGCCACCGCCGGGCCCCACACGTTGCCCTCGGCCTGTCCGCTCGGAAACCCGTGAAACGGTGCGAGCGCCGCGAAGTTGCGGCTGGTGACGAACCCGCGCCGTGCGCGATAGCGTAGATTGCCGGGCAGTTGCGCCCAGAATGCAGCCTCGAGATTCATGTCCTCGCGCACGACGATGGCACCGCCGTGCATGAGAAAAGAGCGTGCCTGTGCCATGCGGTCGGCAAGCGCCTTCGTACTGTCGGCAAAGATCGTCACCGAGCCCTGGTGCTCGCCCATGCAGAACTTGTTGTCGGCGAGTTCCTCGATCGCGTGCGCGACCAGTGGCACCTGCTTTCTGGCGTTGTCGCGCGACGACGTGATCTGGTTGATACGCCGCCGCATCAGGTCTCGGGAAGCAGCCTTGGACTTGAAGCAGAACGAGTGCACCGCCATTAGTTCCATCGGCGCAGTCAGCAGGTCGTCCGTCATCGTCGGCCGTGTTGTCGATGGATATTCCTTGATGCCGAAGACGCCTGCGTATTCCGTGCGTTCGGGGTGGCGGATCTCGATGGTCTCGCGGCCGAACACAATCCGGTCCTGGTAAGCGGCGGACCAGACCGGCCCCATCGTGAGCGGCACTGCTTGCTGGCGACCGCCGAGCATCCAGTGCAGCACGGTCGTGATCTCCGACCAGACGAGGCCGCTGCGTTCGACAAGACCGAGCACGCGTGGACCAATGCCGCCGAGGCCGGCCATCAATCCGAGCACCTTGTCCTTGTGCTGCTCGAGGTCGTCGTCGCCGATGACCGGCACGGGCGACTGCCTGAGCCGACCAGCGGTTCGTGAAACGGGATCGGCAGGTGCCAAGCGCAGGACCGCGAGGAACAGTCGGTTGCGGTAGAGTGACATCCCGTTCATGCGGTCGCCGTATCGGGCGTCGAGCCGTGTGGCAAAGTCGTTTGAGAACGCCACCCGGTCGTATTCCTGCACGCGCCGGCGGATCAGGACCGACCACAGCCCCACGCGCTCGTCGGCGAGATTGAGCCACAGGCCGTTCAGCATGCGGTGGTGCGCATTGATGTCGGACATGCCCGCGCATTCGTGGGGCAGGCCGCCGATCTCGATCAGAGACATCAGCTCGCCGTTGGTGAGAGCGATCGTGTGTGCATCGACGTGGCGCACATAGGGAATGTGCTCGCCGCCGAGGACCTCGCGTTTGGCCAGCAGGTCTTGCTTGTTCAGCGCGTCATTGGACATGAGTGTCGTCCATCATCGAGTAGGTGTGGCGGACACGCGCAGGCGAGCAAGAGGAGCCGCCCCAATACGATCGATTGAGCTGCTTGCCACGGACTTCGATCCACGATCGGAGAACCGCGAAGCGGTTGTGGTCGTGCCAGGTGATGGCTCGGAACAGAAAGTGGAGCGGGATGCCGACGAGCCCGTACTGGACGCCGAGCAGGATGAAGCACAGCATCGAGAACACGAGATTCAGGCCGACGCCCTCGACAGGAACGCCGAGCAGCATCACCGGCCGGGTGAGGGCGAGGAAGCAGACATCCTCGATCTGGTGCGGTTCCCGATCCATATCAGCCGCCCCACAATGCGCTGACGAGCTGCGGCGCGCCGACGATGATGGCGATGCCGGCCAGCACGATGAGAGCCTTAGTCCACTCGATCCGGCCGAACACGGCGGCGAGGCCGACTGCGACGACGGCAATCGTGGAAACGAGCTTGCCGGTCGTTCCGGTCAGTGCGTCGACGACTTTCTGCAGGAACGAGTCGGCCTTACCGAGCACGCTTTGGGCGTGAGCGGCCTCGCTTGCGGCGAGCGAGGCAAGAATGAGGACGCTCGCACAAAGCAGGAGGTGTCGTGAGTGTCGTGACATGGGCGATTTCCTTTCAGCGGGGCGTTGCACGCGATCCGAAGATCACGACGGATGCCGTCTCAGGCTGGCTACGCACACGCGGATCGGGAGTGGCGGTGACTGCGCGAGGCGCGTCGTCGCATTGGGCGACGCCGGCGCGCTGCCGCGCGAAGACGTCCCAGCAATCTGGTTCAGCGGCGGGCGTGGACTGCTTCGAACGCTCGGAAGCACCCTCGGCGGTCTCGGCTGGATTTGACGGTGTCGGCGCCTTGGGCCCAGCGGGGACCAATTCCCGCTTGGCGAGCACGGCTGCGGCGGTGCGCTCACGGGCGATTGCTGCCTCGAACGCTGTGATCGAGGTGAATCTGCCGTCCGAACGCCACCATGGGCGGATCGCCACTCGGTCGGCTGCATCGGCGCTCGGTCCTCGAGCGCCCGCACGTGACGCCTCTACGATGCTGGCTGCCGCCGTCAGTGATGCGCAGGGATCGAAACCCTCGGCGAGCGTCAGGCCGGCTGTTCGAAGCTGCCGCTCGGTCAGCCCCATCAGGCCGAGGCGCGCCTCGCGGCCCTGGTCGGCGGCACCGACGACGAGCGCCACGCCCTCGCCAACAGAGGCAACGCGCATCAGCGCCGCACCGTCGCGGACAGCGAGCGGGTGAACGCCGCTTTCGACGCTGGCGATCGCGACCAAGAGGTCGAGCGCAACGCCGGCCGCGCACTTGGTAGCAAGGGCTTCGAAGGTCGCCATCAGAACTTGATCCTCTGTGTGGCGCCTTGCGCGTCGCGGTATTCAAGCACGCGTACGTATCGGACCATCTCGGGCGCGTCGGCGGTCGCCGGCACGGTCTCCGGCACCCAGGCAATGCGGGCATCGCTGCCACCCGCGCCGCCGCTGAACGTGCATTGCGGTGCGCGCCCCTTGGCCAGCGCCTTCAACGCCCGCTGGACCGGGGCTATGCATTCGGCCACCGCCGCCCACCCCGCAGGGTTCGATAGGCACAAGAAAACTGTGCATCCCTCATCATCCGCCCTTGATTCACCAACACTGGTGCAGAAGAGCAAGAGTGCTAGGATGGTTCTCTGTCTCATGAGGTGATCCCGTGCCCGAGCGAGCTTCGACACCGCCTACATATGGTGAGTCACCGAAATCGTCTAAGAATTCCGCAGCGGTTATCCACAGCAACCTGCCCGAGGCCGACCTCGGGCTGCTGATGGTCCATGCCGCCGACATATTCGCGAAGACCGACGAGGACGCGTTCTCGCGCGTGCTGCTCGGCACTTATTGCGTGATCCTGGCGCGACTTGCGAAGGGCACGCTGGTCACGACGGCCGTGCTGATGGAGCACGATCCGAGCCACCTCAACACGGTGTCGCGGCGCGCGAGCAAGCTCGTGGAGCTCGGCCTGCTGGAGCGCCACAAGGTCATCAACGAGAACAAGCGCTACGAGATCGCTTTCAGGGTGCCAGACGGCCTCGTCGAGAAGCTGAGGCGCGGCAAACGCAGCTGATGGTGCCGAAGGGCTGTGTGGCGCTGCGTTGAGCGGTGCGGGTCAGTCGGGCGCTCCGTCGGAATGCGGTGCACTCGATGAAGACGTACCCTC
Organism: Rhizobiales bacterium Ga0077524; assembly: GCA_001464755.1. GTDB lineage: Bacteria > Pseudomonadota > Alphaproteobacteria > Rhizobiales > Hyphomicrobiaceae. Next base: position 11,687 of record LNDR01000264.1, read on the forward strand.
GGATGCGCGCAGCACGCGAGCGGCCCGCTCCCTGATCTGCTCCGAGACGTCGGGATCGTTGACCACGGCCTCCAGCAGGCGGCGGCCAAGCGCGTCGAGCGCCCCATCGTCGACAGCGGAGATCTCCTCAGCGAATTCCAGGAGATGGTGAATTGAACGCGACAACGCCATGCAAACTCCGTGCCGAACGTGACAGCGCCTACAATCCTCCCTCCCGTGACGCCGGAAAGACCACGCATTCAAGTCTGCAATATGGCGCGCACGTCTTGCGATGATGATCAACAAGATCAATGCGTTGGCGACGAGTTTGTTGGGCAGGAAGGTCGGGGAAACCTATGCAAGGTGCGGCGCACCACGCGCTCTACTGCGAGCTTCGAGTGGCTGATGTGGACATGTCCGAGTACTTGCCCGTCAGGAAGCTTGATGAGTCAGCGCAGCGAGTGGAAGCAACCCGCGTTGGGGGACGGGAGGACGGCCTGCATAGCGTCGGAGGGGGCCTGACAAAAAAGGCCCGACTGCTCAGCACGCAAGAGTTCACGGGCCGCCTACCATCATCCCTGGTCATGATCATACAAGCCCCACGGGGCCGCGTCGTATCCCTGTAACTTCCGTGTCGCGGCGCTGATGACGCGATCGAGGAACCGCTTTGCCCACGAGGCCTCCCAGTCGTCGTGCTCGCAGGACTGGTACGCAAGGCAGTGGCAGAGCTTGATGATGTCGACCGCCGTCAATGCGCGGCAAGTGGTGCCGTCGACATTGCCGGTAAGCCGGCTCCGATGGCGATACCGCAGCGGCGCGTCCTCCGTCCGATAGCGGCAATTGACGCTCCGATAGTTCTCGTCGAGCAGCGCCTGCCCGATGGCATCCGGATTCTCGGCTCTGATGGCAACCCACGCGGCCGCACTCGTTCCGGGCAGCGGCTCGATGCTGTCGAGATGGCGGACGGCGAAGGTGACGATCGCCTCGATGGTCGAGGTGGATACGATGAAGGCGGACATGATGGGTCTCCGTGCGAGGGTGTAGAAACGACGACGCCCGCCGGAGGGGCGGGCGTCGTCGTCGGGACTGCGGGTAATCAGAAGGCCATGATTGCGATGAGCTCGACGCCGTAGACGGCGGGCTTGCCGCAGCAGTCGTAGATGTACTTTGAGGCGTCAGGCTCGACGTCCTCGGCGTCGGCGCCGCAGGCGACGCACATTCCGGGGCTGTCGAGCGTGGTCTCGGCGCGGTCGATCAGATCGGCGATGCGATCCTGGGTGAGGCTCTGGTGCATTTTGGGCATGGCGGAAGTCTCCTTGATATTGATGTTGGGATCAGTTGATTAGCGGGGGTCGCGCTCAATTCTGTAGCGGCCACCCTTCTCGGCCCGTTCGGCTATGGCCCGATCCGCTTCGGCGCGTGTCATGTTGTGGCGCACGATCAGCCATTCGCCGTCCTCGCACAGAAGCTCGAGGCGATAGGTTGGCCGCGTGGGCGGCTCGGACTGCTGATGACGTTTGGGCATGGCAGCTTTCTCCTTGGGGTTTGGGATCAGATGTCGATGCCGGGGCAGAGTTGGTGGAACGCCTTCCAGCCGCGCGGCTCTCGGGCGGCTGCCGGCCGGAGACAGATGCGCTGCTGCCGAATACCGGATTGCCGGGCATTTTCGGCGAAGGCTTCGAGGCGCTCGCGGAGCCCGTTGCGCGACGCTGGCGGGAGCAGCGTCTTCTCCTCGATCGCGATGAAGCCGATCTTGGCGGCGCGGGTGATCAGGTACTGGTGAACGTTCGCCCCACCGGGCGGTCCGGGAATGACCGTGTAGGGCATCGAATAGACGTCGAAGGCGATCATGCTTGCTGCTCCTTGTGAATGCATCCGAGCGAGTGCGCTCGACGCAGCGAGATGCGGTCGCCGCGTCGAGCAAAGGCGCCGAGATCGGGGCCGATCGGGAGGCGTGGCTTGCGCGCCCGCGAGCCGGCTCGGCCACACGCGCGGTGAGGCCGGGCCGATCGTCCTGCGCTCGCGGATTACTTCACGCCGTCGAGGACGGCCTGAAGCACCTGCTGCGAGAGGATGCTCGGATCCTCGTTGCCGTAGGTGGCGGCGCTGATGCGCACCGCGACGGCGCGCAGGCGCTTGGCGCTATAGATGGTGGGCCGGTAGGCGAACGTTGCCGGCCCGTCCTCCGGATCGAAGCGGAAGCTCGGCGAGGCACGGTAGCTGCGCATCAGCGTGCGCGAGACGCCGGGAGCCTGCATGTTGGTGATCATGCCGGCGGCGACGGCGATCGTCGCGATCGCGCAGCAGTCGTCTGCCGTCAGCGGCGGCTCGCTGAAGCGAGGGATCGGCGCGGGCCGCAGCAGATCGTGGACGTCGAAGTCGTTGTCGGACCAGCGGTCGTAGGTGCGCCAAGTTGCGACCCCCGCCAATGGCACGCCGGTCCGAGCGACAGAGGTCAACCGAAAGCGCGCGAGCGAGCGTGTTTCGGTTTACCGACGAGCGCGGCGTGCCATCAGGGATCGGGGCGCAACTTGGGTGCGCCGGCCTGCAGGACATCGCACGAGACGCAGGTTCGTATTCGAGTGACGAGGTGGCTATGCCGGCATGGTTGTAGGGTCGGCCGCTCGTCGCGCGCGGGGAATGAGGTGTCGAACGTCGGCTTGGTTATGAGTGTCTCTCCACTTGGTTTCCGTCGAGGTCGAGCAGAGTGAATGCCACCTTACGTGCTGTTTTGGAACGGCCTCGACTGTGCTGCATTA
>LNDR01000265.1 GCA_001464755.1 Rhizobiales bacterium Ga0077524
GCCGGCGTCCCCCGCTCCCGCCGGCATCGATCCGATCACAGAGGAGCGGCCATATCGTGTGCTATCAAAACCGGACAAATCGAAAAGCTAGTGACAGCCAGAACGCTTCCCGACATCAATCACTCATCTTCGACAGGAATGGGCCGATGATGTCGGAGTAGTCGTCGGTCCAGCCGCGAAGCCCTTTGGCATCCAGGGAAGCGGCGCCTTTCAGAGTCTCGAATGGGGCGAGCGCCTCGGCCGATTTGGCGAAGACGGCGATCGTCGACGACGTCTGGCCGTAGCTGCCATCGGCCGAGCTGTCTGAAACGAGAATGCCGTGGGCGCCATCGACCAATTGGACCGTGGCCCCGAGAACCGCATCGAGATCGAGATACCGATTGGAGATATGCAAGACTGCTGCGCCATTCGGGCTCGTCTTTGCGAGATAGATGCGAAGCGCTTCGGCCGTCATGAGGTGGATAGGAACGGCGTCCGACGTGAAAGCGTCGACGATGATGATATCGAAAGCGCCGTCCGGCTCCTTGGCGAGCGTCAAGCGGGCATCGCCGATGACGATATCGGGTGTCTTGGGCTGGCATTTGTCGAGATAGGTGAAGTTCGTGGTGTCGGCCGCGATCGAGACCATCAACGGGTCGATCTCGAAGAAGCGCCAGCGCTCGCCTTCGGCGGCGAGGCAGGCAAGCGATCCGGCACCTAGACCTATCACTCCGAAGCGGCCTGTGCCGCCGTTCGAAGTCACAATCTCGCGGACGGTCTTGATGGACCGGGCCATCGGGCTATCCGGGTAGTAGTAGGTGCCGGGCGTCGAATCGGGGGCTGCCGCACCGAACTCGTCGCGCATCTTTTGCGCACCGTGCAAGGTCGTGCCGTGGGTCAGGATGTTATACTGGCCCGCAGGATAGACGCGGTACACGCCGAAATAGCTGCGTTGGGCGTCTGCGCGGCGCACTCCAGATGGCAATAGGACGATGGCTGCGCACATGCCGAGCGCGGCGACCAGCTGACGGGAAGGGTGCCGCCAAAGGATCAGCATCAGCGCGGCGAACAGGAACGCGACGACGGCGGTGCTGCCCCAGCCGAGCGCACTAAGGCGGACGGACATGTAGATGTCGACGAGGCCGCGAACCCACCAGGCCGACCCCGGCAAATCGGCGCTGTCGAGCGAGGGCAGGAGCGGGATTGCTTTCGGCAGCCAAACCAGCGCCAGAATACCGGCGGCGACCACGAGCCAAAGGGCGAGCAGGTCGTCGCGGTGCTGGCGTTTGAGGCTGATTGAAAGGGCGCCGGGCCGGCACGCTACCGACAAGGCCAGCAGGATAGGGTACTCGTAAATCTGAGAAAAAATGCGTGGCGCGACGAGAGCTGCGAAAAGTCCGCCGAGAACCCCACCGAGTGACATCAGCAGGTAGAACTCGGTCAATCGGCTTGCCGGAGGCCGAGTCTCGTACAAAGTGCGATGGGCGACCATGGTCGATGCGAAGAACACCGCGACGCCGGTCGAGGCTGTCACGAACCAACCTTCGTGCTCGGTTTGCGACAGTGCAAGCAGAGCGAGGATCAAGGCACCGATATGTACCGCGCGCATGCCGGACATGGACGAAACACGCCACAGCCAGCGCACTGCAATTATGAAGACCAACGCAGCGATTCCGCTCGCGACGAGTCGGCCTGTTGTCGTGGCGTCGCCGTCGAGGATCGCCCTCGACAGGGATGGCCAGAATGCAGCGGCGCCTAATGCGACGACGATCGCCGCGGGGAGCAAGGCGATCGGGCGGTCACGGAACACCAGAACGAAGGTGAGCAGGTACAACGACAGCGGCAGGACCCACAACAGGGGTGCGGAGGCCACGTCCATTGTGATGTGAGTGGTGAAGGCCGTGAGAAGGGCAGACGGGACGAAGGCCAGGCCGACCCAGCCGAGGCGGCGGCCCAAGGATGGCGGGGCCGTTTCATACGCGCTCGCCCAGCCTTCCGAACGGGTGGATGCACCCGACCGGCGGATAGTCATGGCGCAGACCAGGATCAGGGCAACGAGCGCCACGAAGCCAGCGGCCCAAAAGCGGGAGAGGGCGCCCAGACCGAAGGCCGGCTCAAGGACGAGGGGATAGGAGAGCAGGGCGATCAGGCTACCGAAATTGCTGGCACCGTAGAGAAAGTACGGATCGCGGGCGTGCATGTGGCCGGAAGCCGAGAACCACGCCTGCAGCAATGGGGCATTGGCCGAGACGGCGAGGAACGGCAAGCCGACGCCCGCGGCGAACAGGGAGAGCTGCCAGAGTGCGGGATCGCCGGCGGGCGGCTCGCCGAAGTCGGCTGGAATTGCGATCGGCAGCGCCAGAATTGCGGCGGCACTCAGCGCAAGATGGATCACGGCTCCGTAAAGGGGTCGCGTAGAGCGGATCAGAACATGAGCGTAGCAATAGCCCGCGAGAAGCGTCGCTTGAAAAAAGACCATCGCGACTGCCCAGACCGAGGGCGAGCCGCCGAGGATCGGCAGCACCATCTTGGCGAACATCGGCTGCACGGAGAACAGCAACAGCGCCGACAGAAAGGTGGTGAGTGTGAAAACGAGGAGCGCCGTCGTTCCTGTGGACCGGGCCACACCGCTCTGTGACGGTGTAGACGTGCCAGCAGGCTTTCCGCCGGCTTCAACCTGATCCTGCATCGCAATACTCCAGGCACCGACGGACGGCAGACGCGCACATATAACGCGGCCGCCATCCGTTGCGATCTACCCTGCGACGCCTTGGCAGGAAAGGTTTTGTTACCCAGCTCAGACCGTTACGGCTTCGCCTGGCTTTGGGGCCACGACGTTGTGACCATTCATCTCGGCTTGGAACCTGGACGCATCGGGGTCGAGCATGCCGGGGAAGGTGCCATAGTGGCATGGCAGGATCGTCTTGAACGCAAAGAATTTTTTGCAGGCGAAGGCCGCGGCTTTGGCTCCCATGGTGAAGCGATCACCAATCGGCACGATGCCGATGTCGGGCTTGTGGAACTCGGCGACGAGGGCCATGCCCGAGAACATGTCGGTGTCGCCCATGTGATAGACGGTCTTGCCCTCCTTCGCCTTGATGACGATACCGTTGGGGTTGCCGAGGTAGACACCTCCCGACGACGACGAGTGGAGGGCATCCACCAGAGACAGGTCGAAGTCCATATCGGAGACGGTTCCGCCCGTGTTCATGGGCTGGATCTTCTCTGCGCCCTTGGCTTGGACGTAAAGGGCGAGCTCGTAGGTTGCGAATAGGGGTGCGCCCGTGGATTTGCAGATCTCGCCGGCGTCGCCGATGTGGTCGTCGTGGCCGTGGGTCAAGGCGACATGGGTGACGCCCTTGGTGGCCGTCTCGAAGGCGATTCCGGACTTCTGGAAGGTCGGGTTTCCTTTCAGGAAGGGGTCGATGAGGATGACGCTCGCGCCGGTCTCGATGCGGAAGCAAGAGTGACCGAACCATGTAAGCTTCATGTCTTAGTCTCCGGAAAGGTGGCAGTGGTTGCGTTGTTCCGAGGATACTATAAGGGCTTCATGGTCGACGATAAACCGCAAGCGGCTGCTGCCGCCCCTATACCCGCAACGAGCCTTGAACCGGCCGGCGTTCTCACGCTCGAGGCGTTCGCGGCTGCGCTGCCGCCTGGCGGCCGCCTCATCGGCGTCGACGTCGGCACTAAGACGCTGGGACTGGCTCTCTCTGACGTGTCGCGGATGATCGCCTCGGCGCTGGAGACCATCCGTCGAAGCAAGTTCAAGGCGGATGCGGCGCGTCTCATGGAGCTAGCGGCTGCGCACGGCGTTCGCGGGTACGTGGTCGGATTGCCGCTCAATCTGGATGGAACGCAGGGACCGAGAGCGCAGGCTTCGCGGGCTTTCGCGCGCAACATCGCGGCGTTGACCGGCGCTCCAATCCTGCTTTGGGATGAGCGACTTTCAACTGCAGAGGTCGAGCGGATGCTGATCCAGGCGGATACGTCGCGGCGCCGACGGGCCGAGGTGGTCGACAAGCTGGCTGCCACCTTGATTTTGCAGGGGTCTCTCGACCGGATGCGGAAGCTTTCGCGGGACGCCGCGAGCACGGAGCACCTTTCGGGGCCGGTCGAGGGCTGCTAACCGGTAGCGCTCGTTCAAATCGACGGCTGACATCAACCTGAGAATGACCGTGCCCGAGCTGTCTTGGACCATCGACGTTATTGCGTTGGCCATCTACGTGGTAACGCTTGCTGGATACGGCTACGTCTCGGGAATAGGCGCCCTCGAGCGCCGCAGCATCGTCGGGGCCGTGCAGCGCCAGCGCGAGCAATGGATGCAGAACATGGCCGTCCGCGACGTGCGGATCGTCGATGCGCAGCTGCTCGGCGGGCTTTCGCAGGGCAATGCCTTCTTCGCATCGACGTCGGCGATCATCATCGGCGGCTTGGCCGCGATGATGGGTTCCGGTGATAAAGTTCAGATCCTGCTCGAGCGGTTGCCGTTCGTCGCGGCGTCTACGCCGATGCTGTTCGAAATGAAACTGCTGTTGATGATCGGCATCTTCGTTTTCTCGTTCTTCAAATTTGCTTGGGCCTTCCGTCTGTCGCACTACGCAGCGATCATGATCGGAGCGACGCCGATCCCCGATGACGAAAACCGAAACGCTTGCCTGGCGCATGCGCGCCGAACGGCACGGCTGATCGGAATTGCCGCGGAGCACGCCAACTCGGGTCTGAGAGGCTTCTACTACGCGATCGCCGCCATGGCGTGGTTCTTTCATCCGATCGCACTGATGGCGGCGACGGGCTGGGTGCTCGGCATCCTGGTCCGTCGCGATTTCTTCTCGCGGTCGCGGCGGTTGATGATGGTGGACTAAGGCCGCATGTCGATCGGGCAGTCAGGTGATCGGAGGGTCGTCGGTTGGGGCGGCCTGGTTGGCGCGCTGCTGCTGTCGCCACTGAGAGGGTGGCATGCCGAACCACCCGCGCGCGGCGCGGGTGAACGCCGACAGCTCGGAGAAGCCGAGCAGTAGCGCGATTTCGGTGAGAGGCATGTTGCTGTCGCGCATGTATCGCTCTGCAAGAGAGCGACGAACGCGGCCGATCTCGTCCTCGAAAGTAGTGTTGTGCTTCTTCAACTCGAGCTGAAGCTGACGTGGTGTTCGATCGAGTTTCTTTGCAGCGCTTTCCAGGCTTACAGCACGCATGGCCAATGAAGTGACGATGTGCTCGTCGACCTCCCAGATGATGCCTTGCTTCTGGTCGAGGCTCGCGATCTCACGCTCCACGACGCCTTTCAGCAATGCAAACAGCGTCTCATCGGCGGCTTCGCTGCGGCTCTTGAGCACGTCGGATCTCAACCAGAGTGCTGTCTGGCGAGCATCGAAATGCAAATTGCGGCCGAAGAGCGTCTCATAGTCACCGCCACACCCGGGCTCCCGGTACTCAAAGTCAGCACGCAATGGAACCCAACCGGCGCCGAATTCGTTACCAAAGCGAACAACCGTCAGGGACATGACGAATTCGAGGAATTGCTTTCTCGGAGCTACGAAGGCGGGGCCGCACTCGACGGTGAAGCTTGCAACGCCATTCTCGTCCGTCAGATGGAAGTCCACGGCATCGCATTGCAGCCGTACGTATCTGGCTAGACACTCAAGGCAGGTTCGGAGATCCGGCGCATTGAGAATGAGGAAGCCAAGGGCATGCATGCCACCGCGCGGGAACGCGCGCGCGAAGCGAAGTCCCATGCACGCGTCACCTGATCGCATCGCGGCGAGTTCGAGCAAGCGGGAATATGAGTTCAGAGGTAACGTGACGGCGGGGTCCGGCTGCAAATCCGTGGCCAGACCGCAGTCACTCAGTAGCTGTGGCAGGCTGAGGCCGTATCTCGAGGCGAGCAACGGCTCGAGGCCTGCCAGCATGTTGGACCGAATTTTCGGCTCGGATGCCGGCAAGTTCCGCCTCCCGGACCCATCATTGATCAAAACACTTTTTCCAAATCCTCGATCAACGATGTGCTCCACCATCAATCTCTGCGAGCGTAAGGTCAAGTTCCGTTGTAGCATGACCGACTACTGACGCTGCTCAAATGGGGCACTCGGACGATCAGAACTGCGCAGGGTGTCCACGAGAGTTTGGGAGCAAGAGAATGACCAACACGAACGCAGGCTCCCTGAGCGAGTCGATGTTGCATCTGCTGCATCGTGCCGGTCAGGTGGCTGACGAGATGTTCACCGAGGAGATGCAGGGGTCCGATCTTACGCCCCGACAGTTCGCGGTGCTTCGGGTTTTGCAGCGTCTCGAAACTGCGAGCCAGACCGATATCGTCAACGACTTGCGGATATCGTCAAGCGTTTGGTGGCGCGCGGGCTTATAGCGCGGCGTCGCTCAAAGGCGGATGCCCGGGCCTATGCGGTTCGGCTGACGCAGGCCGGCAAGGACGCACTCAAATCTGCGGAGCCTGCATCCGAGCGGGTCGAGGACCGGTTGCTCAAAACGTTGCCGCAAGCACGGCGCGACGCGTTTATTGATAGCCTTGCGCTATTGGTGCAGGCACTTGCGGCGGCCGAAGCGAGTGAAAAGGGCAAACAGGGCGAGTGAGCTGCCGGCTGGCGCAAAGTGCCCCACTCCACCGCTCGCCTATTTGGCCGAGAGTTCGAATCTGAGCCTCTTCCGGTTGCTCAAGCGAACAGCTTGAGCTGCTTTTCGTCGGCGCCCTTCGTCTCGTGGGCCAATTGCTCGATGCGATCGAATGGCACCTGCTCTGCTTGAACAAGCGACCTCTGGGCTTTCGCCGACCGTCTGGCTCGGCAAGACTGCGGCGGCGTCGAGACCCGACTCCGACTGGAAGGCTGACTTAAGCTTTTTCAATGCGGTATCCTCGCGGACGCGCCCAATAAACCAGCTCGTGATCTGGTCTTGGCTCTTGTAGTCGAGATCGCCGGGTGACTGGGTGGCCAGCATAATGCCGAGACCTGCCGAGCGAGCCCGCTTCAGCAGGCTCTGCAAAGGCTCGGCTGTCGCCGGCTTCGAGTTGGCCGGGATGTAGAGATCAGCCTCGTCGAACATCACGACAGCCTGAAGCTGGTCGTTCGGGTTGCGCTGGCAGAAGCGCAAGGCCTCGGACAGAAATTGCGACACCCAGAACAGGATGTTTTCGTTGTCGCCTAGAAAGCCCGTGTAGATCACGGACAGGCGTGTGCGCCCATCGCGCCGGGCAAACGGACCGAGGCCAAGAAGCGACTCCATCGTCAGCGCCTCGCCGCCGCCTTCGAACAGAGACGAGTTGCGGTGACGTAGCGAATCGAGCTGCCCGATCAAATCACGCCTGATGCGACCCGACGGGTCCATGCGCTGGGTGAGCTCGGTCAGCTCCGGATCCTCCTCCTCAAGCAGATTGATGAGGTCGCCGAGAGTCACCTCCTTGGAGGACCGGCTGCCGAGGATTTTCAAGGCGACGGACAAAGTGCCGGACTGCCGTTGATTGGTGGCCGAGTTCTTGAGGTGGAGCATGTCGCCCATGGCGGCGGCCGAAAGATTGGCCAGCAACTGTTGCTCGTGCTCAGGCAGCTCGTTCATGCCATTCGGCAGAAGCGTGATCGAGATGGGACGGCCCGAGGCACGACCGGGCGTGTAGACGGCGACGTCGATCGAGTCGGCGAGCTTCTCGCGATCGCCACGCCGATCACTCATGTCGTTGTCGTTGAACCGCCAAACGTCCGGATTGGCATAGGACGCCAAGTCACCTTTGCGGTCGATCAGGATAGCGGGAACACCGCGCAGGAGCAGTTGCTCGATGAGCGACAGGGCGAGAGTCGTCTTGCCCGAGCCGGAGCCGCCGAGCACGGCCGCGTGGCGCTTGAGGATGCTCTTGTTCAGTGTGATCGGCTTGCCTCGGCCGTTCAGCTCGCGGCCGGCCAGGATGCTGGAGTCGTCGGTAGCGTTCTCGTCGAGGATGTCGGTGAGCTGCAACTCCTCGTCGGGGACGTCCACGGGTACGACCGAACCTTGCGCGGGGGGCAGGGTCGGCAGTGGCATGCCGCTCGCCCAACCCGTCCAATCCGCCAACAGGTCGGCGGGCGTCGAATGCATGGGCGTCGCCGCGCCCGCTGGGACCGTTGGAAAGGCTCTCGCGGGATGCTCCGGAACCGGATGAATTGCCTCGTTTGAGCGCATCACGGATCTAGGCGGCTCAGTGTCGAGGATGCGGGTGGCCGAGCGGCCGAGTAGATCGAGACGCAAAAGCTGGATTATCGGCAGCAGTCCCGACAGTAGTTTGGCGTCGGCGATCCATTCGGCAAAGCCGACCTGATGGCGATTGCGGGCGTGGAACTCGCGCACGGTGAGCATGCGCTCCCATTCGGGAATGGGCACCAGCAACGAACGCCCGCTGGCCTCGCGGAAACGGCGGAAGGCCAGCGCGGTCTGATTCTTCCGGTTCGGCGGGAAGTCCGATGCGCGAAGCATGAAGCACTGCCGATTCTTCATCGATAGCAGCGCCTTGTCGAGCTGCCGCTTCAAGCCACCGCCTTGGGTCGGCTTGTTGCAGATGAAGACGCGCGCATCCTGGACGACATGGCTGCCATGGGTGACCTGGATGTCGATGCCCGGCAGCTCCTCGCCGAGCGAGAGGCGCGTGACGGCGATCCGGACCTGGTCTTGCCACTCGTCGCCGGCCACGGTGAGCGCGCCGGACAGGACGTCGAGAAGATCGTGATCGCCGGAAGGCATCTCAGCCTCGGATTCGCCCTGGAATCGATCCCACAATCGCTGGAAATCGATACCGTCACCGGCCGTGGCAAGGTTCGTCGACGGCGTTGCTGTGGGTTTCGCGGGATCGGCGAGGCCGAGGGCTGCGGCCAACGTGGACAGGAAACCGGCGCCGGCGTCCTCCGGCTCGCTCTTCTCCTCGGGCTCGGAATCGCTGCCATCGAGCTTGGCTCTGAGCCTGCTTTGCGCGTGCTCGAGGAGGCGGCGTGTCGACAGGCCGCCGAACTCCTCGAAGAACTGCGGACCGAAGAAGTGCGTCGGGTCGGTGTCGACCGTGATGTTGCGGCGGGATGCCTCGTGCTCGAGTCGCTTGGAGATGATCAGCTTCGCCTCGGTGGGCGTGCGGGCCTCCAGGAGGGCCACTGGACCCGATTTCTCGATGCGATCGATGTAGGACTGGGCGAGGACGCCGCGGGCTTGGTCGTAGAAGTCGCCAAGGCAAGAGATAACGATGATTGAGGACGGCACGCGGTTGGCGATCTGGATGAGATCGCGCACGGCCTTCTGAAAGCGCTCTTCCGGGTCGGGGAAGAAGCGAAGATCCTCGACTTGATCGATGCAATAGACGAGCGCGGCGCGGTCGACGGTCCACGCCAACTTGCCCAGGCTCTCGAAGATATCGAATGCACGGCCGTCGCCGGTGATGGGGTCGAGCGCGCATACCGCCTCGCGGGCGAGGTCGGCAAGCGGGCGGCCTTGCAGGAACTGGCGAACGCGCTGATCGATGCGTGGATCCGCGCGCTGGAGGTAGATCAAGGCGCGGACGATGTTGATGTCCAGCTCCTGAGCGTCGAAGCGGGGGCTGCCGACGAGAGTGTCGGCGATTTCGGTGACAAATCGAGCGAGCGAGGCGTCGTCGAATTGTGCCTCGCGCAACTGCTCCAATCGCTCGTCTGGCAGGACCGCCGCATCCTCGACCAGACGGTTGGTGAGTCGAGACAGACCGCTCTCGCCGACGCGGTCCGGGTCGTAGGGCTTCTCGAGCGAGTTAATCAGACGCTTGAGATAATAGTCGGCGTAGTTGGAGATATCCGGCGTCATCTGCGCGTAGCCGAAATAGGCCGTGCCATCGCGATGCGAGGCTGTGCGGAGAGCCCGAATCAAGTGGGTCTTACCGGCTCCCGACTGGCCGTGGAACAGCAGAATGCGTGCCTGACTGGGCGTGCCTTTTCCGGACGTAACCGACCTCAACGTATCGGCGAACTTGCTTCGGGCCTGCTGGTGGACGAGTTCGACGTCGACGGGATCGGCCCGCCAGATGTCATCCTCCCAGGTGATGGAATGCTCGAAGGCAGACGCTAGCCCCTCGACCGGCAATGCCTTCTCGACATCAGAATTCATCTGGTCTCTTTCCTCGGCCACGAAACGACGTTGCTCAGTCGGCTGCTCGGACGTAGTGCCAGACCGTGTTCTTGTAGACCACGGCCGACTCCTGAAGCTCCTTGAGTGCCTTCTTGTCCTTGAGGTCTGCATTGGCGAGCACGACAAGCCCGGTCCGATGTGCCTCGGTCAGCATGCATTTGAACTCGATCTCGGTAAGGGCCCAGGCCGCATGGCGCTCCTGGAAGACGGCCCATACCTTGGAGATGAAGGCCCTCCGATTGCCGACCCAACCTTCGGCCGTCTCGGCGGTGGCCGCGTGAACGGCGGAGGCGAATGTCACTGGATCCGGCTTGCCGGTTGTTTCGCCGGATCCCCGAAACAGCGAGTTCGCCGGGCTGGCAAGTGGCGGAGATGGCGGCTTGGACTCGGATGCGCCAGGTCCCTTCCGCGGCACCATCGCGAGCGGTGATCGCGTGCGACGGCTGAGCTTGATACGGCGTGTGGATTTGCGGCTCTGGGTCGGCTCGACCTCGCGACCGAGGTACTTGCGCAAGATTGCGAGCTGCAGACTTCTCAAATCAGTGCGGCGCGAACCCACAGCCTCGGCTGCAAGAGCCGCCATGAGGCGAGCGTCGGTGCCGAACTCCCGCCCCGAGGTCGACAACTGCGCAGCAAGAAGCCGCGCCGCCTTGGCGGGTAGCTCGGCTTGCGGTCCCAAGCTGGCGCCGACCTGATTGCCGAAGGCGCGATCCAAGGCCTTGGCGGCAAGCGCCGAGCGAATGCGAGCTGCTGACGGGACGCCTTTGATCTCGAGTTGCCAATGGCTGACGACGGCAAGTGCCCGAAGTCCATCTGCCTTGCGCAGCAGGCGCTGTCGCGCAACAGGCGCGGTGGAGAGCCCCAAAGCGCTGGCGACGAGGTGGATGTCGCGCGCCGTGGCCCAGTCCTTCGGAACTCCTTTTCTGGCGCCGAGAAATTCCGCAGCGGCTGCGGCCCCGCGCCCGGTCGCACGTAGGATCGAGGCGGTGCGCTCGACAAGACCTCCAGCCACCAGTGCCGCGACCAGCCGGTTCACCTCGATGCGCCAAACGTCGGAGCCGCCTTTCGGCCCAAGAATGTAGCCCAAATCGCGCATCACAGCGGCTTCGTCGCCAGGCTCCGTGGCGATCCGGACAAGCACGGTGCCGGCTAGGCGGCGAGCCTCGTCGGCGAGCTCGGTCGGCGGCAAGCCTTGCGGGCCTTGCTCTGTCATGATCCGCCACTCCCGCAGCACGTGTGGGACCGATCTCTGGGATCGGTGACGACCTTAAGCAAGTCGCCGCCTCAAGGGCCTGCCGGACGCGCGAATCACCGGAGGGTCCGTGCATAGTGCGGAATGAACGGCAGCGGGCCAAGCATGATCTACCCAGCAGGCCGAGAAAGCCCGCTAGTGGTGCATGGTTGTAACGCCTGCGGAATCTTGCAGCCGCGCAGGTGTGCCCAAATGCCGACAAGAATCGAGTGCCTTGTGGTCGTCGCGCTGTTCGCGCTCCTCGACAGGTCGGATGCCCTCCTGGAGGGCATTGAGAACTCCGTTATCTGCTGCGGAGGGGAAAGGGTTTCGCTGTGTCGTCAGTAGCCGAGTCGCACGCCGAATCGTCCCGATATCAAACGTTCGTCAGCCTTAACGCTGGGTTAACTCGTTGGCGCGATGCTTCGTGCTGGGAGAGTAATCGTCTCACGGCGAAGGCAACAACCATGTCCCGCGTTCTCGTAGCGACAGCATTGGCATTGGCCGTCACTGGTTGCAGCCAGGGGGGGCAGTCGCCTTCGCTAAGCCTCACAGGTGACGAAAGCAGTCCGTCAGCGCTCGTGGCAGGCTCGCGTGCGAGCCGGCAGAGTGCGCTCGGCGGCGAGCCAGCAGGGGTCGCAGAAGCCAAACCGAGAACCGAGGGCACTGCGGGCCGATTAGCGAGCCTGAACGACAAAGCGCCCCGTGGCTCCTACGATACTGCCCCGAAAGGCTCGCTCGCGGATCGTGATTTCTCCAGCACGCTACTCAATGCCGAGGCGGCACGGGATCAAATCAACGGCTACAGAAAGATCAAAGGATTGAAGCCGCTGCAACTGAACGCGGCGCTGACCTCCGCAGCAAAGGCGCACTCTCGCGATCTTGCGAAGTGGGACCGCATCTCGCACTTCGGGTCGGACGGGTCCAATCCATGGGATCGGGTCAAACGAAGCGGGTACAACGCCAAGCTCGCAGCCGAGAATGTCGGGACCGGACAGGTGAGCTTCGAGGAGGTGCTGAAAGGCTGGAAGGATAGCCCTGGGCACAACAAGAACTTGCTGCTTAGCGATGCCGATCAGATGGGCATCGCGCTGGTGCACGAGCCAAAGAGCGAGTTCAAGACTTTCTGGACGCTGGTGGTGGGCTCGTCTCTGTAACGGGCGAGACATCCGCGGCGAACGGTTCATGAGGGGAAGACGTTACCGAGGTGTTCGCTGCCACGTTCTCGGACAAGCAAAACAAAGGGTCCGGCGGTCAAGCCGGGCCCGGTTTCGTGTTTAGATCAAGTATCGACAGATTGATCAGCGAAAGCGCTAGAAAGCGCTAACGCTCGTGAGGCGACTGCCACCAGGGCTGTCCGTATTTGCGGGGTGCGATAGTGGCACCCGAGGGGGCCGTAATAGCCGCAACCGCATGGCCGCTCGCCGAGCGATAGTTGGAGGCGATTTTCTCAGCAATATCAGTTCTTGGAGTGAGCGGGCTGAAAAATGCTGCCGACGGATTCAATCCCGGCGACGGGCAGGTCCAGTTGGTCGATGTTGGCGCCCAACTGGCGGTAAGCAGTGGGCCCCAAGGTGTGAAAGCCAGCATCGGAGCGAAGAGCAGGGCCGACGGGCTGACGGGCGGGGCGAAGCTCAGGGGGCTAGGCGCTCCCATACCGGTCTGCCCCGGGAAGGATGAGACTGCCGCACGCGCGCTGTTGCCGTCGTGTGGTGTCAGGGCATCCCCCCACGCGGCGGACGCATCGCGGGCCACGGTCGTGCAGGCTGTCAGCATCGTCGAGGCTACTTCACCGACGAGTGCCAACCACTGGCGCGTCAATTCGGCCTGCAACTCGAATGGGTTCATGCCCGCACCTCTGTACTCGACCAGTAGCCGACAGTATCAGAAATTGTGCAGTGCAGCAATCGCAGAGGCCAAGTGCTCTGGATGAAGTCCGGGTTGCGCGAGTAAGCGTCTAGGCTTTGCTCGGTAGGTGACCGGCAGGCCGTTCCGGACTGTGTGGCTCAGCGGCGGTTGCGGAGTCGCCCGTTGACCTTGGGGCGGCAGCTTCTTGGGGCTTCGCGACGGATATTGCCGTTGCCGGGTGCGCAGGTGTCGGCTGGGTCACAGGCTCGGCTCTGCGACCTCCGGCGAATCGTCCGCGAATAAGCCAGTAGAAAAAGCCGCCGACGAGACCCGACGTGAGAAATGCGGTTAGGGCGTAGTTGTTGGCGATGGTCGGTTGTCCGGCCTGCTCAGTGGATTGCTGGGCGAAAAATCCGAGGCCGGCGATGACCAAGCCGGCAAGCACATAGTAGGTCCAATTGCGATTGCGAAGTATCTCGCCGATTGCGGCTGCGACCAAAGCGAAAGGTGTCGAGAACAGCGCAAACTGCGCTGCCGCGAAGCCTGCCAACTCAATGGCCTTGGTTACGCGATCGGCGCGCACATCGGGCGGCAATCCGGCAATCTCGCTCGGCGTGAGAACGAACAGCACCATGGTGAGAGCAGCCACAAGGCAACTCACGAGGAATGCGACCAAGACGCCGAGAAGCCGAATGACCATGCTCGCTTCGTTCTCCGGACGAGCTTTTCCGCAGAGTGCGGGAAGCGCCCTTCTCCAAGCTATAGACCGGCCTCGACATCCTCAAGGATGGAGCCGCGACAGATGGTAAAGTGTGTTGTCTAGGCTACGCATTGCGGCCAGCGACGAGCCAGTAGACCAAACCGCCTGCAAATCCCGCCGTTGCCATGACGGTCCAGACTCGCGCGGGCATCGTCCCTGCGCTTTCGGCGCCTCCCAAGCGCGAGAGTACTGGCATGAGAGCCAAAGCCACGCCGCCGCCCAAAACATAATAAAGCACTGAGCGAATGCGCGAGATTTCGCCGACCGCTACGATGAGCAATGCCGGTAGAAAGCTGGCCGCGGCGGCGAGAGTGATGAAGCCGAGCCCCATGTCGACAAGGATTTCGAGCCTGTCGAACTCGCCAGGATTGGTAGCAAGGGTTTGGGTCGTCACCTCTAGGCCGTGGACTCAATTGATCGCAAGAAGATGCGGATGGATGCAAGCTGGATGAAGGCGAAGAAGTTGGCTCCGAGTTTGTCGTAGCGGGTGCCGA
>LNDR01000266.1 GCA_001464755.1 Rhizobiales bacterium Ga0077524
TGCCAATCCACGTAACCTCGAACAAGCGTCGCTTTACTAATCCCGGGAGCACCTCGCCGCCCGCTTTCGTATACTGAAGAAATCGAGACCTGACAGCGTCGATGTCTCGACTACGGATGGCCTCACCGAGCCCGTCCGAAGCCCAGCGGGTTCCTGCATTGAATGTCAGCGAGGTCAATGCCGCCTTCGTACCTTCGTCCCAACCTTGGGCCTGTGTCTCGACGAACCGGCCCGCGTCTTCGATCTCGGCCGCGAAGCGTCGATTGGCTTCGGTAACCGTGATTTTCTCGCCGGGATAGAGAGCCTTTGTGCCAAAGCCGTTTGTATGCTGTGCGTAGTCCCATTTGCTCTGCTTTGTGAAACCTTCGAAGGCCTTAACGGCATCAAGAAATCGGGTATGCACAGCATCCTCCATGCCCCGGCAGCATCTTCATCACGGCTTTTCGAACGCCGCGCTCGTCGCCTTGCCCCTCTGGTGGGGGTCTTCCGTCGGTTGCTGCTGCGCCTTGACCTCGGACAGAGCAGCCGCAAGCTCGTCGAAAACTCTCCGGGAAGGTGGGTCATCAGGAAGCTGCGTTAATATGCGATAGATGATCGGTGTCAGCGTCACGGCTTGGTCGAGTTCTGGATCAGCACCCGGCTTATAGCCCCCCAAAGTACGCAATTCCCTTGTTTCCTCAAAGCGTGAGATCAAGGCGCGAAGGCGACGGATAAGGGTCGCTTCCTCCTTCGACCACACGATGGAGGCGAGGCGCGAGATGGACGCCAAAGGGTTGATGGCGGGATAGCGGCCCTGCTCGGCGATCGACCGGTCAAGCACTATGTGTCCGTCGAGGACACCTCGAACAGCATCGGCTATAGGGTCATTGTGATCGTCGCCGTCCACAAGAACCGAGAAGACACCTGTAATCGAACCGGTCGTTGGTGTACCCGGTCCGGCGCGCTCCAGCAGGCGGGGCAGCTCGGCAAACACGGACGGCGTATATCCACGGGCGACAGGCAATTCTCCTGCTGCGAGGGCGACTTCGCGAAGGGCGTGCGCATAGCGCGTCACTGAGTCCATTATGAGCAGCACATCGTCGCCGCAATCGCGAAAGTATTCCGAAATTGCCATGGCGGTCTTCGCTGCCATTTTTCGCATCATTGCGCTCTCCGAGCTCGTCGCGACGACCGTGACCGCCCGCGCTCCGCTAGCTTGGATTACATCTTCAATGAATTCGCGGACCTCCCTGGCGCGCTCTGCAACAAGAGCAACAACGAGCGTCTTGAAGCCGCTTGAACGAGCAAGCATGGAGATGAGAGTTGACTTGCCGACACCGGATCCTGCGAAGACGCCGATACGCTGGCCGGCACAGATCGGTGTGAACAGATCGATTGTACGGACGCCGGTTATAACCGGGCGATGTACTCGGTCGAGAGACATCGGCTCAAGCGGCTCGTTGTCGATTGCGTAGGCGCGATTACCTGGTGCCAGTGTTGGGCCCCCATCGATCGGCTCACCGAGCGCATTCACGACACGGCCGATCCAGTTAGAGCTGGGTTTGATCGCCAAGTCTTCTCGGACCCATATGCGCGAACCGAGGCCGATCCGTGGCGCGGCCGAGAAAAGCTTGACTGTTGCGCCAGCCGACTGGATCGCGATGACTTCGCCGAGACCGCGGTGCGTGCCAGCGTCGAATTCGACCAGAGTACCTAGCGTAATACTCGCGGAAAGACCACTGACGCGAATGTGGCTCGATGATACCTCGCTGACCCGGCCGCCGATGCGCGTGAGAGGAATCGGTCGTACTCCGACGGCTAGCGCGTCCCCTAGGCGTGCCAGCCGATTCGACGGCCTTTCCGTCGCGAGCATAGGTGCTGGCGCTCCCGAGTCGGTGGCGCCCGTCGGACCCATCATCGACCTCCACCGAGTGTGCGAATCGCCTCATCGAACTTCCGGTCTGATTGGTCCAGAGACGACGAAAGAGCCTCGAAAGTCCGTGAAACCGCCACGAGCCTTGTCATTTCGCGAACGGGATTGACGTTCGCGTTTTCGACGTATCCTTGTCTGATGGCATTCTCGGCGAAATCGATAACCGGCACAGCGGGACTGTTCGACATGAGACCGGCGCCACCTGCTCTAAGGAGCTGGGCGCCAGCGGGCAGCTTGAAAAGACCTACTGTGCCGACGGGGCCGCCGTTCTGACTGATGACGCCATTCGGTGCGATTGTGACAGGGCCCAGCCCCGGATTGACTTGCAACGGGGATCCGGACGTATCGAGCAACGGGTGTCCGTCGATGGTTTGGACATCACCTGTCGTTGAAACGCTCAAACGTCCATCACGAGTATATGCGGTTCCGCCCGACGTCGAGATCGCGAAGAAGGCGTCTCCCTGGATGGCGATGTCCAAGGGATTGTCTGTTTGGACTAGACCACCTGCCGCCATTGAGAATGTTGTACCGCCCTTGCTTGAATAGGCAATCGATTCCCGTGACAGGACGCTATCGAAGGTCACGTTCTCAGCGCGAAAGCCGCTGGTTGCGCTATTGGCCACATTGTTGGCAATCGTATCGAGGCGGCGCTGCAGCGCGAGTTGCCCAGATACTAAGACATAAAGCCCTGCTTCCACGACTAGCCTCTCTTGCCGATCTTCTGAATCTGCTGAAGAAGGTCGATGCTGAGCGACGCAGACGAAGCACCAGCAACCAAGGTCACGATTGGGGATGAGCTTACGCGCGGCTGCTCCATGTCCCATAGTGCTGCGAAGCGCGTAATGAACTTGTCGAGCTTTTCAGGGTCCTTCAGATCGGCGATGTTCAATCTCTTGTCGATCAAATCCTTCTGCCGCTCGATATCGAGCGCGCTCGTGGATTCTGAAAGACCCAGCGCTACCTGGGTCACCTTGAGCAGAGCACGATCGCCCATCAGGCCGTAAGCGCTCGTAACCGCGGATGCCTTGCGCCCAAAATACAGTGCAAGACGCAAGCCTTCGTTGGAGCTACCCGCCTCAAGCTCGAGAGCCTGACGGAGATAGCGATCGACGACGCCCTGCTTTGTGCGCGAAAATACAGTAGCCGATGAGCCATATCGCGCGAAGTTGAATGTTTCTGCGAGCTCCTTGAAACGCGGGTCTGCTAGTCGGTTAGCCATGCTGCCAGAACCATCTACACCTTCTGTCAAAATTCGGCGAATGAACGCCTTTCCGTAGGCCATATCCTCGAGGCCAAATGCCTTGAGAGCATAATTGTAGACCCGGCTATTCTTCATAAATTCGTCAACTGATTTTATATCCTCGATTGCCGCAACATACAGCTCCGTCGCGCGATGGACAGATGGCTCGCGGGCCACGCGCCCCAGAGACGCCGGCAAGTCCGCTGTTAGGAGTCTCAGGCTGGAAATCGTCGTGCTCATCAAGTCATCTCTGCATTTCGATATCTGCGGCCCAGGACGGGTGATGGCTGGTGGACGCGGCCACCTCGTCCGAGCCTGCATGCACGAGCTTGCCCGAGGCTGAACCCTTCGCAACCGTCGCAACAACAGGCTGGCGCAAGGTAATGCAGGCATATTAGCCCAGTAAAGGTGGATAATCGGCGTGGAAAAGCCCTAGATCATGACGATCATAATCGGACTGGTAGTGACGCTAGGCTGCGTGCTCGGCGGGTTCGTAGCCATGGGCGGTCACGTGGGTGTAATCTGGCAGCCTTGGGAGTACGTCATCATTCTTGGCGCTTCGCTCGGAACGTTCATTGTTGCCAATCCGATGAAGACGATTAAAGACGTCGGAGTGGCGTTGAAGCAAGTAGCGCTCAACGAGGCACCCAAAAAGGGCGACTTTCTCATTATTCTTAGTTGTCTTTTCAATCTGATGCGTGAGATCCGTTCCAAGTCGAAGGCGGACATGGAGAGGCATATCGACGCTCCCCACGAGTCCTCGATCTTCGCTGCCTTTCCAAAAATTCTCGCGCATCCGCGACTCCTGATGTTTATCTGCGACTACATCCGGCTGATTTTGATGGGAAATGCGCGCACGCACGAGATCGAGGCGCTCATGGATGAAGAGATCCTGACAATGCGCGCCGACAAACTCAAAGCGTATCAGTCGCTGGTCGCAGTCTCAGATGGCTTGCCGGCTCTTGGGATCGTGGCTGCGGTGCTCGGCGTCATCAAGGCTATGGGCGCACTCGATCAACCCCCGGAAATCCTGGGACATTTGATCGGCGCTGCATTGGTCGGTACATTTGCGGGCATCTTCTTCTCCTATGCGGTGTTCACGCCGTTGGCGACGCAGATCAAGATCATCCGAGAGAAGAGAATGCGGCAGTACCTAGTCATCAAGCAGACGTTGCTGGCTTTCATGAACGGGGCGATTCCTCAAATTGCTGTCGAGCACGGTCGGAAGGTCATTTCCGATTTGGACAGACCAACAATTGAAGAGCTTGAGCAATACACTTCCGGCGGATCTGGATCAGTTGAATCCAAGAAGGCGTCTTGAAGAGGGCAAGCCGGTGAGCTCCGAGGACATGATGGAAACGAAGAACAGGTTGGATCGCGTGACTGACAGCATTTTCGGTCAGGCGGCCTCGGATGCAGACGAGCAGACGACGGTTGCGCCGGTCAGTGACGATTGGGGTGGAAGGGGGCGGGACGCGGTCATGCGCATCCCGGTCTCGGTCCAGATCGTCATTGGGTCGGTCCGGATGCCGATCTCAAAAATCGTCGGGTTGACGCGAGGGTCGATAATCCCGCTCGATCGCAAGGTCGGTGATTTGGTTGACGTCGTTGTAAACGACCGCAGAGTGGCGCGTGGAGAGGTCATTGCCCTGGACGAGGATGCGGGAAAATTCGCGATCGCCGTACGAGAAGTGATCAGCTCTGGCGAGAGCTGATGCCGTCCATTAAGGCGACTGCTGCGGTGCTCGAAATCGTCGGGACTGGGCGGCTTCCTACCGTCGGAGGTCAACCTAGAGAGGCGGCATGGCGGGTCCGGATGATCGGGAATCCAAGACTGAGGAAGCGACCCCTCGTAAGATCGAAGAGGCTCTGAAGAAGGGCAATACTCCCTTCACTCGGGAGGTAGGTAACGCTGCTGCACTGATCGCCTTTGGTTTGTTCCTGCCGATAGCAGCGCCCATGGCGGCATCTCGTCTTTTGCCCTCGCTGGGCATCTTCATCGATCGACCGTTCGACTTCTCACTGACCGGCGCCAGTACCGTTCTGGCGCTTGCTTGGTACCTCGGTCCTCTCATGCTCGCGGCGCTCGCGCCTATCGTGTTCGCTGTAATGGTCGCTGGAGTTCTTGCATCTGCTTCCCAGAATTCCCCGCGCTTTGTCCTGAAGCGCATCACTCCCGAGCTTTCAAGGTTGTCGCCCCGTGCGGGCCTGACCCGCGTGCTCGGCGCGCACGGGTTGGCGGAGTTCTTCAAGGCACTGGTGAAGTTCGTGATCATCGGGGCGCTGTTCTACGCCATGTTGCGGTCTGGTTCTCAGCGGGTCGGCAACCTGCTTCTCATGCGGTTCGACGACATCCCAGTCACGCTGCTTAGCGAGACCTCGAGCCTCTTCCTGATAGCGGGCCTATGCATTGGAGTGCTCGCGTTGGTTGACGTGCTCTGGACGAGACTCAAGTGGCGCATCGACCTTCGCATGAGCGTCCAGGAGGTCAAGGATGAGCAAAAGCAAGCCGACGGAGATCCCGCCGTTAAGGCTCGCCAGCGGTCGATTGCTCGCGAGCGGTCCCGCCGGCGCCTGATTGCGGCAGTACCCCGCGCAACCTTGATCGTTGCCAACCCAACCCACTACGCAATCGCCATGCGCTACGTTCACGGTGAAACCGCCGCACCGCTCGTGGTCGCAAAGGGAATTGACCACTTGGCTCTGCGTATTCGCGCGATCGCTGAGGCCAACAATATTCCGGTGGTAGAGGACCCAGCGTTGGCCCGATCCCTCTACGCGGCGGTGAGAACCGATCGACCCATTCCGCCGGAATTCTACCGCGCGATTGCGGAGATCGTTTTGCACCTGCTTTCGCGATCGCGCTCCGCACCAAAGGTTCAGGCCCAGGCAAGTCTGCGAGGCTAGCTTGTTTCTCGAATCTAGGAAGGATCGGATCATGAACGATCTGGCTGTTTTTCGAGTTGGCCACGACCGGGCGCGCTGGCTTGCTGCGCGCGTTGCAGTCGTGGCTTCGAACGTCGCCAACGCCGATACGCCCGGTTACCGTGCCAAGGATCTTTCATCCTTTGGCTCGCTTCTGAGCGATGTCCGCATTGAAATGCGGCGCAGCCAGGACGCTCACTTGAGTCCGGCGCAGGATGGCGCAACGCGGTTCGGCGTTGTGCCGCGCGAGGGCGCAATCGAGAAGCACTCTGGAAATTCGGTCTCCCTTGAGACGGAAATGGCTGCGCTTGGTGAGACGAAGAGCCAACAGTCCGCTGTTACGGCTATCCTCGGGGTCTTCCACCGCATGCTTCTCTCAAGCGCGCGAGGCTGACGATGGCTGATGATCTGAAGATTGCCGTCGTGTCGTCCGTCTCGTCCTTGCGCGCCCAGTCCACGCGAATGCGTGTTCTGTCGGAAAACCTCGCGAATGCGTCGTCGACCGCGTCCGTGGACGGAGGCGATCCTTACCGACGCAAGATCGTGAGCTTCAAGTCCGAGCTAGACCGGTCGAGCGGCGCATCTCTGGTGCAGATCGAAGGGATTTCCCGGGATAAGTCTCCATTCCCTCTTCAGCACGACCCAGGCCATCCAGCTGCTGATCGGAACGGCAACGTGAGAATGCCGAACGTCAACTCTCTCGTTGAGCTGGCCGATATGCGCGAATCGTCCCGCTCTTACGAGGCCAGCCTTCAGGTTGTGAAGCAGGTGCGCGATATGATCGGCGAGATGATTGATTTGCTGAGGGTCAAATGAACATAGACGCAATCTCGGGAACCCGCCCCGTCCGCATGGATGCCGGTGCAGGTGTGCAGGGTGCCGCAAGTATCAAAGATGGTCGTGACGTAGGCGAAACTGACGACTTCTCAAAGCTGCTTGGCGAAACTATCGTTGAGGTTGCGCAGCAAATACGCCAAGCTGAAGCCGTCTCTATTGCCGGCATAAAAGGCACTGCATCAACGCAGGACGTCGTCGAGCAGGTCATGCGGGCAGAGCAAACGTTGCAAGCGGCAATTGCGATTCGGGACAAGGTTGTCTCCGCTTATCTTGAGATCAGCCGGATGCAGATCTGATCGATCATTGAAAGGAACGGGCTATGCGCGCACTAGCAATCGCCGCGACCGGAATGGCTGCTCAACAACTAAATGTTGAGGTCATTTCGCATAATGTTGCAAATATAAATACAACGGCCTTCAAGCGGTCGCGCGCGGAGTTCGCGGATCTTCTCTATCAAGTCGAGCGGGAAGCGGGGACCCCAACGGCGACCAGCGCCGAGGTCGTTCCCGAGGGACTGCGTGTCGGACTCGGTGTGCGACCCGCTGCCATCCGAAATCTGCACCTCCAGGGGGCTCTTACGCAAACGGGCAATACGCTCGATCTTGCGCTCATGGGCAAAGGCTTCTTCAGAATCACCGGCCCTGAGAATGAAACACTTTACACCCGTGCAGGGGCCTTTAATAAGAATGCCGGGGGACAACTGGTCACTACCGAAGGCTATGTAGTACAGCCCACGATCACCATTCCGGCAGATGTTACAACTCTGACGGTGAATGAAAGCGGCCAGGTGCTGGGTCAAGTGCCTGGCCAGACCGAGCCTCAACTGCTTGGGCAGCTCTCAATTGCGAGCTTTGTCAACGAGGTCGGGCTCTCGCCGCTCGGCGGCAACCTGTACCGAGAGACTCCAGCCTCGGGTCCGGCCACCAGTGGCATTGCGGGTACGAATGGGATTGGCTCGATCAAGCAAGGTTATCTTGAGTCTTCGAATGTCGACGCCGTCAAGGAAATAACGGAGCTCATTTCGGCGCAGCGCGCCTATGAGATGAACTCAAAGGTCATTCAAGCAGCCGACGATATGATGGGAACGATCGCGAAGGGATTGCGATAAGCCTGAGGGAATGGGAAATGCAGCGATGAGCAGGGAGCTAAATACTATCAGGCGAGTGTCCCTCGCGTTCGCAGCCATCGTGCTGGTGGCACAAGCCGCGCTCGCAGGGGGAAGATCGTCCGCTTCGTTTCCTGTGCCGAACGGCACGATTCAAGCCGGAGATGTCGTGAAAGAGGACATGCTAACTGAGCGCCAACTTATCGCCAATAGCATTGCACTGCGAACGCATTACACGTCTCGCGACCAAGTGATCGGCAAGGTTGCGCGCCGGCCGTTGGCGGCCGGGGCCGCGATTCCCGTGAATGGGCTGCGAGAGCCCTACGCATTCAAGGAGGGCGAGCGAGTGGTCGTGGAGTATAGGATGGGTGGTCTTCGAATTCGCGGAGTTGCGATTGCCTTGCAGCCCGGCATAGTCGGTTCGTCGGTGCGCGCGCGAAATTTAGATACGGGTGTCGTCGTCGACGGCGTGGTTCGGTCCGATGGCCGTTTGGAAGTCGGAGGCTAGCCGTGCGCTTGCTTTGGTTGACGGTTCCTCTGGTTGTGCTTGCCGCGGGCGGCGCGGCCGCTGAGGCACGTATCAAAGATATCTCCTCAATTCGCGAGGCGAGGTCCAACCAACTTATCGGTTACGGTTTGGTCGCTGGCCTGAAGGCCACCGGAGATAGTTTGCGGAGTGCTCCATTCACGGAACAATCGATAACGTCGATGCTGGAACGCATGGGCGTTAATATACGAGGTCTTGGTGCACGGACACGCAATGTTGCCGCAGTTATGGTTACCGCTGAGCTGCCGCCGTTTTCGAGTCCTGGAAATCGAATAGATGTGACCGTCACTTCCATGGGCGATGCTTCGTCGCTCGCGGGCGGAGCGCTGATCATGACGGCTTTGCAGGCAGCCGACGGCCAAGTGTACGCCGTCGCGCAGGGCTCGGTGTCGGTATCCGGCTTCGAAGCAAAGGGGCAGAACGAGGTTCTCACGCACGGTGTTCCGACTGCAGGCCGAATTGCCGGCGGTGCCATGGTCGAACGTTCGTCGCCAAGTCCCAGCCCTTCGTCGGGTGTGCTCCATCTGGAGCTCAAGAATCCAGACTTCTCCACCGCAGTCTTAATTCTTGACGCCGTCAACAGCCACACTCAACGGCGATACGGTGTTCGACTAGCGCAAGACAACGGGCCAGCCTCCGTTGCCGTTCAGTTGCCCAAGCGCGTGAGTCCGTCGCGCTTCATAGCAGAAATCGGCAGTCTCCAAGTGAGGCCGGATAGTCCAGCGCGCATCATCATCGATGAGCGCACGGGAACAATCGTCATAAGCCAAAATGTCAAGGTGAGCCGCGTCGCCGTAACTCATGGAAACCTAACTGTGCGAGTGACGGACACGCCGTCGGTCTCGCAGCCGCAGCCGTTCTCTAAGGGCGAGACCGTTGTGACTGCGGAAACGTCGGTAAAAGCAGGACAAGCTTCGGGCAATTTCGCCGTGCTCGATGGGGTGGATCTGCAGACGCTCGTCACCGGTCTTAATCGGATGGGGCTGAAGCCGCCAGGAATTATCGCGATCCTGCAAGCTATCAAGACTGCTGGTGCCCTCCAAGCGGAGCTCGTCGTCCAATAGCCAGTCGACATGGAAAGTCATCGCGATGAAGCGCATGAACTGGATTGCGGAAGACGCAAGTCGCGGTTTGACCGAAGCCGATCAATCTGTGGTGGCATGGACCATCGGAAAAAGGGTGGCCGCGCTTATCGTCGCCCTTGTCTGCATCTCAGCAGAGCTCTATGCGGGCGCCGCACCAAGGAGCGAGAACAGCCAGAAGGCCGCAGCGGCATCGCCCCAACCACTCGCTGAACTGCAACGGTCAGGTGCTCTGGCGGCTCAGTACTGCGAAGCTGCGCGTGACGCCATCGCCGAGGCAAGGCACGCGCACCAGGCAGCGCAGCTTGAGCGCCTCGCCAAGGCGGCGGACGATCGCTTGGCGTTGATCGAAAAGAGCAGCGCTGAGCTGAAAGACTGGATTGAGAAGCGCGACAGTTTTATTGCGTCCGCAACCAAGCACCTCGTTTCGATTTTCGGCTCGATGAGACCCGAAGCAGCCTCCGAACAGCTCGTAAGGCTCGATGTCTCGACCGCAGCCTCAATTCTCTCTCAGTTGGATGCGCGCGCCGCAAGCGCCATTTTGAATGACATGCCTCCGGAAAAGGCCGCTCGGCTAGCGGCCGTCATCGCGGGCTCGGCGCGCAAGGACAGTCAGGAAAAGCGGTGATCCAAGAGGACATATCGAGACGGCCAGTCCACGGTCTGGCCTCCGCCTGCATCCGACCCGTCGGATGTATTGCAACCATCGCGCTTGCCGGCCTCATTTCCGGTTGTGCCGCAAAGCCGCAGGAGATTGGACGCGAGCCAGGACTTAGTCCCGTGGGCTCGGGGCTCGTGGCGGCGGTCCAGGCCACCTCGAGTGTAAGCGCACCCTCAGTGCGGCCTGCCGCCGGGCATGGACTTCCGTCGCCGGGCTCGACTTGGCGCGAACGTGGCGCCGACCTCTTCCGCGATTTGCGCGCAAGGCGCATCGGCGACCTTGTGACGGTGACGATCCTGATGAAGGACAAGGCATCACTCGACAATAGCTCCAAGCGCTCGCGAGACTCATCACATGGATTCGGGCTGGATATGACGAGCAAGATCGATTGGCAAAGTTTCGCATCAGCGACAAGCGCTGCCGTGGACTCTGCCATAAAGTCGAACACGGCGACAGATGGTAAGGGGGCAATTGCCCGGTCTGAGAATATCGACCTGCGCGTTGCTGCCGTCGTCACGGGAGTTCTCCCCAATGGAAACCTTGTGATCCAGGGATCGCAGGAGATCCGGGTAAACTACGAGCTGCGTGTCTTGACCTTCACTGGCATTGTAAATGTCGCCGATATCAAAGCTGACAATACGATTTCCCATGACCGAATTGCAGAAGCCCGTATGTCGTATGGCGGTCGTGGTCGCATAATGGAGGTCCAACAACCAGCTTGGGGCCACCAGATTATCGATCAGATTTTTCCATTTTGAGGCGTAGGAGGTAATGAGATGGCGAGAGGGGAAAACTCGGCCTCAACTTCGAAAGAGGAAGCCTCGGCAGGGGGAACTATCGTACCGATCGTGTTGCTTCTGTTGCTAGGAGGGGGGGCTGGGTTCGGATACGGGATGCTGGTTCGCGGACCAAACACACACGAGGTAACCCATAGTGCGTCCGCATTGGAACAAGCGGCTCACGGCGCGTCGGCGAAGATATCCGGGGCTGACGTAGGCAACAAACCGGGGTCCGACTGGGGCGATGAAGAGCTCGTTCCCATGCAGCCGTTAATTGTGAAATTGAGTGGGGACGCGGGAAAATGGCTGCGGCTCGAAGGAGGTGTCGCCTTCTCTCGAGCGTCGAAAGTGGATCGCAGAGCGCTTGTCGCTCGCCTGGGAGAGGACTTGATGCTTTTTCTTGGGAGCACGAAATTGGAGCGAATTTCTTCACCGACTGGCCTCGAATTTCTGCGCGACGATATGGATGAGATCGTGCACTCGAGGACCAAAGGGCAAGCAGTGAAATTTGTCTTGAAGTCGTTGGTGGTGGAATGAACCGGTTAGCTCTGGCGGTCCTAATCCTGTTCGGCCTGAACGGCGCGGCGTTTGCTCAGTCAATAGACCTGTCCAGCATTTTGCCTGAGGGTCAGGGTTCAGTAAGCGCTCGGATCATCCACCTGATTGCGGCCTTGACGGTGCTCTCGGTTGCGCCCGGCATCCTGGTTACCGTGACATGCTTTACGCGGCTTGTGATCGCCCTTTCCTTCTTGCGAGCCGGATTGGGGCTGCCTTCAACGCCATCGAACATCGTTCTGGTCAGCCTCGCGCTCTTTATGTCGTTCTTCATCATGGCGCCAACCTTGGAAAAGGTTTGGAATGATGGTCTGAATCCACTACTCGAGAATAAGATCGACGAAAAAGAGGCCTATAAGCGCGGTTCGCAACCACTACGCGAATTTATGCAGGCGAACGTGCGCGAGAAGGATCTTCGACTGTTCTCGCAATTGGCTCAAAATAAGCTCCCCGCCATGACGTCTGAAGAGGCAGCCTCCGATTTTCGGATCCTTGTGCCGGCCTTCATGATTTCTGAGCTGCGGCGCGGTTTCGAGATGGGTTTTCTGATTCTTGTTCCGTTTCTCGTGATCGATTTGATCGTCGCGACGCTGGTCATGTCCATGGGGATGATGATGCTGCCCCCGACAAGTATTTCACTTCCGTTCAAGGTCTTGTTCTTTGTTCTGATTGACGGATGGAACCTTTTGGTCGCGGGTCTTGTCAGGTCCTTTGGATAGGCCCTGTTTGCCGCCGACGGCGACCAAAGCAGGCATGGCCGGATCGGGGCTTCACAAAGAACGGCATCATGCATGAATGCCTAACTTGCAGGTGAACGCGAATCCTGATAGTCGACATCGTGCGATTAACCTTGTATTAGGTTGTAATCGCTTATGGTCACGCCAGACAACGAGCTTGTTCGCCAAGGGCATCATGCCTCCTCGTTGTACCGGTCGATCCGGTATGTCCCGTTTGTAACGACTTTGCAGGGCTTTGGGGCATCCACATGAACAGCATCAATACCAACTTCGCGGCGTTGACCGCGCTTGAGTCGCTCAATCGCACGAACAAGAGCATGCTCGAGACGCAATCGCGCATCGCGACCGGCTATCGTGTTGCGACTGCTGAGGACAACGCTGCCTACTGGTCCATGGCGACCACCATGCGATCCGACAACAAGGCACTTTCGACCGTTTCCGATGCCCTCGGGCTTGGCGCAGCGACGATCGACGTGGCTTACACGGCCATGAACAGCGCCATCGATGTCGTGACGGAACTCAAGACGAAACTCGTCGCCTCACGGCAACCGGGTGTGGACACCTCCAAGGTGCAGACCGAGATCGACGAGCTTCAGAACCAGCTCCGATCTATCGCGTCGTCGGCTTCGGTTGCGGGCGAGAACTGGCTGTCGGTCGATACCGGCGGCTCCTCGTATCAGGCCACCGAGTCGATTGTTTCGTCGTTCGCCCGTTCGACGGGCGTCAACGGGGAGCAAGTCAGCGTTGGAACGCTGTCGATCGACGTCGCCGCATCGTTCCTGTTCAACTCCAATACCGATGGCGCTGGCGGTGTGGCTGACAGTGGCGCTGCGACCGCGGATGCGCTGGGTATCCTCGGCTCCGCGCGACTTTCGATCGCTGACGCCGACGCTGCCAGCGCGAAGCGGGGCTCGATCGACGCGGCCGGAACTATCGTGATTGCGAATTTCGACACTGCGAACTCGACGGTCGCTGCGGCAGAAATCGACATCACGGGCGCCACCGCCTCGCAAATCGATGACTACATTCAGGCTGTGGATGCGGCGCTCTCCGAGATGACCTCCAGTGCGGCGAACCTCGGCGCCTCGAAAAAGCGCATCGACATTCAGAAGGACTTCGTCTCGAATCTTATGAGTGCACTGGATCGCGGCGTTTCGTCTTTGGTCGACGCGGACATGAATGCGGAGTCGACCAAGTTACAGGCGCTCCAGGTCCAACAGCAGTTGGGCATTCAGGCGTTGTCGATTGCCAACACGTCGAGCCAGAACATCCTGTCGTTGTTCCGCTAAATCAGAAAGATCTCCGATTAGCTAAGACCCTCGAATAGGCTGTCCGCACAGTCCTCGCGATAGGCGCTGATGTCACCACGACGTCAGTGCCTATTGAGAGCTGTACGTGCGGCCCTTCGGGCGTAAGCGCTGTTCCGCTCCCACGTTCTCAATCGCAGTGTAACCGGTAATCCTTGCGCGCCATGGAGCGCGATCGTTTTGACCATAATGTTGACCATAGCGACGTCTCCAAACGGGGGCGACTGAGACGCGTCGAGGTCATCACCGGGGTCGAGCGGCGCCGGCGTTGGACGACCGAGGAGAAGTTGGCGATCGTCGCTGAGAGCATGGCCGAGGGCGCGGTCATCTCGGAGGTTGCGCGGCAGCACGGCATCAGTCCCCAGCAATTGTTCGGGTGGCGATCAAAAATCAAAGCCGAGTTGGCGGCCGGCCGGAGCCCCGAAGTGCCGGCATTCGTGCCAACCGTGGTCGGTGGGCCCATCCTGGAGGTGGCGCCGTCACATCACAGTCGGAGCGTCCGGCCGAGCCCCAAGAAACACCCTGGGCCCTGGTGATCGCAATCGGTGCCGTTGTCGTGCGCGTTCGCGGCAGTGCTGACGCGGGATTGCTGGCGGCGGCGCTGAAGGCATTTAGGGTGCGCACGTGATCGTCGCCCCGAGTGGAGTGCGGGTGCTGGTGGCGACGAAGCCCGTCGACTTCCGCAAAGGCATGACGGCAAGGCGCGTCGCCTCGGAGAGCGGCGGGATGCGCGGGGGCCGCGTCTTGTCCCGCAGCAAACCTTCGATGCCATCCTCGATGTAGCGCTC
>LNDR01000267.1 GCA_001464755.1 Rhizobiales bacterium Ga0077524
AGCGAGAGGCTCTTGACGTCCTTGATGATGTCATCGCGGAGCTTCTCGTAAGCCTTCTGCTCCTTGCGATTGCCCTGCTCGCCGGCAACTTGCAGCTCGAGCTTCTTGTCCTGCTGCTTCCGGAGCTTCTTGTAGGTGCCAGCAATGTTGTCGAAGGTCTCGAGCACCTTCGGCTTCAGCTCGGCCTCCATCGCGGCGAGCGATAGTGCGTTCTCGTACTCGTCCTCGTCGTCGAGCTCGCCCTCGGGTGCCGGGGCTTCGCCGTCGGCGGGAACGGCCTCGATGACAGGGGCAGCGTCACCATTTGCGATTGGTGCGGCCTTCGCCTCCGGGCCCTCGTAAGTGGCCTCCAGATCGATGATGTCGCGGAGCAGGATCTTGCCCTCGTTGAGCTCGTCCCGCCAGATGATGATGGCCTGGAAGGTCAGAGGGCTCTCGCAGAGACCGGCGATCATGGCCTCGCGACCGGCCTCGATGCGCTTGGCGATGGCAATCTCGCCCTCGCGCGACAGGAGCTCGACTGAGCCCATCTCGCGGAGATACATGCGGACCGGGTCGTCGGTCCGGTCGGTCGGCTCGGCACGCGTCTCGGACTTGGCTGGCAGGTTGTTGACGACGAGCGAGCGGTTATCTTCCTCGTCCGGCTCATCGTCGACGGGCGCGACGGCGGCCTCGTCGGTCTCCTCTTGCTCGACGACGGAGATGCCCATCTCGTTGAGCATCGCCATGGTGTCCTCGATCTGGTCGGGGGTCACCTCCTCCGAGGGCAGCACGGCGTTGAGTTCGTCGTGGGTCACGTACCCACGCTGCTTGCCGAGCTTCAGCAGCTTCTTGACGGACTGGTCCGACAGATCGAGGAGCGGGCTGTCTTTCTCTACCGTGTCGGCGGCGGGGCCGGCCTGATCCTCGGTTTTCTGCACCATGTGTATCCTCGAGCTGTCAATCGTTTCGCCGTGTGGCAGGCGTCATCGGGGCGGCGGCACCGAGCCAGCCGATCATCGTGTCAGGTCAGAAACGCGGGGTCTCCAGGTCGGCCCAGTTTGGTCGGCAGAAGTCAGATTGCGGCAATCGAGACTGGAACAAACTGGCCACGGTTGCGTCTCTCTCGCTGGACGCGCGCGTTTCGAACTCGCGTCCTCGATCAGATCGGGTCATTCCGTGCAACTCCAGTGCCGTTCGGCCTAGCCAAGCTCGCAGCGAAACGCGAACGATATCCCGTGGCACGCCAAGCGGCTCGGCGACCCGTGACGAGCCCCTCCGACGCTCACGTGTCAACCCATGCTCCCTTCGGTCGCCGGCTCCATGCCGTCGGTCCGATTCAACAGGCTCTGCAACTCGCAGATGCGCGCGAACGCATCCTCGCTGCCTTCCTCATGCCAAGCCTGCTCGGCAACAGTCAGGTCACGTCGCAACTGTTCCTTCCGCTGAAGAGCAACGGCGTTGTGCCAACCTGTCTCGACGGCGGCCCGGTCTGCCTCAGGTTCGGCGAACTTGTCGCCGCGATGCGTGATCGCACGCTCTACGAGGGCCAGAGCCGGTGCCAAGCCTAGGCTGCTCAGATGGGAAGCGAGGGTTTCCCTGTCAAGTAAATTCTCGTCCATGACGGCTGAAAGCACAGCATCCCGCAGCCGCGCAAGACCAGGCTCGGCGAACGTCAAGTCGGCGATGCTCTCCGCCTCGTCAAGGATCAACCAGGGGTGGTTGACGAGCGTGCGCACCAGCAAGGCCTCGCGCTGAGACACGGGCTCGGCCCTTGCGACGAGCTCATGGGATGCCACTGGTGGCTCTAAACCCCGTGGAAGCCGCGGACGTTCCTGTCGGGCCCTCTCGCGTTGGCGCCAATCCGGGCGCGTATTGTCGCGGCGGCGGCCAATGGTGGCATTGGTGCGCCGGCCGCCTGCACCGGTCAGTGCACGGACCTCGCGGCGGCTGCGTTCCCAGAGCGTCTGCTTGAGCTCGCTCTCGTAGTGCGCTTTTACAGTCGGGTCGCCGATGCGGGCGACCAGTGTTTTCAGGCGTGTTTCCAGGGCGGCGCGCTCGTCGGGCGTGAACGTCCCGCTCTCGGCCTGCTCCTCCTTCTCCATCAGGACGTCGAAAAGGGGGCGGACGTGACGGCCGAGGACAGTCTCGAACGCATCCGGGCCACGGGTTCGGACAAGATCATCCGGGTCGAGCCCATCCGGGAGGAACGCAAAGCGAACGGTAAAGCCGGGCTTGAGATGCGGCAGCGCGGTATCCACAGCGCGAAACGCCGCCTTGCGGCCGGCACTGTCGCCATCGAAACAGAGGATCGGCTCGGGTGACATGCGCCACAGCAGCTGAATCTGGTCCTCGGTCAGGGCTGTACCCAACGGAGCCACACACTCGCCGAATCCGGCCTCGGCGAGGGCAATGACGTCCATATAGCCTTCGACCGCGATCACGCGTGCTTTGTCATGGGCGATTGGCCGGGCGCGATGGGCGTTGAAGAGAATAGAGCCCTTGTGAAAGAGCGGTGTCTCGGGGGAGTTCAGGTACTTCGCAGGCACGCCCGCCTCGAGCGCGCGACCGCCGAACGCGATCGTCCGGCCCTTGGCGTCGGCGATCGGGAACATGACCCGGTGACGAAAGCGATCGTAGGCGACGGGAATATCGGAGCCTGAGATCAGCATGCCGGACAGAGCCATCTCCTCGGCCGTGAAACCTTGGGTAGCGAGCGCCTCCTTCAGCTCGTTGCGGCTGTTCGGCGCATAGCCGAGACGGAACCGGGCGATCGTCTCGCGCCGAAGCCCGCGCTTGTCGAGGTAGCGCCGGGCCTCCTCGCCGCCAGGGCCTGCGAGTTGAGTTTCGAAAAACTGGGCCGCGGCCTCGGTCAGTGCGATCAGCCTGCCGTAAATGTCGGCCTGCTCGCGCGCCTCGCGAGTGCGAGGCTCGGCCTTCGGCATCTGCAACCCGGCTTCACCGGCCAGGCGCTCGACCGTCTCGGCGAAGGTCAGGCCCTCTGTCTCCATCACGAACTTGAAGATGTCGCCGTGCGAGCCTGTTGCGAAGCAGTGATAGAAGCCTTTCTGATCGTTGACGAAAAAGGATGGCGTGCGTTCCTGCTTGAAGGGCGAGAGGCCTTTCCACTCGCGGCCTGCCTTCTTCAGCGACACCTTGCGCGCGACCACCTGGCTGACGGGCAGCCGGGCGCGGATTTCATCGAGGAACTGGGGTGTGAAGCGCATACCCGACGTTCTAGGTGATTCGGCGGGATTGCTGTCGGCTTCGGTGTCCGGCCGGGCCGTGTGTTACCGCGATTCACAGGGTCCTGGATGGGCGTCGATCGTGTCTGCTGCGGTATTCGGCTACGCTTCCTCGCGGTGAAAGCCCCGCTGGCGGCCGGTTAGGGCCGCGAGCCGCCCAGATCCGAGGAGCAGGGCAACGGTTGCCTTTGCAGCTGCCTTCAGGGGTGATGGGTGAGTGCTGATGGAACGCAGCAGTGGGGAAACCGCCTTGGTGGGCTCGCCTGCCTTACGGTGAGCTTCTGCAAGGCCGAGAAGCGCTCCACTCAGGGCGCCTCGGACAAGCCGGCGCTCGGTGGGCGCAAGTCCGTCCTCAGCCGCGAGACCGCCAAACACGCGGGCAAGGCCGGTCTTGGTGCGGACCTCGTTGCGAGCAGCCTCAGCCGTGAGCGCCAGCCCGGGCGGCTCGACGATGCGGCGTGCGCGGCATACCACCTCCGAGGTAAAGAGCCATGGGCCTTGCAGGGCGAGCCGGGTGAGCACATCGAGGTCCTCGAACATGCGCAACGTCGTGTCGAAGCCACCAGCCGCCAACATCCAGTCACGACGGCAGGCGATTGCATCGAGGGAAAGCCCGCTCATGACCAAGGCCAACGGGTGGTCGACGCGATCGGCGCGATCCTGTGGGAAGGTGAGGCCCCTGAGGGAAAGCAGAAGTTCCTCGTAGCCGGGACCTTCGAGCACCATCTCGGCGACGTGGACGCCCACTCGAGGATCCCCGAGATCCCGCGCAAGCGTTGCGAGGCGGTGCGGCAGCCAGACATCGTCGGAGTCCAGGAAGGCGAGCCAATCGCCGGTCGCATGGCCGATGCCGGCGTTGCGGGCGGCGCTGACGCCACCGTTAGGCTGGGCAATCACCCTGATCCGGTCACCGAAGTCGGCCAGCACCTCGGCCGTATGGTCGGTGGAGCCGTCATCCACGACGAGGATTTCATCGGCGGGTCGCGTCTGGACGAGCACACTCGCGATGGCCTCTCGAACGGCGGCGGCGCGGTTGTAGGTTGGTATGACGACCGAGATGCGCATGTTGCACTCAACCTACGCTGGCGGGGGCCGGTGCCGGCATCGGCCAGCCGATCCGCGCGAAGGCGAGCCGTGTCTGCGTCACCACGCGACCGCCACCTTCGACGCGTGCCAGGATCGATCGGATGCTCGTGAGGCCCAGGAGCAGGGCGCAGCTGCCGCCGGTCAGCATCTGGAGCGCCAGGGAGTGGCGCGCGGCGAGCAGCGTGGC
This sequence comes from Rhizobiales bacterium Ga0077524, assembly GCA_001464755.1. GTDB lineage: Bacteria > Pseudomonadota > Alphaproteobacteria > Rhizobiales > Hyphomicrobiaceae. Next base: position 4,498 of record LNDR01000267.1, read on the forward strand.
AACGCTCGCCGCCGCGAACAACGCCAGCATCTGAACGGTCCTGCGCTCGAAGATGAAACCGTAAGTGACGTAGGCTGTCATCGTTTGCAGCAGCAGGAAAGCTGCGCACGCGACCGCGAAGGCGACGCCCGTCGCGGGCAACCCGAGATACGGAAGCCCGATCCAGACGAGGCCGAGCAGAATCAGGCTCCACGCCAGCTCCACCAGGAAGAATTGCATCGCACGGCCCCGCGCCATTGCGATGAACGCGAGCGGCCAACCGGCGATCTTCATGAGATTGCCGAGGGCCTGCAGCTCGACGATCTCGACGGCCGGTGTGAAGGCGGACGAGTAGAGGAGCGGCACAAGGATCGGTGCGCCGCCGAGGATGATCAGCAGCGCGATGCCACCGATCGCGAGGCCGAGCTGCACTTGATCATTGACGAGCGCCGATGCCGCCTTGCGATCGCCGACCAGAGCGGTCAACCGCGGGAAGTAGTCGGCAGACATGGCATTGAGCAGGAACCCGATGTAGATCACGGACATCGTCCAGGCCGCGTGGAAGTGGCCTGCCGCCTCGATGCCGAGGTCGCGGACGACGAGCGCGCGGATGGCCAGCGGCACCAGCGTCAGCATCAGGAAGCTCAGCATATAGGGCGCCCCCTGCGTGATGGCGCTGGCCCAGTCGTGCATCACATCGCGGAGGCTAATCGGCGTGCCATCGGTTCCGATGCGACCAGCCATGCGGTGGGTCGCGAGAAGGGCTGCCAGTGCCGGCTGAGCGAGGACGAGCACGACGATGCCGGCGATGCCCCATGTCCAGACAGCGAGCAGTCCGACGACCGTGCTCCCGAGGCTCGCCAGGATATTGATGCGGGCGATATCGCCGACGCGAGCGAGGCCCTGCAGTTGCGCAATCTGAAGACCGGCCACGAGTGAGAGAGCCACTGCGATGCCGACGATGCCCACCTCGTCGGCGTAGATGGCGCTTCCCAGAGCCCAGGACGCGATGGGCTCACGCAGCCACCACAACACTGCTGCGCTGAGCAAACCGTGCACGACCGTAATGAGACCTAGCGTGCGCCGGACGCGGGCGAGCGTTGCGGGATCGTTGCGTGCAAGAGCGATGCGGCGGGTTCCGCTGGTATCGCTGCCGAGCGCGGCAACCGTTGTCGCAGCGCTGGCGATGCCGGCCAGCACACCAAGCAGGCCGAGGCCCGCTGGACCCACCATCAGCGCCAAAGCCTTGACGCGGAGGATCGACACCAGCGTCGTCGCGATGGATGACGAGCCGATAAGGACGGTGGATCTGACGAGGCTTCTCAGCGCCATTTGGGGCTTGTCACGGCGACGAGGCGCGCGGAACGAGGAGATAATTGCAGTTCGTCGCGTAGCGCCGGTAAGTTTCGGCAACCGTGTAGTCGAAGCTCTCGACGAGCGCGAGGAAGGCATCGCGATTGGCGTCGTCGACCTCCACGAAGGCTTTGGGACGGCAGCGCGCGAAGGTTCCTGCGAGACCTTTCAGTACCTGAAGCTCCATCGCCTCTGTGTCGATCTTGATCATCGAGATCGACGGGGTGTCGGCGAGCGCCTCGTCGCCGGTCAGCACGACGCATTGGCGGCCCGTGCCGGTCTCACCGACGGAGACCTTGGTGCTGCCGAGATCCATGTGTCCGGGGGCAACCAAGCGGGCAACCGTCTTGCGATCCGATAGCCCCGCGAGCCGGTGCTCGACACGGGCCGAGAGACCGTTGAGCGCGAGATTGACGGCAAGCAATTCAGCCGCCGTCGGGTTCGGCTCGAAGGCGATCACCTTCTCGACGCCGAGGAACTTGAGGACATAGACCGAGTGATTGCCGACGTTGGCGCCGACGTCGACGAACACGCCCCCGTCGAGATGCCGGCCAATCAAAGCCAGTTCCTCAGGCTCGTAGAAGCCGCCATTCAGGTGATGCTTCTGGATGTAGTCCCACTCGTTGAGCACGAAGAAGGCGACGTCCTCGCCCTGAGTCCGGAATCGCGCGACGATGCCTCGCGACAGCGACGCCGTTCCGGCGTTTTTGCGGATGACGTCGTAGCCGAGCGTGCCGGCGATCCCCTTGACGGCTGTCTTGAGCACGGTGCGGCCCCATTTCGTTGCCTGCGCAAGTCTTGTGGGCGCGTGGCACCCTGCAGGCGGTATCGGTCGGGCTGCGATGCTACGCTTGATTGGCGAATCAAACCTTACCCGCCAATTCAGCCTCGATCTGTCCCGACGGAGATCTCGATGACCAGCGAGCCCCTGAAGCGCATCTATCTCGCCGGACCCGAGGTGTTCCTGCCCGACGCCATTGCCGTGGGGCGTGCCAAGGCCGACTTGGCCCGCACGGCAGGGTTCGAGGGACTCTTTCCGCTGGATCAGCAACTCGGGCTGGATGGGTTGCCGAAGCTCGAGCAAGCGCGGCGGATCTCGCTCGCCAACGAGGCACTGATGCGGTCGTGCGATCTCCTGATCGCCAATCTGACACCGTTTCGCGGGGTCTCGATGGATTCAGGGACTGCCTTCGAGGTGGGCTTCATGCGCGCACTCGGCCGACCGGTGCTGGGCTACACGAACGTGCCGGGGGACTACCGAGCGCGCGCGGAGGCCTACCGCGCGCGGGGCATTCCGGCCGGTGACAGTGACGCAGCGGGCTTCGAGATCGAGGATTTCGGCATGGCCGAGAACCTGATGATCGCCGTCGCCATCCTCGAGAGCGGCGGCAGCGTCATCGAAGGAGACGCCCCTGCCGGAGCCGAGATGGCCGACCACGCGGCCTTTGCCCGCAGCCTCGAGGAGGCGCGCCGCCTCCTCCTCGAATAAGGGGCTGTTTGCCAGCGGCCGGCCCTACCAGCCTTTGAAGGGCGTCTCCGGAACTGGAGTCATCGGGGGCTTGCGCTCCTTGTAGGCGATCAGGTTGTCGACCGTCAGGTTGCCCATCTTGGAGCGGGTGTAGATCGAGCCCGAGCCGACGTGGGGGAGCACCGTCAGGTTCGGAATCGTAAGGAGGTCTGGGTCGATTCGCGGCTCGTTCCAGAAGACGTCGAGCCCGGCCGCGAGAATTTTGCCGGATCGCAAGGCTGTCTTCAGTGCGGGCTCGTCGACCACAGTGCCGCGCGCCATGTTGATCAGCACGCCTTGCGGACCGAGAGCTTCCAGCACCTGGGCGTTGATCAGGTTCTGGGTTGCGGGCCCGCCCGGCAGGATGGCGATCAGCGTATCGACATCCTCGGCCATCGCGACGAGGTCGTCGTAGAAGGGGAGCGGTACATCCGCTTGCGCCTTGCGCCCGAAATACGAGATCGGCACACCGAAGGCTTCGAGCCGCCGACCGATGGCTTTGCCGATGCGCCCATATCCGACGAGGCCGACGCTGCGATCCCGCAAGCTCGGCGTATAGGGGTAGTCGGCAGCGGTTGCGGCCCACTGGCCGTTTCGCATCCAGACCTCGGCCCTGGACAACTCGCGCACGGTCATCAAGAGGAGGCCGACTGCGGTGTCGGCAACCTCCTCGTTGAGGACATCGGGTGTATTGGTGATGATAACGCCGCGCTTCTTGGCCTCGGGGACGTCGATCGAATCGTACCCGACGCCGTAGTTCCCGATCACCTTCAGGGCCGGAAGTCGGGAAAGCATTGCAACGTCGGTCCGGACGGCCGTGTGGGCACCCGTGCAGATCGCCTCGATGCGCGGTCCGACCGTGTCGAGAAACGCATCGCGGTCCTTGATCTCGTTCAGCCAATGAACCTCGAAGGCGTCCTCCATCCGCGTCACCATCAGCGGCATCATCGGGCCGGTCGAAAGGAGGGCTGGCTTGCTCATGCCGTCGATCCTGTGTGCGTGAAAGGGGGCGGGGGCCGGCGGGTGCCGATCTCCTATAGGTTCGCATTAAATCACAATAGGGCGAGCGTCGAGGCGGGAGCGCAGCGGCGGTATACGATTTACCATAGTGTGTGAGCGTGGATCGGCGGCGGTGGAGATGGCTCGGGCCTCTTGGACCGGGACGTGCACTCTCGGACAAGCGCCTCGAACGAGCGAGCCAACGGCATGAGCGACACTGTCTGCGATGTTGCGATCATTGGCGGCGGCCACAATGGGCTCGCCTGCGCCGCCTATCTCGCTCGATCCGGCGCCCGAGTGGTTGTGCTCGAGCGCAATCCGGTCGCGGGGGGCGCGGCGCTGACCGAGGAGTTTCATCCGGGCTTTCGCAATTCGGTGGCGGCCTACACCGTCAGCCTGCTCGATCCCCGAGTAATTCGCGATCTCGAACTCGCCCGACACGGTTTGCGCATCGTGGAGCGGCCCGTCGCCAATTTCTGATGCCTTACGGCCTGGCCGCCCGTCAGCGTGCCATCGCCGCTTTCTCGCCGCGGGACGCCGAGCGCCTGCCCGCCTACGACGCCGCGATCGAGACCGCCGCCGGAGTTCTGCGCGACTTGGTTCTCCGGACGCCGCCGAACGCCGGGGGCGGTATTGTCGAGCTCTTGCGCTCGGGCCTGATCGGACGCCGGTTGTTGCGTCTGGGGCTGGAGGAGCAGCGCCTCCTCGTCGATCTGTTCACGAAGAGCGCCGCCGATTTTCTCGGGGGCTGGTTCGAAAGCGAGGTCGTGAAAGGTGCACTTGCTTTCGACGGCATCGTCGGTGCCTATGCCGCACCGTCGACGCCGGGGACGGCTTACGTTCTGCTCCATCACTGCTTCGGCGAGGTCAATGGCAAGTCCGGTGTCTGGGGGCACGCGATTGGAGGCATGGGCGCCGTCAGCGGGGCGCTGCGCCGGTCGGCTGAAGCATCGGGCGCCGTTGTTCGCACGTCGGCTGCGGTCCGGCACGTCGTCGTCGCGGGCGGCAAGGCGTCCGGGGTTGAACTGGAGAGCGGCGAGCGCATCGCCGCGCGTGCGGTTGCGGCCAATGTCGGCCCCAAGCTGCTGTTTCGCGATCTGATCGGCGAGGAAGCCGTCGCGCCCGAGGTGCGCCGACGGTTTCTGGCGATCCGCACGGGGTCCGGCACGTTCCGCATGAACGTGGCGCTTTCCGAGCTACCGGATTTTTTGTGCCGGCCGGGGGGAGTCGTGCAGGACCATCACGGCTCCGGCATCGTCATCGGGCCGACGCTGGACTACCTTGAGCGGGCCTATCTCGACGCCCGCACCGACGGGTGGTCGCGAAAGCCCGTCGTGGAGATGTTGATCCCCTCCACGCTCGACGACAGTCTCGCACCTGCCGGGCGCCACGTCGCCAGTCTCTTCGTCCAGCACGTGGCGCCGCATCTGCCAGCTCCGCGCTCCTGGGAGGACCCGGCCGAGAAGCAGCGGTTCGCCGATCTCGTCATCGACACAGTCAGCGAGCATGCGCCCAATTTCCGCGCGTCGGTGATTGCCCGCCAGGTTCTGTCACCTTTGGATCTGGAGCGCCGCTTCGGCCTGGTCGATGGCGACATCTTCCACGGACAGCTCGGCCTCGATCAGCTGTTCGCGACGCGGCCGGTGATGGGTTTCGCCAATTATCGCCTGCCGCTGCCGGGGCTCTATCTCTGCGGCTCGGGGGCACACCCCGGAGGCGGCGTCACGGGAGCGCCGGGACATAACGCGGCCCGCGAGATCATCCGGGACTTGCGGCTGCGACGGCGCTGATTACGGGGTGCGGTTTCGGCGCGGCAGCATGCGGTGCAGAAGTCCGTCACGGAGCAAGAGTTGATGGCGCAGCACCAAACCGACGTGACCCAGCACGGCGAGAGCCAGCGCAATGGCCCCGATCAGATGCACCAGCTTGGCCGCTGACGCCAGCAGCGGCCATTCGCCGATCGGATTGGGCAGATGCCAATGGCCGAAGAGGTGCACGCCGTAGCCGCCCGCCATGACATAGACGAAACCCGAGACCGGCATCGCCAGCATGGCGGCATACATCAGTTGCTCGGCCCGATGGATGAAGCGCTTCTCCCCGTCGACCAGCGTCGGTGCCCATGGCGGCAACTCTCCGAGGCGACGGTTGGCGAGGCGGACCAGTGCAATGGTGAGCGCCACCAGCCCAATCGATTTATGCCAATTGTACCAGGCCGACTGCGGCAGGCCGAGCGCCATGCCACTCGGTGCCATGCGGGTCATCACGGCGCCAGCGGCGTACTGAAAGGCAAACATCCCGGCGATCAGCCAATGCAGGGCCTTGGTCAGCCCGCCGTAGCCGCTGGCTGAATTGAGGAGGCTCACGCGAAGCGAGCCTCGACCCGGCCAAGCACGCCGAAGTCGGCGATCACGTGGTCGCCCGGCTGGATCTCGAGTGGCGTCATGCACGTCCCCGTGGTTACGACCTCGCCGGGCTCAAGCGCGATGCCGAGACCCGAGAGTTCGTTCACCAGCCATGTCAGCGCCAATCGCGGATCGTCGAGGACGTTGGCGCCGATGCCGTCTCGCTCAAGGCGGCCAGCAATCGAAGCACGCACGGGATGGCCGGAAAGGTCGAGATCGCGCCAATGCGCCGCCGTCGGCGTGCCGAGCACGAAATCGCGAGCGCACGCACAGTCGGCGATAAGCTGGGCACCTCCGGCCTTGGCGAAGTCTTCGAAGCGTGAGTCTGGCACCTCGATCGCGGGGATCAGGGCATCCATTGCCGCGAGCACCTCGGCTACCGTGTAAGGCGCTGTACGCTGGGTGATGCGGGTCCCGCAGCGGAACGCGAACTCGGGTTCGGCAACGCGCATGCGGTTGCCGGCGAGCAGGATGGTGGCACCGGAGGCGTGCGTCCGCTCGCCAGGCAGTCGGCCCGCGATGGGGCCATCGACGCCGATGTGGGCTTGTCCCGCCTTGGAGGTTGCGGCGATCTTCCAGCCCGTGTTGTCGCGGCCGAACAGGCGGCGCACCTCGGCCTGGATGGCGTAACCGTCGCGACGGCTCGCGGGCCGGACATCAGCCGGCAGGGCGCCGACGACAGAGCCGGATTGCCAGCTGCGCCAGAGCAGCGTGGCAGCGTCCTCCGCTTGCTTTATGGTCGACATGTTGGGGATCCCACTCTGTACGGAATAGGCCGTGCCGGCGGACAGAGATGCGCGATCACTCCGCCGCGTCCCTGCTGATCGCGCGGGGGCTCTCGATCTCAGGCACCTCGCAGCCGGTCGCACAGCAGCGGCCGGGCTGCTTCGAGACGCGCTTGCCCTCGTCGAGGACGCCGCGGTCGAGCAGTTGCTCGACGAGATCGCGCTTCTCGCCGACAGGATAGTTGCGCCAGATCTCGCGCTTCATGGCCTCGGGCGAGCCGCCACCATGCAGCGAGATCACGCTCATCCAGCTTCCCGTGTAGGAGGCGGTCAGATCCTCCATTAGACGGGCGACCTCCATGCGCTTCGACGCCGGCACGTCGGGACGCCCGGCAAGCACGGCCGACAGCGAGGCGGCCGTCTCGGGGTTGTGGTCCTCGTCCGGGCCGGGCAACGCCACGATGAGCCCGCCGGACACATAGTGCGCGAGGCGATGCATGTCGTAGATCTGGGTCGCGAGCAGCAGCTTGCCGACGTTGGCGAACACGGTGTCTGGCATCACCGAGCCAGCCGGGTCCTTCATGGCGTAGACCGAAGCTGCGACGCCGCAGGCGAAGAAGCCTTCGACGATCTTGATCAGCTCCACCATCGAGTCGCGCACGTGCGCGTGACGCTCGGGGTCGAGCCCGTTTGCTTCCATCATCAGCGCGCCTGCGCCGATCAGCAGGTCGCCGAAGCCGGCGCGCGCGCCGATGCAAGAGTGGCGGTGATGCGTAGCGTAGCTCGTCGTCATGAAGCCGGCTTCCTCGACCTCGCCGTCGAGGAAGACGCGGTCGTGGGGAACGAAGACGTCGTCGAACTGCACCACCGCTGTCGATTGGCCAAACTTGGCCGAATAGAGTGCTGCCGGATCGCCGATCCGGCCGGCGGGCCGGGAGATGACGGTCACGCCGGGTGCGTCGATCGGGACGGCACAGGCGACTGCGAAGTCCCTGTCCTCTGGTGTCATGGTCCGGCATGGGAGCACGAGCAACTCGTGCATGTAGGGCGCACCGGTGACGATCGCCTTCGTGCCACGGATGACGATGCCGTCGCGCCGGCGCTCCTTGACGTGCACGTAGACATCGGGGTTCGCCTGGGCGCCCGGCCGCTTGGAGCGATCGCCCTTGGCGTCCGTCATGGCGATGCCGTGGCTCCAGTCGTGGTCCTGGCTCTCGTGCAGATAGGCGAGCAGGCGCTGGTGACGATCGGTGCCACGATCGGCGTCGAGACGATGCGTCACCTGATAGAGGGCGTTCAGCGCGTCGTGGCTCAGATAGCGCTGGGCACACCCCGACTCGCGGCACACCAACCTGATCGCCTCGAGCTTGTAGAGGAGGTCGGTCGAGGTCTCGTCGATATGCAGCATCCGGTTGACGACCTTGCCCGACGTCGCCTGCCGCGCTGTCATCAGCGCCTTGTGCTCGTCCCGGCAGGCAAAATCGTAGGCAACGCCGGTCGCCGCGATTCCGGGAGCCAGCAGCGGCTCGTCGGCGACGCTCTCGATCCGCTGCCCATTGACGAAGACCCGCGGTTTGAGGCGCCTGAGACTCTCTCGGTAGGTGGCGGCATCGATCGGCATTCGGGTCTCCAAAATCGCGGTTCGGGCGGCAGCCTAGCCGGGAGTGCGGGGCGGTTCAATCGAGGGCCGATAGCTCGTTCGATCGGGTGCCGATGCCGGATGCTCCAGAGGCCTCGCAAAATCCTTATTCCGGCGTACACTGCTGCGGCATTGAAGGTCGCGCTCACCTGCGAGTTTCCTCGGGAGGCGAGGCGCGCGGCAATGCTGAAGATCAGACGTCGTTGACGCACTTGCACAGTCCAGCAGGAGGTGGCCCATGGCCGAGGTCGACTACACGAGTGACATCAAGAAATACACGGCGAGCATCGAGCCCAAGGCGGTCGACGGGATCGTGCGATTCCTCGGCATCGCGCTGAAGAGCCGCGATGCCTCACATGTCTCGTGCTCGTCGAAGGACGAACTTGAGCGAGTTCGGGAGAGCTTCCTCAAGCGCAAGCTCAAGATGGCCGAAGACGACGCGGCGCTCGATGCGCGCATCAAAGCCGTTTGCGAGGCCATGAAGGCGGACAACTCGAAGCACCGCGTGACGTTCTACTATCTGCTTGCCGAGAAGGCCGGAAAGCTCGGCGATCTCTGATACAAGGCGCTATCTCGTCATGTCACCGAGTTGGGACCCCCGGTTTTGAGACCGGGGTTTCCCGTTTGGGCGCGCGTTGCTGCCGAGGCAACGGCTAACCCTTGCCCATGACCAGGTTCGGCAGCCACAGGGCGATCTCCGGGAACGCCATCAGGATCGCGATCATCGCCATCATCGCGCCGACGAACGGCAACGAGCCCCAGATCACATCGCTGACGGGGCCGCGTGCTCGCATACCCTGCACAACGTAGAGGTTCAAGCCGACCGGCGGCGTGATCAGCGCCGCCTCGATCAGGATGGTGAGGACGATACCCCACCAGATCGGGTCCCACCCCATCTTGACCACGATCGGGAAGATGAAAGGCGTCGTGAGGATCATCATGGAGATCGTCTCCATGAAGCAGCCGAGGACCAAGTAGAATACGATGATCACGAGCATGGTCGTGATCTTGCCGAGACCCATGGCCTCCATGGCCTGGGCGATCGTGTCGGTGATACCGATCGCAGCCAGCACGAAATTCAGGAACTGGGCCGCGATGATGATCATCATGATCATCGCTGTCGTGCGCATGGTCCCTTCTGCCACGGCTCGCAGCATGTGAAACGTGAGCTTGCCTTCCCACCATGCAAGCAGCAAAGCCGCCCCCACGCCGAGTGAGGCCGCCTCCGTTGGGGTCGCGACGCCCATGTAGATTGCACCAACGACGACGATGAAGATGAACATTGGAGGAATCAGGCTCGGCAGAACTCGAAACCGCTCGCCCCAACTGGTGCTCAAGGGCGTGCCTCCGGCGCTCGGGCGCAACAGGCAATAGATGAGGACGATGCCCATGAACAAACCCGCCAGCAACGCACCGGGCAGGAAGCCTGCGAGATAGAGCCGGGGCACGCTGGAATTGGTGAGTAGCCCGTAGATGATGAAATTGATCGACGGAGGAATAAGGATGCCAAGC
>LNDR01000268.1 GCA_001464755.1 Rhizobiales bacterium Ga0077524
ACCTTCCTGATCGCTGCACTCGGTGTCGGCATTGCCGGCGGCTCGTTCTCGGTCGGCGTCGCGTACGTCGCGAAATGGTTCCCGAAGGAAAAGCAGGGCACAGCGCTCGGCATCTTCGGTGCCGGCAATGTGGGCGCGGCCGTCACGAAGTTCGCAGCCCCTGTGATCATGATCGCCTACGGCTGGAAGACAGTCGCCCTCGTGTGGGCGGCCGTGCTGGCCATTACGGGGCTTTTGTTCTTCCTTTTCACCAAGGACGATCCAGATCTCGAGCGGCGTCGGATGTCGGGCGAGAAGCCTGAGCCGCTGTCCGCGATGCTCGAGCCTTTGAAAAGCGTGCAGGTCTGGCGCTTTTCACTCTACTACTTCTTCGTGTTCGGCGCCTTTGTCGCGCTGGCACTCTGGCTGCCGCGCTACCTGATCGGGGTCTACGGGCTAGACATCACGACCGCCGGCATGATCGGCGCGATGTACTCGATCCCCGCCTCGATCTTCCGGGCCTACGGAGGTCATCTCTCTGACAAGTATGGCGCCCGCACGATCATGTATTGGACGTTTATCGTCTCTGTCGTCGCGACGTTTATCCTCTCCTACCCGCCGACACAGTATGTCGTCGAAGGCATCCGCGGGCCGGTCGCATTCTCGACGCGTATGGGCCTCGTCGGCTTTGTCGTGACCGCTTTTGTCCTCGGATTTTTCATGAGCCTGGGCAAGGCTGCCGTCTTTAAGCACATACCGGTATACTATCCTGACCGGGTCGGAGCGGTCGGAGGAATCGTCGGTCTCGTAGGCGGTCTTGGTGGCTTCGTCCTTCCTATCGCGTTCGGCGCATTGAACGATCTGACCGGCGTCTGGCAAAGCTGCTTCTGGCTGCTCTTCCTCATCGTGGCCGTCTCGCTTGTCTGGATGCATCTCGCCATCCAGCAGATGGAAGCCAATGCCGCTGCGGAAGGTGTCCCGAGCCGGGCGCTGCCCCAGCTGCCAGAGATGCAGCCGATCCATGATCCCGCCAAGGAAGGCGCTCTTGCGGCGACTGGCGCAATCTCGGATTGGCGCCCAGAGGACCGCGAGTTCTGGGAGACGAAGGGACGCGGTATCGCGCGCCGGAACCTCTGGATTTCGGTGCCGTGCCTGCTGTTGTCGTTCTCGGTGTGGATGGTCTGGTCAGTCGTCGTGGCGAAACTGCCGAGCGTGGGGTTCGCCTTCTCCAATGACCAGTTGTTCTGGCTTGCGGCGCTGCCTGGTTTGTCTGGCGCGACGCTCCGCATCTTCTACAGCTTCATGCCCGCGATTTTCGGGGGGAGGTTGTGGACGACGCTCGCGACTTGGTCGCTGCTGATCCCCGCCATCGGCATGGGATGGGCGGTACAGAATGCCGGTACTCCCTACTGGATCTTCCTCGCACTGGCACTCCTCTGCGGGTTCGGTGGCGGCAACTTCGCTTCTTCGATGGCCAACATCTCGTTTTTCTTCCCGAAGGCGGAGAAGGGAAACGCGCTCGCGATCAACGCCGGTCTCGGCAATCTGGGAGTCAGCGTCGTACAGTTTGTCGTCCCCGTCGTGATTACGACCGGCGTCTTTGGCTGGCTCGGAGGCGACCCGCAGACGGCGACCGTGAACACCGTGACGACGACGCTCTGGCTGCAGAATGCCGGCTACATCTTCGTGCCGTTCATCATCGCATCTGCCTTCGCCTCCTGGTTCGGCATGGATGACATTGCGTCGATGAAGGCGAGTTTCGCCGATCAGGCTGTCATCTTCAGTCGGTTCCACAACTGGGTGATGTGCTGGCTCTACACGGGCACATTCGGCTCGTTCATCGGGTTCTCGGCGGCATTCCCCCTCCTCTCGAAAATCCTCTACCCGGAGGTGAATGCGCTGCAGTACGCCTTCCTCGGGCCGCTCGTCGGCGCCGTTTCCCGGGCACTCGCCGGAAAGACTTGTGACCGAATCGGTGGAGGCCGCATCACGCTCTGGGTGTTCATCGCGATGAGCTTTGGCGTGTGCGGCATCCTCTATGCCATCGGCATCAAAACCAGCCCGAATTCGTTCGCAGTATTCTTTGCGAGCTTCCTGTTCCTCTTCGCAGCGACTGGCATCGGCAACGCGTCAACGTTCCAGATGATCCCGGCGATCATGCGCAAAGAGGTGACGCGGCTCGAGCCTTCGATGACGGCGCCCGACCGCGTTCGCCAGTCGGACAAGGAGGCTGCTGCCATCATCGGCTTCACGTCCGCGATCGCTGCCTATGGGGCCTTCTTCATCCCGAAGAGCTTCGGCACCTCGATAGCCGCGACCGGAGGTGCGGAAACGGCGCTCTACGGATTTCTCGCCTTCTACGTCAGCTGCATCGCAATCACTTGGTGGTTCTACACACGACCGGGCGGTCTTCTCTTCGACATCGAGCGTGGTGGCCCGACGACACCCACACCCGCCACCAGACCCGCCGCATAGGCGACTCCCCACATGCATCGAGGGTATCGACCATGAGCCACTTCATCGACCGTCTGACTTTCTTCACAAAGGCCAAGGAAGAGTTCTCCAACGGTCACGGACAGACCACGAACGAGGACCGGGACTGGGAGGACGGCTACCGTAAGCGATGGCAGCACGACAAGATCGTCCGCTCAACACACGGTGCGAACTGCACAGGCTCGTGCTCGTGGAAGATCTACGTGAAGGGCGGCATCGTCACGTGGGAGACGCAGCAGACCGACTACCCGAGAACGCGCCCCGATCTGCCGAACCACGAACCCCGCGGTTGCTCGCGAGGGGCCAGCTACAGCTGGTACCTCTATTCGGGAAATCGTGTGAAGTATCCGCTGATCCGTTCCCGGCTACTCAAGCACTGGCGCGAGGCGAGGAGGACCCTGCCGCCTGTCGCCGCCTGGAAGTCGATCGTCGAGAATCCGGCGAAGCGCGACGACTACATCCAGGTTCGTGGACACGGCGGCTTCGTGCGCGCCAATTGGGACGAGATCACCGAGATCATCGGTGCCGCGAACGCTTATACCGCGAAGACCTACGGCCCGGACCGAGTCATCGGATTCTCTCCGATCCCCGCAATGTCGATGGTCTCGTACGCCGCCGGATCGCGCTACCTCTCGCTGCTCGGCGGCGTGTGCATGTCGTTTTACGACTGGTATTGCGATCTGCCGCCAGCGAGCCCTCAGACGTGGGGCGAGCAGACCGACGTGCCGGAGTCGGCGGACTGGTATAACGCCGGCTTCATTATTCTATGGGGCTCCAATGTTCCGCAGACGCGAACGCCCGACGCGCACTTCTACACGGAGGCCCGTTACCGAGGCATGAAATCGGCCGTCATTTGTCCGGATTATTCGGAGGCCGCCAAATTCGGTGACATCTGGCTTTCGGTGAAGCAGGGGACCGATTCGGCACTAGCAATGGCTATGGGCCATGTGATCCTCAAAGAGTATCACGTCGACCGCCAGGCCAAGTATTTCCGGGACTACGTGCGCCAGTACACCGACATGCCGATGCTGGTGAAGCTTGTCCGTCAGGACGGCAAGCTGGTGCCCGATAGATTCTTGCGCGCCAGCGACTTCAATGCAGGCCTCGGCGAGTCGAACAATCCTGAATGGAAAACGGTCGCGCTCGACGAGACCTCGGGCAAGGTGGTCGTTCCCAGCGGCTCGGTAGGCTTCCGCTGGGGTGAGCAAGGTAAATGGAACATCGAGGAGAAGGAAGCAGGTGGCGCCGCCACCAAGCTGAGGCTCTCACTCGCGGATGTGAAGGATGACCTCGCAGACGTTGCTTTCCCTTATTTCGGCAATATAGCCAATGAGCACTTTGTCAGCACGAGCCACGAGAGCATTCTCGAGCGCCGCGTACCAGTGAAGAAGCTGGTCCTGGCAGACGGCGAGGCACTCGTGGCCACCGTGCACGATCTTTTCATCGCCAACTATGGCGTCGATCGCGGATTTGGCGGTGACAACGTCGCGGCTTCCTACGACGAGGACACGCCCTACACACCCGCCTGGGCCGAGAAGATCACCGGCGTTTCTCGCGACAAAATCATTCAGGTCGCGCGCGAATTTGCGACGAACGCTGAGAAGACCAACGGTCGCTCGATGGTGATCATCGGTGCAGCCATGAATCATTGGTATCACGCCGACATGAACTACCGTGGCGTGATCAACATGCTCGTCATGTGCGGCTGCGTCGGTCAGTCTGGCGGGGGCTGGGCGCACTACGTCGGCCAAGAGAAGCTGCGCCCGCAAGCCGGCTGGGCGCCGCTCGCGTTTGCGCTCGATTGGGGGCGCCCGCCCCGCCAGCAGAACTCGACGTCGTTCTTCTACACGCACACCAACCAGTGGCGTTACGAGACGATGGTCGCGAGCGACATCCTTTCCCCGACGGCACCCCCCGGTCCATGGGACGGCTCGATCATCGACTACAATATTCGCTCGATCCGGATGGGATGGCTCCCGGCGTATCCCACTCTCACACAAAACCCGCTGGAGATCGCGGGCAAGGCGCAAGCCGCCGGATTGGAAGCGCCGGCGTACGTCGCGAAGGCGCTTCAATCCGGCGAACTCGATTTCGCATGGGAGAACCCCGACGCGCCGCAGAACTTCCCGCGAAACCTGTTCGTGTGGCGATCGAACCTGCTCGGCTCATCCGGCAAGGGGCATGAGTATTTCCTCAAGCATTTGCTCGGCACGTCGCATGGCGTGCTCGGCAAGGACCTTGGCGAGGAAGGTCGCGAGAAGCCGAAGGAGGTGCGTTGGCATGAGGAGGCGCCACGCGGCAAGCTCGACCTGCTCGTCACACTCGACTTCCGCATGTCGACCACTTGCGTCTACTCCGACATCGTGTTGCCCACGGCAACCTGGTACGAGAAGAACGATCTCAACACCTCGGATATGCACCCGTTTATTCATCCACTGACGAGCGCTGTAGACCCGGTCTGGGAGGCCAAGTCCGACTGGGAGATTTACAAGGCCATTGCCAAGGCATTCTCTCGCGTGGCGCCCGAGGTGCTCGGCGTCGAAAAGGACGTCGTGCTTACCCCGATCATGCACGACGCGCCGGCCGAGATGGCGCAGGCCTTCAATCCGAAGGACTGGAAGAAGGGGGAGTGTGAGCCGATCCCCGGCAAAACCATGCCGGCTGTTACGATCGTCGAACGCGACTATCCGAACCTCTACAAGCGATTCACCGCGCTCGGACCACTCATGGAGAAAATCGGCAATGGCATCAAGGGCATTGCCTGGAGGACCGAGCACGAGGTCGAGAGCTTGCGCAAACTCAACGGTGTCGTCACCGAGAGCGGACCCACAAAAGGCATGGCTCGCATCGACAGCGATATCGACGCGGCCGAAGTTCTGCTCATGCTCGCGCCTGAGACAAACGGTGACGTTGCGGTCAGATCGTGGGCGGCATTGTCCAAAACCACGGGACGCGACCATGTCCATCTGGCCTTGCCAAAGGAGGACGAGAAGATCAGGTTTCGCGATGTCGTCGCACAGCCTCGAAAGATCATCTCGGCACCCACTTGGTCCGGACTCGAGAGTGAGAAGGTCTGTTACAACGCCGGATATACCAATGTGCACGAATTCATTCCGTGGCGCACGCTAACTGGCCGCCAGCAACTCTATCAGGACCATTTGTGGATGCGGGCCTTCGGCGAAGGCTTCTGTGTCTACCGACCGCCCGTTGATCTGAAGGCTGTCAAAGGCGTCCAGGGCATCAAGCCCAATGGCGAGAAAGAAGTCGTCCTCAACTTCATCACGCCGCACCAGAAATGGGGCATTCATTCTACCTATACCGACAACCTTCTGATGCTCACGCTGTCGCGCGGAGGGCCGATTGTTTGGCTCTCCGAGAATGACGCCAAAAAAGCGGACATTGTCGATAACGACTGGGTGGAGGCCTACAACGCAAACGGTGCGCTCGTGGCGCGCGCGGTGGTCTCCCAACGGATGAAGGACGGGACGCTCTTCATGTACCACGCCCAGGAGAAGATTGTGAACGTGCCGGGTTCCGAGATGACGGGGCAGCGTGGCGGCATTCACAACTCGGTAACGCGTGCGGTCCTCAAGCCGACGCACATGATCGGCGGGTATGTGCAGCTTGCGTACGAGTTCGTGGTGTTACGCAAAGTTCGTCAGGTCGATTGGCTTGAAGGCGAGTTCAAAGGCGCCCACGGACCAGATTTTCCGAATAGCAATTCCATCGCAGCCGAATGATCAGGAGACAAGAGAATGAAAATTCGAGCTCAAATCGCGATGGTCTTGAACCTCGACAAGTGCATCGGCTGCCATACTTGCTCGGTCACGTGCAAGAATGTGTGGACCAATCGCGAGGGGATGGAATACGCCTGGTTCAACAACGTCGAGACCAAGCCCGGCATCGGGTATCCCAAGGATTGGGAAAACCAGAAGCGCTGGAAGGGATGCTGGAAGCGCAAAGCCAACGGGAAAATCGAGCCTCGCATCGGCAGCAAGTGGCGTGTTCTGGCAAGTATTTTCGCCAATCCGAACATGCCGGAGATCGACGACTATTACGAGCCATTCACGTTCGACTACGAGCATCTCCAGACAGCACCGGAGTCACAGGCGTTTCCGACGGCGCGACCCCGCTCATTAATCACCGGCGAGCGTATGGAGAAAATCGAGTGGGGACCGAACTGGGAGGAAATTCTCGGTGGCGAATTTTCCAAGCGCTCGGCGGATCAGAACTTCGAGGGCATACAGAAGGAGATCTACGGGCAGTTCGAAAACACCTTCATGATGTACCTGCCGCGTTTGTGCGAGCACTGCCTCAATCCGGCATGTGTCGCGGCTTGCCCGTCGGGAGCCATCTACAAACGTGAAGAGGACGGCATCGTTCTTATCGACCAGGATAAGTGTCGTGGCTGGCGCATGTGCGTCTCGGGCTGCCCATACAAGAAAATCTACTTCAACTGGTCGAGCGGCAAGAGCGAGAAGTGCATTCTCTGCTATCCGCGCATCGAGGCCGGCCAGCCAACGGTATGCTCGGAAACCTGCGTCGGCCGCATCCGCTACCTTGGCGTCGTGCTCTATGACGCGGATCGAATCGAAGCGGCAGCGAGTGTGAAGGAAGAGACGGCTCTTTATGAGGCGCAGCTTTCCATCTTCCTCGATCCGAGTGACCCCAAGGTGATCGAGCAGGCTCGCCTGGAGGGTATTCCCGACGCCTGGCTCGAGGCAGCTCGAAATTCGCCGGTGTGGAAAATGGCAATGGAGTGGAAGGTCGCCTTCCCCCTGCATCCTGAATATCGGACGCTGCCGATGGTCTGGTACGTCCCGCCGCTCTCGCCGATCACCGCGGCTTCGGAGGCCGGAAAGATGGGCACCGATGGTGCGATGCCCGACGTTCGCTCGCTGCGCATTCCGCTCAAGTATCTCGCCAACATGCTCACCGCCGGCGACGAGCAGCCGGTCGCCCTCGGCCTGGAACGCATGCTCGCCATGCGCGCGTATATGCGGGCCAAGACGATCGACGGCGTCATCGACGACGCTGTTGCGCGCCGTGTCGGGCTCACCGGACAGCAGATCGAGGACATGTATCACGTGATGGCGATCGCCAATTACGAGGACCGCTTCGTCATTCCGACATCGCATCGCGAGGTGACGCAGGACGCCTACGAGTTGCGCGGCGAATGCGGCTTCTCGTTCGGCGATGGCTGCCTGCCGAGCGACAACAAGACCAACCTCTTCGGCGGGATCAAAGTGAAGAACGCTAAGCCGCGCATGGGAGCCTACTGATGAGAACGCTGAAGGTTCTGTCCGCGCTACTTTCTTATCCGAGCGACGAGTTGCAGGCGGCTGCTCCGGACCTCAAGGCCGTGCTTGCCGCGGAGGCCGTGCTCCCGCGCGTCCACCTCGCGAATGTCGTCGGTCTCATCGACGACATCGCCGGTCGTGACCTGTTCGATGCGCAGGAGCGTTACATCCTGCTGTTCGACCGGACGCGCTCGCTGTCGCTTCATCTCTTCGAGCACGTGCATGGTGAAAGCCGCGACCGTGGTCAGGCGATGGTCGATCTGCTCAAGGTGTATGAGGACGCCGGCTATTCTCCGACGCCGTCGGAGTTACCGGACTTTCTGCCTCTCTTCCTCGAATTTGCCTCGACACGGCCAGCCACAGAGGCGATCGAGCTCGTCGGCCAACCTGGACATGTGATAGCCGCGTTGCGGGAGCGGCTCGCCAAGCGAAAGTCGGTCTACGAGGCCGCGTTCGATGCGCTCGTTTCGCTTTCGAAAGCGAAGCTAAATCCGGCACAGCTAGCCGCTCTCAGGTCCGAGCCCGATCCCGAGCCCGATGATCTCGAGGCTCTCGATGCGGCATGGGAGGAAGAGGAAGTGATGTTCGGACCCGGAGCGGCATCGGCTGCGTGTGGTACCGACACCCTCGCCGCAAAAATCCGCCAAGGTCGCCGCCCTGCGCCAGGGATCGCCACCACATCTCGCCCCAAGACCGTCGTCAACACGCCGGCATCGGGCCGCTCTTGAGGAGCTCACTCTATGAAAGACGCTATCTTTCATATTCTTTTCGTCTGGTATCCCTACGTGTGCCTTTCCGCGTTCGTGTTCGGTAGCCTCATTCGGTACGATCGCGAGCAATACACCTGGAAAGCCGGATCGAGCCAGCTCCTGAGGAGGAAGCAGCTCTTCTGGGGATCGAACCTCTTCCACTTCGGCATCATCTTCCTGGTGTTTGGCCACGCGGTGGGGCTGCTGACGCCGAAGGCGGTCTATACGCTCTTCATAACGGCCGAGCAGAAACAATTACTGGCCATCTTTGCTGGCGGCATTGCAGGCACGGTTTGCTTCATTGGACTGACCCTGCTCTTGCATCGGCGTTTATTCGATGCCCGCGTGCGACAGACCTCGACCTACATGGACCTGGCAGTCCTGATGATCCTTTGGGTGCAGCTCGTGCTGGGTCTCGTGACGTTGCCGCTCTCTCTGGCGCATACGGATGGCTCGGTGATGATCACGCTCTCGCACTGGGCGCAAGGCATCGTCACCGTGCAACCGATCGACGCGAAGACCCTTCAAGGGCTCGATTGGCCCTACCTCGTCCATCTGGTTCTCGGGATGACGATCTTCCTCCTCTTTCCGTTCTCGCGGCTCGTGCACATCTGGTCGGCGCCCGTGAAGTACGTTGCGCGTAGTGGCTATCAAGTCGTGCGTACGCGGCGGCCTCTCGGCGCGTCGGCACGGCGCGATGCCTTCAAGCCGACTTCGGAGTGACATCATGGCAACCGTTCTCAATAGAGCGCACGCGACGCCGGCGGACAGCGCCACCAAGCCGGCTCCCCGTGTACGCCTTCCTCGTCCTAAGCCGGTCACGGTCAATGGCGTCTCCGTCTCTCGTGCGGAGATCGGTCGCGAGACGCAGCATCACCCGGCGGCCCAACCCTCCGAGGCTTGGCTCGCGGCTGCTCGGGCGCTGGTTGTGCGTGAGTTGTTGCTGCAGGAGGCTCGGAGATTAGATCTCACTGCCGCGCCGCTGACCGACGAAGAAGGACGTTGCGAGACCGACGAGGAAGCGGTCATCCGGGAACTCGTCGAACGGGAGGTCGTGACACCGGAGCCTGACGATGATTCTTGTCGCCGCATCTACGAGCAGCGGCGTCTGATCTTTCGATCGGCAGACCTTTACGCCGTTCGCCATATCCTGATTGCAGCGGCTCCCGCTGACTCAGTGGCGTGCTCAGAGGCGAGGCAGCAGGCCGAGTCGCTCATCGTCGCATTGAGCGCTGATCCTGGCGACTTCTCGGCTTTGGCGCTGGCTTACTCGGCTTGCCCATCGAAGCAGCACGGCGGTGCGTTAGGGCAGATTTCGCGAGGACAGACAGTCCCTGAGTTCGAGTCTGCACTCGCAGAGGCGCCTGTCGGGACAGTGATGCGGCAGCCCGTCGAGACACGGTATGGCTTCCATGTGATTTCGGTCGACCAGAAAATCGAGGGCGAGGAACTTCCCTTCGAGATCGTGCGGGCAAGGATTGCGTCGTGGCTTACCGAGCGATCACACGATACCGCGGTTCGGGAATACATCTCCATGCTGGCGAGCCGAGCATCGATCACCGGCATTGACCTAGAGGCGACAACGTCGCCACACGTCCGATAGGAGGCCGCTATGCACCTCGGTACCCTCTTCGTGCGACTTCAAAACGAGCGAGACGCCTCGGAGACAATTGAAGCACTTGGTGATCTCCGGCTGTTCACCGAGGTTGCGTCGGCAGCGGAGTGTTTTGCCGAAAGTCCCGGTGAATACCTGGCGGCGAGCGTTGGACAATTCGCATCTGCAGCTGCCGATGAAGAATGGCTGGCTCTGGTCGCTAAGATGGAGCGTGCGGACGACCCGGGACGGGCCGCGATCGCCTACATTCTACGTTGGGCGATGGCACGCGATCTAGCAGATGCGCCTTCGTCCCCGAATGGCTGCTCGTGCACGACGTAAGCCGGGAGATTGCCCGATGGCTGCTTCCAGGGGCGATACCAGTGCCGACCCTGCGGACAACGACCGGGAGGGCCTCGCCCGGCTACCGACCGTCCTTCTCGATGATCCGCTTGGCTTCATCGAGGCTGACCACAGCAGGCAGCGCACGATCTGCCGTGCGCTGTCCCGTCTGGCCATCGACAACAGAATTAAGCGCGTTCTTGCGAACGACATCGCGACTGCCTTGAAGCACGACTTGGCACTGCATCATCGTGATGAGGACGACGACCTGTTCCCGCAATTGCTCAATCGGGCTCTGCCGGAGGATGATCTCGGGCCAATTCTCGATCAACTGGGGGCGGATCACGTCGTGGCGACGGCAACGGTCGGCAAGATTTTTGAGGCCCTGTCCGCAACAGGGAAGGGGGACCATTTGAAAATCAGCGGCTACTCAGCCGAGCTCGCACGCAACTTCGCCGCGAGCGAGCAGCGACATCTCGCGATCGAGACAGCGATCGTCATGGTGATCGCCCGCAAGCGCCTCAAATCGAGTGATCTCCATGCCATGTCCCGATCCATGAAGGCGCGTAGAGGGGTCCCAGTCTGATGTCGCGCACACTCGATCATCTTCTCGACCAGAACGTCGCCTGGGCCGTCGGCAAGACGCGCGATGATCCCGCTTATTTCCGTAGAATGGCCGAGCAACAGCGGCCAAGTTATCTCTGGATTGGATGCTCTGACAGTCGCGTGACCGCCAACGATGTGCTCGGGCTCGACCCCGGCGAGGTGTTCGTGCATCGCAATATCGCCAATATCGTGCACACCAGCGATTTGAACATCCTGTCGGTCCTCGAGTTTGCGATCGAGCATCTCGAAGTCGAGCACATTATCGTGTGCGGTCATTACGGCTGCGGCGGTGTGCGGCGCGCACTCGCAGTCGAGCGAGGCGCCATGCTCGACCACTGGCTGCAGCCGATTACGATGCTTTACCGCAAGCACCGTGACACATTCGAGAGCTTGGCCAGCGACGAGATGAAACTCGACCGCCTATGTGAGCTCAACATCGAGATGCAGGTCCGCAGGATTGCGGCAACGCCGATCGTCGAGAATGCTTGGGGACGGGGGCAGAACCTGCATCTCCACGGCTGGATCTATGCAATTCACGATGGTTTTCTGCGCGATCTCGGACCCCATCTGTCGTCGACCGAGCAACGCGACACACTGTGCTCCATTGATGAAAGGGTCCGCAATCCGGCCGAGCCGGTGAGTGCGCTTCGCCGACAGGCGATCGATGCATTCGCCGCTGCACTGCCCGGATCGTTGGGACTCGATGGATGCGGCTACTCGGAGTGTCGACACGATCCGGATAACAGGAGCTGAAATGGAGAGACTTCCAATTGGAGGTCGCCCTATCCTGGCGATCACCTGTACGAGCAGTGAGCTTGCGGCCGACGTGATGCGTCGCCTCGTCGGTAAGCTCCGCGCTGGGGGAGCCACATGCGCAGGTTTTCTCCAGCGCGACGAGCCCTCGCCTGCCGGCCGCTCGCGTTGCGATATGGTCATCGAATGCCTTTTGACAGGCGAGCGGCTGAAAATCTCCGAGGATCGTGGCCCGCTGGCACGCGGATGTCGGCTCGATGTCGGCGTGCTTGTCTCGGCGCTCGCCTCAGCCCGTGATGCGATCCGGGCTCTTCCCGACGTGCTGGTCGTCAACAAGTTCGGAAAGACAGAGGCCGAAGGCGCAGGTTTCCGTCCGCTCATTGCGGATGCACTGGAACTCGGCATTCCCGTCCTGATCGCTGTGCCGTGGCGGAACATCGAAAGCTGGCGGCTGTTTGCTGGCGACTTTGCCTGCGAGATCGCGGCCGAGGCTATCAGAGAAGAAGACGATCGATCGCTTCTCGCATCGATCGGCATCCAGTGGCCGGCAGAGCAGGCGTCGCTCGTACCTGGTTTCGCGGACCACAGTATTCGCTGAATTCTGCGAGAGCTACGCGTGGTTCCGAGCAGTCTTTCGCCTTATGTGGCTGCTTGGGACGCCTGTTGCGTTCCTTCAGCCCACAAGCTTCTAGCCATTCCCGGCTGGCCTTCGAATCCATCCAGGACATTGAATTCATTGGTGCGGACGGTGGGACTCGAACCCACACGACGTTGCCATCTCAGGATTTTAAGAGCGGCCTCTTGTTCCGACTATAGTACGTAAATCTTTGAAACTAGATTGCGTGTGGTTGCTGGAAATCGCAGCCTCACGTAGTATTTCTCCAGAATGTGGTTGCTAGAGGGTCGCTAGAATCGATCTGACGTTTGATTTGACGTCGGATCAATTTCACCGCGGCCACACGCGATTCGGAGACCGCAACATGACCGCCTCCATCCGCATCACCAAACGCGTCATTTATGGGCTGCGGCCCGGCGAGCTGATCTGGGATACCGACGTCAAAGGCTTCGGCGTGCGCTGTCAGGCGCGCGCCCGGGTCTATGTCTTGAAGACACGGATCAACGGCCGGCAGCGGTGGTTCACGATCGGCGATCATGGCGCGCCGTGGACTCCGGAGACGGCGCGCAAGGAGGCGCAACGCCTGTGGGGGGAGATTCGTTCAGGCGCCAACCTCGTCGCACTCCGTGAAGCCCGCCGCGATCCGCCGACCGTTGCGGAACTCTGCGACCGCTTCCTCAACGACTACTCCCGTCAGCACAAGAGGTCGCTGAGTGTTGCTGCCGACGAGCGCAACATCACGAACCACATCAAGCCACTATTCGGCAACCGCACGGTCATGGAGATCACGCGCACCGATGTCGATGATCTCAAGCGCAAGATCGCAGAAGGTCGGACGGCCCGGCCGGCAGTGCCGATCAGCAAGGGCGGTCGCGGCGGCCTGCCGGTCAAGGGCGGACAAGGTGCTGCAAACCGCACGCTCGCCGTTCTCTCCAAGATGTTTAGCCTCGCCGAGGAGTGGGGCTGGCGGCCAGAGAACTCCAACCCCTGCCGCAAGGTCATGCGCTATGCCGAGAACAAGAACGAGCGCTTTCTGTCTTCCGCCGAGATTGCGCAACTCGGCAAGGTGCTCGATGCGATCGACAAGAACCGCCGCGAGCATCCCTCCGCGACGGCCGCCATCCGCATCCTGTTGCTGAACCGGCGCCCGCCTTTCGGAGATCGTCTGGCTGCAATGGCAGCATGTGGATTTCGAGCGGGGACTGCTGCATCTCCCCGACAGCAAGACCGGCAAGCGCCCGGTGTTCCTGAGTAATGCCGCCATCGACGTGCTGCGCCGGCAGCCGAAGAAGAACGACAATCCCTTCGTCTTCTCGAGCGACATGGTGGGTCGGCCGATCCAGAGCATCCAGCAGGTCTGGCAACGCGTCCGCGCCGAAGCGAACCTCGATGGTGTCAGACTTCACGACCTGCGCCACTCCTTTGCCAGCTTTGCGGCAGCTAATGGCGCATCGCTACCGATCATCGGGCGTATGCTGGGCCACTCGACACCACTGACCACGCAACGCTACGCCCACCTCGTCCAGGACCCGGTCCGTGATGCCAACGAGGCAGTCGGTGCGGCGATCGGTCAGCTGATGTGTCAGACGACATCAGGATCTGCCCCCGTTGCTTCATGTGTGTGCTGACTGCTCCCGCCGGTGAAGGCGTGGAGGGAGGCGGAGCCGACCGGAGCGGCGTCACCGGCGGTTGGCGCTTTGATGAGGCCGCTGCGGCGCTTGGCGCGGAGCCGGTAGCTGTCGCCCCGGATGGTCAGCACGTGGCTGTGGTGGAGCAGCCGATCGAGGATGGCAGTGGCCACGACATGATCGGCGAACACCGTCCCCCATTCGGCCACGCTCCGGTTCGAGGTGATCAGCATCGCGCCCGTCTCGTAGCGCCGACTGACCAACTGGAAGAAGAGGTGCGCGGCGTCGGGTTCCAGCGGCAGGTAGCCCAGCTCGTCGACGATCAGCAGCTTGGCCTTGGATAGCCCCAGCAGCTTCTCGTCGAGGCGCTTTTCTCCCTGGGCCTTGGCGAGGCCGGCGACCAGGGCCGTGATGCCAACGAGGCAGTCGGTGCGGCGATCGGTCAGCTGATGTGTCAGACGACATCAGGATCTGCCCCCGTTGCGTCATGTAGAACTGCCCCCTCTCTTGGGTTCATGATTGCGTGTGCTGACTGCTCCCGCCGGTGAAGGCGTGG
>LNDR01000269.1 GCA_001464755.1 Rhizobiales bacterium Ga0077524
AGGGGCGGGCGGGCACGGCCTGCCCTCGACATACTACGGCGATCTACACGAAAGTTATCCCCGAGCGTGCCGCTCGGGTGTACCTTTCCAGGCAGGATGGGGAAGGTGGGCGAGGGGGGCTGAGGCGGCCACATAGCGGCTCTGTCGACTCAGACCGGCTTCCTACCGATTGGCAGAACATTGGCAGTTGCGGCTTTCTTGCTACCGACTCGGCGGCGTGCTCAGCGTTGAGCGCCTACGCAAAGAAGCCGGTGGCCGTTGTTGCTGAGCAACGTTCTTTGAGCGGGTGGCCCGATCAGCATGAGCATTGCCTGAGCTATAGTCCCGGGACCCTCGCAAGCTTTGTAGGTCGATTGAGAAGGGGCGAGCTGACCGACAGAGGCGGGG
>LNDR01000270.1 GCA_001464755.1 Rhizobiales bacterium Ga0077524
GCACGCCTCTCGAATCATCTACCGAGGAATAAGGGTGTTCCACCAGACCTGTCGCCGGGTCAAAGCGAACCTCACCTGAATTTCGGCAGCTCCTTTCGGATGCTGACTCTAATCGGCGATAGTCAGCTCAACCGCAAAGGACGATCGCGATGGCCCCACTACGCCTCACGCCGGCCAACCTGAAGTCAGTCAAACGGACGCTTCGCAGTGGACTTCCGAATGTCAAATCTACCCATCTAACTGAGACCGTTGCCGCAGCACTCGGCTTTCGCACCCACGCCTCATTGCTGGCGGCTGTGGAACGAGCGGGACCAGGATCAGAGCCGATCGCCTACTTCGACGCAGCCCGGGCGACTGAGCGCCTTTTTGAGCTTAGCTGCATTGCTCCTGTCGACGGTATGACGGCGGCCGTAGCAAAGCTCACCGAGCTTCCAGACCCTTGCTGGCTACACACTCGCAGCGACGACAGCGTGAAACAGAACGACTGGTTCTATGAATGCAAGCGTCTCAGGCTGCCTTATGTGGTTGTGAAGATCGGGAGGAAATATGCTACGCTTGAATGGGATTGCGTCACCGTTGACGTGAACCGCGACGAAAGCGTGCGGGGTGACAATAGCAGGCAATTCGTAAGAGAGTTGTTCTCAATCTTTCAGCAGCACTGCGTCGTTGAGACGGGGCGACCTATATTCGAAGGCTCGGCTTTCGTTGGATCTATCGAGCGGTTATTGTCCGAAACGGCCTGCGTACTTGCAGGTGAATTCTTCGCTCGCCTTTACTGTGCTGCACGAGCCAAGAGTATCGACGTGGCAGCATAGAATTGTACTAGCGCTCGCCTCTGCAGAAGACGCAGATACTCGTGTTCCCTAACGCGCTTTGCTGATGTTCATCCGACTTATGTTCCTCGCATGCCGGCTTCAGGCCGTCGACCTGAGGCATAGTATCAAGCCCTTTAGAGTCGCTTTTGACCCATCGCGACACCGACGGCGCCTTTGGCCGCGACCCTCTCGGCTTCACGCTGCGGCCATGTCCCGTGCCCGTTCCTGCACTCCCCACATCTCCACCCCACCCTTGTCCAGTCATCGCGCGCAGCGGTCGCAGGTGGGCGTGCGGTGATGGCGTTGCGCGGAGCTTGGTTTGCTCCCTACACTTAGTCCGATGCAATGGACCGGATCGGTCCCGGACGGAGGTGCGTATGCGCCAGATCGTGCTCGTCGGCTTCCTGCAAGCGCAGAACTGCTCGAATTTCGCCGGCTCATGGCGGCACCCTGAGTCGCGGCTGGATTTCCTGGACCCCGAATTCTACGCCAACATCGCGCGCACACTCGAGGCGGGCAAGTTTCAGCTCTGCTTCTTCGATGACCGGCTCGGCATGCCGGAGTTCCATGGTGGGCGCTTTGCGGAGGCCATCGAGAACGGCATCCGCTGCGTGAAGATGGACCCGATTGCCTGCCTGATGCCGATGGCGATGGCGACGAGCCGCATCGGCATCGGCTCCACGTACTCGGTCACCTATTATCAGCCGTACCATGTAGCGCGGCTGTTCGCGACGCTCGACCATATGACGCGGGGGCGGGCCGCGTGGAACGTCGTCACCTCGATGAACGACATCGAGGCGATGAACATGGGCGCGGAAGGCGCGCCGCCGCACGATAGCCGCTACGACCGGGCCGACGAGTTCCTCGAGATCGTGCATGGGCACTGGAACACATGGGCGGATGATGCGCTGATCGTCGATCGGGAAGCGCGGCGGTTTGCCGATGCGAGCAAGGTGCAGCGCATCGACTACAAGGGCGAGCATTTCTCCTCGCGCGGGCCGTTCACGGTGCCGCGGACGCCCCAGGGCCATCCGGTTGTGATCCAGGCCGGGCAATCGGGACGGGGGCGCAAGTTTGCGTCGCGATGGGGCGAGGTGGTGTTCACGTCGAACCCGGTGCGCGAGGATGCCGCGAAGGCCTACGCCGAGATGAAGGCTGAAACGGCCCGGCTCGGCCGCAATCCCGATCACATGAAGATCGCCACGCTGTGCCATCCGGTCGTCGGAAAGACGAAGGCCGAGGCCGAGGACAAGCGGGCGTTCATCGAGACGCTGCCGCTCGAGGTCGACAGCCTGATGCTGCTGTCCGAGAACAACAATTACGACTTCGGGTCGAAGCCGATCGACGAGCCGTTCACACAAGCCGAGATCGATTCCATGTCGGGAACACAGGGCGGCAAGGATCGGGTGCTGAAGACGCTGGCCGGAAAGCGGATGCCGACGCCACGCGATTTCATCGAGATCACGCGCCGGGGCAAGCTGCCGCATCCGTGGGTCGGTACGCCGAAGGACATTGCCGACATCATGGAAGAGTGGTTCACGACGCCCGCGTGCGACGGCTTCGTGGTCGGCGCGCCGTGTGTGCCGGGCAGCTACGAAGATTTCGTGCGGCTCGTGGTGCCGGAGCTTCAGCGGCGCGGGCTTTTCCACATGGACTATGGCGGGGCGACGCTGCGGGAGAATTTGAGGCTGCCCAGGCCGGCGTCGACGCCGCGTTAGCTGGTGGTATCGTGACATTGTGGGGTCGCGCAGTGGCGCCGGAATGATATTGGTCGGCCACGTGCAACATTCGCTCCACCCTTTCGCGGCACAATGAGCCAGGATCCCGACAGAGCCGTCTACGATCTTACGCCTACGGCGCGCTTCATCGTGATGCTGGGCGTGGTGCTGGCGTCGACCTGCTATACGGCGACCATCCTCGTCGCGACAACGCTGCTCCCGCAAATGCAGGGCGGGCTCTCGGCGACCCAGGACGAGATCTCCTGGGTGATGACGTTCAACATCATCGCGACTGCCGTATGCACGCCGATGACGGGCTGGCTGGTTGCCCGGTTCGGCCGGCGCATGACGATGATGGGCTGCCTGACGGGGTTCTCGGCGGCGACCTTCATGTGCGGGGCTTCGACGTCGCTCGAGATGCTGGTGTTCTGGCGGATCATGCAAGGCGGGCTTGGAGCGCCGCTGGTACCGCTCAGCCAAACGTTGCTGCTCGACATCTATCCGCGGCGGCAGCACGGCTTCGTCATGTCGCTCTACGGGATGTCCAATATTCTGGGGCCGGTGATCGGGCCGACGCTCGGCGGGTACATCGGCGAGCAGATGGGCTGGCAGTGGGGCTTCTTCATGGTGCTCCCGGTCAGCCTGCTGGCTTTCATCCTGTTCCGGTTTTTCCTGCCGATGGACGAGTTGACCAAGAAAGGTGCACCGCTCGACTGGATCGGCTTCCTCTCGCTCTCGGCGGCGATCGCGGCGACGCAGCTGGTCCTTTCGCGGGGGCAGCGCCTCGACTGGTACGACTCGACGGAGATCTGGATCTCGACCGTCGTCGCTGTGGTGGCGTTCTATGTGTTCCTGTCACACAGCCTGACGGCGAAGGACACGTTCCTCAATCTCGGGCACTTCCGAGATCGCAACTACGCCATCGGCTGCCTGCTGGTGACGCTCTACGGGATGCTGAACTTCGCGCCGATCGTGCTGATGCCGCCGCTCCTGCAGCAGCATGCCGGATTTCCGGATTCCGCCATCGGCACCTACGTGGCCTGGCGCGGCGTCGGCAATGGGCTTGGATTCTTCGCAGCTATGTGGCTGCAGAGGCTCGATCCGCGCGTGACGATGATTTTCGCGACGCTGGTGCAGACAGCATCGGGCTACTGGATCGCGCACCTCAACCTCGACGTCTCGCAGACGACACTCGCGATCAATAGCCTCATGCAAGGGTTCTCGGTCGGCGTTTTCTGGGTGCCGCTGACGGTCGCCACCTTTTCGACGCTGGCGCCGGAATACCGCGCCGAAGGCTCGAGCGTATTTCATCTGTTGCGGAATCTGGGATCGAGCCTCTTCATCTCGGTGGCGGTGACCGAGATCGTCCGCACGACTGGCGCCAATTACAGCCGCATGACGGAGCTGGCGACGGCCTACAACAAGGCGTGGCAGCTCCCCTGGGTCACGGGTGCGTGGACGACGGAGACGTTATCGGGCATCGCGCGGCTCTCGAAGGAGATCACGCGACAGTCGACCATGATCGGGTTCACGAATGCGTTCGTGCTCTACACGCTGCTGTCGGCGATGGCGGTGCCGCTGTGTTTGCTGATCCGGCCGCCGCGGAGGGGGTGACCAGCGCTCAACCGGGGAAGCGAAGGGAGCGGGCGATGGATCGGCCCGGATCTCCCGCGACGGATACCTCGAGTGTGGGTGCCCATTTGGTGGCAAGCGTAAGGTGCAGAATGCCGATCGACGCGAAGGGCGGGTCGGGCTCGACGAAGGCTTGTCTAGCTTCATCCCACGCTGGCGTTGCGAGATGTGCGATCCAGTTGCAGGTTGCGGGCAGACGGATCTCACGGACACCGCGATCGTAGATGGCGGCGTTCAGAGCGATCTGGTCGATCATGTTGGTCGAGCGGGTCGCGGTTTCGGCGAGCAGAGATGCCCAGACGTCCCACGCGGGAGAGTCTGCCGACATGGCGAAGACGCCGGCGTTGTTGAGTGGGCGGCGGATGAGCCTGGTCGCTGTCTCGGCGCCAAAGGCTTCGGCGTAGGCGCGGCCGTTGGCGGCTTCGAAGTCGTCCCGGCCCTCGCGAAAGTTGGCGTAGGAGCGGTGCACCTCGGGAACGAGGGCGATGTCACCGAGGCGGGATGCTGACAGGAATAGCGCGACGGCGCTCCAGTCCTGAACCCAGACGTCGGCATCGAGCCAGAGGTAGGTGGCATAGCCCGGGAAGTATCGCCTCAGGTGCGGACGGGCCGTCATTGCGCGAAAGCTCGGCGGTACGGAGAGCCCAGGGCCGAAATCGAC
The DNA here is from genome assembly GCA_001464755.1 of Rhizobiales bacterium Ga0077524. Classification (GTDB taxonomy): domain Bacteria; phylum Pseudomonadota; class Alphaproteobacteria; order Rhizobiales; family Hyphomicrobiaceae. The sequence continues at coordinate 4,827 of LNDR01000270.1, forward strand.
ATCCCAGCCGGGCTCGACGACCTGCGCCCCACATCTGCGGCACCATGCGATCTCGTCCGGTGCGAGACCGCAATTCAAGACGCCCAGATCGACGGTCGCGCCTTCGGGCTTGGCGCGCACCGAGGCGATCATCTCGCGCATCAGCGGGAAATAGCGGCTGTCACCGCCGGTTACGATAATCGAAGCGGACGGCACTTGGTCAGGCCTTTCCTGCCAACAGGCGCTTCAGGCCGTAGAGGGCCTCGAGGGCGGCCTTGGGGGTGAGGTCGTCGGGATTGATCGCGGTGAGGGCCGCCTCGACCTGGCTCGGATCGGACCTCGCTGCAACGAACGACTTGGGACGGGCTGCAGCGAAGAGGGGCAATTCGTCAAGGCCGGAGCTGGCGACGATCGGGCCGCCGGATTTGCCCTTGCCGCCACTGCGGCCCTTGGCGTCGCCCCGCTCGAGCACGGCAAGAACCTCGGTGGCGCGCTCTATCACGGCGCGCGGCAGGCCTGCGAGCTTGGCGACCTGGATGCCGTAGCTGCGGTCGGCGGCGCCGCTCTTGACCTTGTGCAGGAAGACGATCTCGTCGTGCCACTCCTTGACGTCGATGGTGGCGTTAGCGACGTCGGGCAAGCGACCCGCGAGGGTCGTCAGCTCGTGATAGTGCGTCGCGAAGAGGGCGCGGCAGCGATTGACCTCGTGCAGGTGCTCGACGGTGGCCCAGGCGATGGAGAGGCCGTCAAATGTCGCGGTGCCACGGCCGATCTCGTCGAGAATGACGAGGCTCCTGTCGGTTGCCTGGTTCAGGATGCCTGCCGTCTCGACCATCTCAACCATGAAGGTGGAGCGACCGCGGGCGAGATCGTCGGAGGCACCTACGCGCGAGAACAGCCGATCGACGAGGCCGATGCGCGCCGAGCGGGCGGGTACGAACGAGCCCATTTGCGCCATGACGACGATCAATGCGTTCTGGCGCAGGAAGGTCGATTTGCCGGCCATGTTCGGGCCGGTGACGAGCCAGATGCGGCCTTCCGCCGTCTCGTCGAATCCGGGCGGGCGGTTGGTCGAGGGTCCCTGCTCGGGAAACGGCTCAAGACGGCCGAGAATGCAATCGTTCTCGACGAAGGGACCGGCTTTTTGCGCCTTCAATGCCTGCTCTACGACCGGATGGCGGCCGCCTCTGATCTCAAAGCCAGTGTCCGCGCCGATCTCGGGACGGACGTAGCCTTCGGTCTCCGCCAACTCGGCCAGGGCGGCGAGGCAGTCGATCTCGGCGAGCGCGGCTGCAACCTCACCGAGGGCGCGCTCGCTATTGCGGACCTCGCTCTCTAACTCGGCGAAGACTTCGAACTCGATGGAAAGCGCAGTCTCGGCGGCCGATGCGATGCGGCCTTCGGCCTCCTCCAGCTCGGGTGTGGTGAAGCGCATGGCGTTGGCCATGGTTTGACGATGGCGAAAGAGGGCGTCGTGGGGTTGCGATTGCAGTGGGCGGGCGTTCGAGGCCGTCACCTCGATGTAGAAACCGAGGATGTTGTTGTGGCGAACCTTCAGGCTTTTGACGCCGGTCGTGTCGATGTAGCGCGCCTCGAGGCTCGCCATCACGCGGCGGCTGTCGTCCCGGAGTTGAAGGGCCTCGTCAAGATCGGGGTGGAAGCCGGCGCGAACGAAGCCGCCGTCCTTCTTCTGATGCGTCGGGTCGTCAACGAGGGCCTGGCTCAGTCGATCGGCGAGCCTCGCGCCGACGCCCGCGAGACGGGTGGCGATCGGCACGAGGTCGCCAGCGAGCCCCATCGCACCGCCGGCCCGCTCGAGCAGCAATCGGATCGCGGTCGCGGTTGCGAGCCCGTCGCGGACGAGGCCGAGGTCGCGTGGGCTGCCACGGCCGAGGGAGATGCGCGAGATGGCGCGGGCGATGTCGGGGGAGGCACGGAGCGCCGTGCGGATATCGTCGCGGAGCGTGGCGCGCTCGATCAGGAAGGCAATGGCGTCGAGGCGCTGGCCGATCGCCTTCTGGTCGGCGAGAGGGCTCGCGATGCGTGCGGCCAGCTCGCGAGCGCCGGGCCCAGTCATCGTCCGATCGAGAGCGGCGAGAAGGCTGCCGTCGCGCTCGCCCGAGGTGGAGCGCACCAACTCGAGGCTGGCGCGGCTCGAGGCGTCGATGAGCAGAATGTCGGACGGGCCGGTGCGGCGGGGTGGGCGAATGGCGGGCTTGGCGCCGATCTGGGTGAGGTCGATGTAGCGCAGCAGGGCGCCAATGGCTGCCAGCTCGCCGCGGCCGAACGCACCGAAGCCGCCCAGCTCGGTGACGCCCAGACGCTCCTTGAGGAGGCGCTCGCCGGCCATGCTGTCGAACGAGACCGCGGGAACCGGGGTGCTGGCGGAGCCAGTCTGGCGTGCGGGAGCGGTGATGGTGGGGTCGTCGAAGCTCGTATCGGGGATCAGTATCTCGCGCGGGGCGAGGCGGGCAATCTCACCGGGCAGATCGGCGGCGGCGACCTCACCGACCTCGAACTCGCCAGTCGAAATATCAATCGAGGCCAGTGCGAGCAGCCGGCTGGACGCGGTGGCCGCGCCTGTGCCCGGCAGCGGAAACACGGCGGTCAGATAGTTGCGGGCCTTGGTGTCGAGGAGGCTTTCCTCGGTCAACGTGCCCGGTGTGACGAGGCGGACGACGTCTCGCTTGACGACGGCCTTGGAGCCGCGCTTTCGGGCCTCGGCCGGATCCTCCAACTGCTCGCACACGGCGACGCGATAGCCGCGGCGGATGAGACGCTGGAGATACTCGTCGGCGCGGTGGACGGGTACGCCGCACATCGGAATGTCCTGGCCGAGGTGCTTGCCGCGCTTGGTGAGCACGATCCCGAGCACGTTGGCGGCGACCACGGCGTCTTCGAAAAAGAGCTCGTAGAAGTCGCCCATCCGGTACCAAAGGATGCAGTCAGGGTTGGCGGTTTTGATCTCCAGGAATTGAGCCATGGAGGGTGTGACACCCGGCGGGACGACGGGGGCGGCGGCCGGCGTGGATGGCGGGAGGCTGTCGGCAGTGAGGCCCGCGTCGTCCGCCCCTCCTCCTGTCGCTCTTTGCCCCATGGTGCTGTCCCTGCCCTGTCACGTGGGCGCTAGGGATAGCGGAGCGGGAGCCGTGTGGGAACCCCACGACATCGTTGCCTGGTTGGAGAGGCCGAGGTCAGTCGAGCGTCATGACGATAGAGCCGGATGGGCGCACCTCGGCGATTGCGCCGGTCGGGACAACGAGCGTCGAGCTTTCCTCCTCGACCAGCGCGGGGCCTTGAAGGCGAGTGCCTGGCCGAAGCGAGGCTCGATCGTAAACCTCGACGGTGACGGCCTCGCCGCGGCCGTCGCCCAGGCGCGCCAGACGGCGAAGCGGCGCGGACGCTGGGCGGTCGTGTGTCTCGGCAACCACGGCCGTGTCCGCCACCGCGACGGATACGGAGAGGCGGATCGAGATGAACTCGATGGCGACGCTCGGCGGGGTGCGAGCGAACTTCTCCCGATAGGCTGTCTCGAAGGCGGCCGTGAGGCGCTGGCGCTGGTCGTCGGGGTCGCCGGTGTCGAAGCGGCCGTCAGGCAGCGATACGACGAGATCGAAACCCTGCCCGACGAATCGTCCATCGGCGAGCCGGGAGACAACGGCGTTGGACGTATCGACGCCGGTGTCGGCGACGAGGGCACGGGCTTCCATCTCCAGGCGGCGGAAGGATTGTTCGAGGCTCGCAAGATCACCGGTGGCGAGGCGGAAGCCGATGGTCGCAACGCGGTCGATGCGGGCGGGGGCCATGATCAGCCCGAGCGCAGAGGCGACGCCCGCGGACGGCGGGCAAATGACGCGCGTGGCGCCGAGCTTGCGGGCGAGTGCGGCGGCATGCACCGGCCCGCCGCCCCCTGTGGCGAGGACGGCATAGGTGCGCGGATCGCGGCCGCGCTCGGCGATGTGAACGCGGGCGGCGGCCGTCATGCTCTCGTTGACAATATCACGGATGCCGAGCGCGAGGCGGTCCACATCGAGGTCGAGGCGAGACGCGAGCCCGGCAAGCGCTCGCTCGCTCGCGGCAAGGTCGAGGGGAATCGTGCCACCCGCGAACGTCGCGGGATTGAGGATCGCGAGGCGGAGGTTGGCGTCGGTGACCGTCGGCTCGGTGCCACCGCGGCCATAGGCGGCGGGGCCCGGCTCGGACCCGGCGCTATCGGGGCCGACCTTGAGGAGGCCGATCTCATCGGCTCGTGCGATCGAGCCGCCACCGGCGCCAATTTCGATCAGCTCGACGGTGGAGATACGAAGTGGGAAGCCACTGCCTTCGGCGAAGCGCTTCTGCCTGGCCGCCTCGAAGGAATAGGCGACGAGGGGACGGCCGTCGTCGACGAGGCTGAGCTTCGCCGTGGTGCCGCCCATGTCGAAGGCAAGAAGGCGGGGCTCGTTCTCCAGGCGGCCATAGTAGCCCGCGACAAGGGCGCCGGCGGCGGGGCCGGATTCCAGGAGTTGAACGGGGACGCGCATGGCCTCGGCGGCATGCGTAAGGCCGCCGCTCGACAGCATCAGGAGCAGCGGGGCGGTGATCCCCAGGCCGGTAAGGTCGCGCGAGAGCGCGCCGATGTAAGAGGCGGCGAGGGGCTTCACATAAGCATTGGCGACGGCGGTCGAGAGGCGCTCGTACTCGCGGATCTCGGGTGCAACCTCGTGCGAGGTGGTGATGGCAATACCAGGCACGGCCTCGGCGACGAGGGCGGCGGCCTCGATTTCGTGCCTCGGGTTGGCGTAGGCGTGCAGGAAGCCGACGACAATCGATGTGACGCCGGCCTCCGCGAGTGTCCGGGCTGTGCGCCGCACGCTCTCTCGGTCGAGCGGGGTAACGATGCGACCGTCGGCGCCGACGCGTTCGTCGACCTCGAGGCGCAAATTGCGAGGCACCAGCGGGGCCGGATTGTCGATGGCGATGTCGTAGAGCTCGTACTTGCGCTCGCGACCGATCTCGAGGGTGTCGCGGAAGCCGCGCGTGGTGATCAGGCCGGTCACCGCGCCCCGGCGCTCGATCAGCGCATTAGTGAAGAGCGTGGTGGCGTGGATGACGCGGCCGATCCGGGCGGCCGCGAGGCCGTGGCGATCGAGGAGGGCGCGCGTGCCGTCGATCACGGCGCGCGACGGATCGGCGTGGGTGGTGAGCACCTTGAGGGCGTTCTGGCGCCCCGTCGCGTGATCGAGATGGACGATGTCGGTGAAAGTGCCGCCGATATCGATACCGAGTGAGGCGATACTCTTCACGTCTGCCATCAGGGATCCTCAAGGGCCGCTAAACACCTGTCGCCAGGGGCGAGCCTCGTCGCCTCCGACGGGGCCAGAGTAACGGCTCGTTCGGTGTCAGCAAGGGTTTGGCGTCGTCAGCAAGGGTTTGACCGTTCACGGGGCGACAATCGCGTGGCATGCTCGCCGCTAGACGTCCTTCCCGAGCAAGAGAGCCATCATGTCAGATACGATCATCACCGGCTTCAAGACGACGCTGATGCGCGTACCTTGGGCGGGTGAGCCGCCCGCGAATGGCATCATGCCTCCGGCGGCGCGCGAGTTCCTGGTGTTGGAGGTGCAGACGCGCGGCGGGATCACGGGCATGGGCTATCTGCAGCCTCTGTCCGGCGGTCTCGAGACGCTCGACATGTGCCTCAAAGAAGTGATCGCACCGATTGTCATCGGCCGAGACGCGACCGAGATCGAGGCGATCTGGCAAGCGATCTGGAAGGGGACTTATTGGATCGGCCGAATGGGCATCACGGTGTTCTGCCAGTCGGCCGTGGACATCGCGCTCTGGGACATCGTCGGCAAAAAGAGCGGGCTGCCGCTCTATCGGCTATGGGGTGCGGCACGGGGCGAGGTGGCCGCGTATGGTTCCGGCTGCTGGCGCGGCCTCGGGCGCGACGGCATGATCGATCGCGCTCGCCGGTTCACGAGCGACGGCTTCAAGGCGATCAAAATGCAGGCGGCCTATATTCGGCCGTGGCGGGAGGACGTGAAGAACGTGCAGGCGATGCGCGACGCGCTGGGGCCTGACGTCGAGATCATGATCGACGTCAACATGGGCTGGACGGCCGATGTCGCGATCCAGGCCGGGCACTACTTCGACGAGGTCGACGTGTACTGGATGGAGGAGCCGGTCGTCTGCGAGGACATTCCCGGCTATCAGCGAATTGCGGCCGCGCTACGCACGCGGATCGTGGGCGGCGAGACGCATTACACGCGCTACGAGATGCGGCCGTTCTTCACCACGCCCTCGACGCCCATCCTGCAGCCGGATCCGATGCGCGGTGGTTTGACCGAGCTTCGCAAGATCGCGGCTACGGCCGACACCTGGGGAATCACGATCGCGCCGCACTGCTTCCACGAGCTGACGGTGCACCTGCTGTGCTCGATCTCGAACGCCAACTATCTCGAATACATGGACTGGAACGACGACCTGTGGGTGACGCCTGTGATCCCGAGGAACGGCATGGTGTCGCCGCCGCAAGCGCCCGGCCACGGTCTTGCGTTCAAGCCCGAGGTGCTGAGGAGCCATCGTGTGGGTGGGTTCGAGACGACGACCAAGTGAGGCCTAAAGGCTAAGGCGGCACGAGGCACGCCGCGCTTGGCCTTTTCTCGTTCAAAGGCCGCCGACGGCGGCGGCGCCGATGATTGGGCCGGCCTTCCCGATCTGGAGGAGCACGACGCACATCTCGTTGCCGGGCTCCGAAACCGCCTCGCGGCTTAGGGTGTGCGTCGACGCCTTGCCGGACCACATGCCGATCGGATTGAGGTCGCGGACGACATTGACATACTTGATCGACTTGCCGCGGTTCTCGCCTCGCTCGATCTTGACCTCGAACTCACGATGAACCATCGCAAGCCAGATCGTGGCTTCCTGCGCGGGGGCACCTGCCGGTGCGTCACCCGTCTCCACGATCAGGCGATTGCCATCGACCCTGACCTTCACAGCGACGCGGGTGGCGGCGAGTTGTTGAGCGGTTGCGGTGATCGCGGTGTCAATCGATTCAGCGCTGCTTCCGACAACATGCGTCAATCCGTTGACGACCAACTGAGGGGTGTAAACGCGGCCGTCACCGCGCTCCTTGGCATAGTATTTCTGGCGAGTCGTGAACTTCGGATTGGCGAGCGTATCCTTCCATCCGAGGTAGTCCCAATAGTCCACCGGCATGCTCAGAGCGATGATGTCCTTGCGGGCAGCATACTTGCCAAGAAGGGCGTCGGCCGGTGGGCAAGACGAGCAACCCTGGCTCGTGAACAGCTCGAGCACAGCCCGCACCTCGCCGCCATTTCCGTTGGCGTTTGCCGTGTCGGATTGAGCAGCAACCGGTGTGACCATCTGACCAATCCAGAGCACGCCCAGAAGCGCGGTCAAAGGCAGGTATGTCGAGGACGGAAGAGGCATTTCACCGCCGTTAATCTCTGGTGTGCGGCTCGTCCGAGCCCAAGACAGCGCTCGCGTGTCGATGGTCTGTATATCGCGGTTCCGGGCTTCAATTGCGAGTCACGAATGGGTGACACTCGGCCGCCACGGAGCGGGCTCGAGAGCAGTGGTTTTCGGAGGTGTCGACAAAAGACGGCGAAGGGGCCGACGCTTGCGCGCAGGCCCCTCCTGGACTTTCGATCGATGCCAGATCGTCAGGCAGCGGCCAGATTTCGCAGTACGTAGGGCAGGATGCCGCCATGGCGGTAATAGCTCATCTCGTCCTCGGTATCGATACGGCAGAGGACGGGAACCTGCTTCGACGTGCCGTCGGCATAAGTGATGTCGACGATGACGTCCTGGCGCGGCTTAAGGTCGGCCAGACCGACAATGTTGACGATCTCACCGCCCTGGAGGTTGAGGTCCGCGAGCGCCATGCCATCCTTGAAGACAAGCGGCAGGACGCCCATGCCCACCAGGTTCGAGCGATGGATGCGCTCGAACGACTGGGCGACGACGGCGCGCACGCCCAGCAGGCGCGTCCCCTTGGCGGCCCAGTCGCGGCTCGACCCGGTGCCGTATTCGCGGCCCGCGAAGATGACCAGGGGGGTGCCCTCCTCCTTGTACTTCATGGCCGCGTCGAAGATCGACAGCGGCTGGCCGGTCGGGATGTGGAAGGTGTTGCCGCCTTCCTGCCCCTGCATCATCAGGTTCTTGATCCGGATATTGGCGAAGGTGCCCCGCATCATGACGTTGTGGTTGCCGCGGCGCGCGCCGAACGAGTTGAAGTCGTTGGGACGCACCTGGCGCTCGATCAGGTATTCGCCGGCGGGCCCGTCACGCTTGATCGATCCGGCCGGCGAGATGTGGTCGGTGGTGATCGAGTCGCCGAACATGCCGAGGATGCTGGCGTTGACGACATCGTCGACAGGTGCTGGCTCCATCGTCATGCCCTCGAAGTAGGGCGGGTTGGCAACGTAGGTGGACCCTGTATTCCAAACGTAGGTGAGGCTGGCGCGGGCTTTGCCCATCGCCTGCCACTGGGCGTCACCCTTGAAGACGTCCGAGTAGCGGTTGGCGAACGTGTCCGGCGTGACGTTGGTGCGGACAAGATCGGCGATCTCAGCCGAGGACGGCCAGATATCCTTCAGGAACACGTCCTTGCCGTCGGTGTCTTTGCCCAGCGACTCCTTGGTGAGATCCAGGTTCATCGTGCCGGCGATGGCGTAGGCAACGACGAGCGGGGGAGAGGCGAGATAATTGGCCTTCACCTCGGCATGGACGCGACCCTCGAAGTTGCGGTTGCCGGACAGGACGGCCGCGGCGACGAGATTGCCGTCGTGGATTGCCTTCGAGATCTGCTCGGGCAGGGGACCCGAATTGCCAATGCACACCGTGCAGCCGTAGCCGGTCAGGTTGAAGCCCATGGCGTCGAGGTCGGCGGTGAGGCCGGCCTTGTCGAGATAGTCGGTTACGACCTGCGAGCCAGGCGCGAACGAGGTCTTCACCCAAGGCTTGACCTTGAGGCCCTTGGCACGAGCGTTGCGGGCCACGAGGCCGGCGGCGATCAGCACCGAGGGGTTCGAGGTGTTGGTGCACGACGTGATGGCGGCAATGGCGATATCGCCGTCGCCGAACTCGTAGTCGGCGCCCTCGACCTTGACCTTGTGGCCGGGCGTGGCGCCCTTGACGATCTCGGGCGCGGACTTGGCGAAGCCGGTCTTTGCGTCCGAGAGGAGCACGCGGTCCTGGGGCCGCTTCGGGCCGGCGAGCGACGGCTCGACCGTGGAGATGTCGAGTTCGAGTATGTCCGTGAAGACCGGCTCGTGGCCGGCCTCGCGCCACATGCCCTGGGCTTTCGAATAGGCCTCGACGAGGGCAACGCGGTCGGCGGAGCGGCCTGTTGCCTTCAAATACTTCATCGTGTCGGCATCGACAGGGAAGAAGCCGCAGGTGGCACCGTACTCAGGTGCCATGTTGGCGATGGTGGCACGGTCCTCGAGCGAGAGGTGGTCCAGGCCGTCGCCGAAGAACTCCACGAACTTCTCGACGACGCCGCGCTTCCTCAGAATCTGGGTGCAGGTGAGGACGAGGTCGGTCGCCGTGATACCTTCCTTCAGGCGGCCCTTCAGGCGGAAGCC
>LNDR01000271.1 GCA_001464755.1 Rhizobiales bacterium Ga0077524
ACCTCGTCACCAAGGAGTACGGGCTCCCGAAGGAAAAGCTCATCATCACTGTCTACTCGGAGGACGAGGAGGCAGCGACGCTCTGGCGCAAGATCGCCGGCATCTCGGACGACAAGATCATCCGCATTCCGACCTCCGACAATTTCTGGTCGGCGGGCGATACCGGACCGTGCGGCCCGTGCTCCGAGATCTTCATCGACCAGGGCGACAAGCTGCAGGGTGGCCCCCCCGGCAGCCCCGATGCGGACGGTGACCGGTTCCTCGAGTTCTGGAACCTCGTGTTCATGCAGTTCGATCAGCTCGGCCCTGGGAGCAGGGTCAATCTGCCGAGGCCGTCGATCGACACCGGCATGGGCCTCGAGCGCATTTCGGCCATTCTGCAGGGCGTCCATTCCAACTACGATACGGATCTGTTCAAGGCGCTGATCGAGGCCTCGGTGGCGGAGACGGGCGTGCCCGCCAAGGGTGACAATACGCCGAGCCACCGCGTCATCGCCGATCACCTGCGCGCGACGAGCTTCCTGATCGCGGACGGCGTTTTGCCATCCAACGAGGGTCGCGGCTACGTGCTCCGCCGCATCATGCGGCGCGCCATGCGGCATGCGCACTTGCTCGGCGCCAAGGACCCCTTGATGCACCGCCTGGTGCCGGCGCTCATCCGCCAGATGGGGACGACGCATCCTGAGCTGATCCGCGCGCAACCGATGATCACCGAGACACTGAAGCTCGAGGAGATCCGCTTCAGGAAGACACTGGAGCGCGGCCTCGGCCTCCTCGACGACGCCTCCAACAACCTGAGGAATGGCGACACGCTGGCGGGCGAGGTGGCCTTCCGCCTCTATGACACCTACGGCTTCCCGCTCGATCTGACGCAGGACGCGCTCCGCTCCCGCGGCGTCGGGGTGGACCTCGTCGGCTTCAACGCCGCGATGGAGAAGCAGAAGGAGGAAGCACGCCGCGCTTGGAAGGGCTCCGGCGAAGCGGCGACCGAGGAGATCTGGTTCGAGGTCAAGGAGGACGCCGGCGCGACCGAGTTCCTCGGCTACGACGCCGAGCAGGCCGAGGCCGTCGTGAAGGGCACCTTCGCGGGCGGCAAGCCGGTCAAGGCATTGCAGCAAGGCGAAACCGGGGAAATCGTCGTCAACCAGACGCCGTTCTATGGCGAGAGCGGAGGCCAGGTCGGCGATACCGGCATCGTCAAAGGTCCGAAAGGCTCGATATTCCGCGTCACCGATACGCAGAAGAAGCTCGGCGTCCTCTTCGTCCACAGCGGCACGGTCGAGGCGGGCTCGTTTGCGCCCGGTGACAGCGTCGACATGGTCGTCGATCACACCAACCGCTCGGCCATTCGCGCCAATCACTCCGCAACGCACCTCATTCACGAGGCTCTGCGGCAGATCCTCGGCACGCACGTCGCGCAGAAGGGCTCCCTGGTCGCGCCCGAGCGCCTGCGCTTCGACATCTCGCACACGAAGCCGATGAGCGGGGAGGAGATCGCCGCCGTCGAGGCGATGGCGAACGCCTACGTGCTCCAGAACGCGCCCGTGGAAACCCGCCTCATGAGCCTCGATGACGCCCGCGAGACGGGCGCCATGGCGCTCTTCGGCGAGAAGTACGGTGACGAGGTGCGCGTCGTCTCGATGGGCATCGGCGAGACCGGCGATAAGGCGAACAAGCCCTGGTCGATCGAACTGTGCGGCGGCACGCATGTGCGGCGCACAGGAGATATCGGCGTCATCCGCATCGTGGGCGAGAGCGCTTCAGCCGCTGGCGTCCGGCGCATCGAGGCCGTCACGGCCACGGGTGCTCGCGCCTATCTTGCCGAGCAGGATCAACGCGTGAAGGAAGTAGCCGGTCTCCTGCGCACGCGTCCGGAGGAGATCGTCGACCGCGTCAAGGCACTGGTCGAAGGGCAGCGTCAGCTCGAACGTCAGCTGGCGGAGGCCAAGCGCGCGCTCGCGCTCGGAGGTGGAGCCGCAGCCGGCGACGGTGCAGTAGCGGGCCAATCCATCAAGACCATAGGCACCGTCAAACTTCTCGCCCGGTCGGTCCAGGGCCTCAATCCCAAGGATCTGCGCGGCCTCGTCGACGACGGCAAGAAGCAGGTCGGCTCTGGCATCGTCGCCATCGTCGGCGTCACCGAGGACGGCAAGGCTGGCCTCGCCGTTGGCGTGACCGAGGATCTGGTCAAGACCTGGAGCGCAGTCGATCTCGTCAAGGTCGGAGCCGAGGCGCTCGGCGGCAAGGGCGGCGGCGGGCGGTCCGACATGGCCCAGGCTGGCGGTCCAGACGGGGCCAAGGCCGGCGATGCGCTGAAAGCAATCGAGGGAAGGCTCGCCGGCTAGCTGCCGACGACCGAGACTACGGCCGCGTGCGGCGGCGTGCCGGGGCAGAGATCAGGGATACGCGGATGCATTCGTTCGACGGCCACAACGACGTGCTTCTGCGGCTTTGGCGCCAGGGTGGCGATGCCGCAGCCGCCTTTCTCGACGGCGAGGCCAAGGGGCAGCTCGACCTGCCGCGCGCCATCAAGGGCGGCATGGTCGGCGGGCTCTATGCCATCTTTGTACCGTCCGAAAGGAAGGCCGCAGCCGCAGAGCCGATGGACCTCGTACCCTACGACGTTCCGCTGCCGCCTCCCCCCGAGCTGACACACGCGCAACGCGCCACGCTCGAGATGGCCTCGCTGTTGTTTCGGATTGCCGAGCAATCGAAGGGCCGCGTTCGTCTGGCGCGCTCGGTCGCCGACATCCGTGACGCCAAGGCAGCAGGCGCGCACGCCCCTGTGCTTCACATCGAAGGCTGTGAGGCACTCGATGCCGATCTCAGAATGCTCGACGTGCTCTACGCGGCAGGGTTGCGGTCACTCGGCCCGGTCTGGAGCCGCTCCAACATCTTCGGGCACGGCGTGCCGTTCCGTTTTCCCTCGTCACCCGATACCGGCGACGGTCTGACCGACCCCGGCAAAGCGCTGATCCGGCGCTGCAACGAGTTGCGCGTACTCGTCGACCTGTCGCATCTCAACGAGAAGGGCTTCTGGGATGTCGCGGGCCTCTCGGATGCGCCCCTCGTCGCCTCGCACTCGAATGCACATGCGCTCGCCGCCTCGTCCCGCAATCTCACCGACAAGCAGCTGGCCGCCATCCGCGAATCGGGCGGCCTCGTCGGCGTCAACTATGCGGTGAGCTTCCTGCGGGAGGACGGCAAGCGCGTCGCGGCCACACCTCTCGACACCGTGGTCGATCACATCGCCTACCTCGTCGACAAACTTGGTGAGGACGGCGTCGGCCTCGGCTCGGATTTCGACGGCGCGACCATCCCCGACGGAATCGGATCGGCAGCCGGTCTCCCCAATCTCGTCGCGGCCATGCGCAAGCGCCAGTTCGGCGACGCCCTCATCGAGAAGATCTGCTTCGAGAATTGGATGCGGGTCCTCGCCCGCACCTGGGGCGCCTGAGTGGCGCGTGGCTTGTTCGGCCACACGACCTGCACAAGCTGGACCGACTGGTGCCCGCGCGCAGCCAAGTCGCCTCAGAACCAGAAGTCCCACTTGAAGTAGCCGCGACCGGAGCCCGGCGCATTGGGACCGTTCGACTCCCAGAAGTCGACGGTCTGACGGCGCAAGGTATCCGAGCAACTGCGCACGCAATCGATCCATGTGCCTCGCGGCAACCGGACCTGGAGGCCATGCCGACCCGGGCGCACTGCCCCGCGGATCGCGCCGTTACCCCATTCGCTCTCGGCCACGACGTACTGAGGGGCATATCCGTAGTCGGACGGGGCCCGCGCGCCTTGTGCTTCCGCTGACTGCGCCGCCATCATCATAGCGGTGATCGTCAACGAGATCGTCAGGCCCGCACTTGGCGGCCTGTGCCGCATCGCACTTCTCATCCACTCGTCCCCCTTCAAAATCGCGGCACGCCCCCCGGCGCTATCCCCGCGACAGATTGATATTCACACCCAACAGCGCAATGCCTTCCGTCTTGATCGATACCGTCTGGTTAGTGCCGCTGGTTCTCACGGCCATCGAGCCCTTGAAGGCGCCACCGTCGATGGTCAGCGTCAGGCGTCCCTCCTGAGCGGAGCCGGATACGTCGCCCGCCGCGTTGTAGGTCCGCTCCTCCCACCGGCCGCTCACCTTGCCGCCTGTCGAGGCCAGCTGGGCGCGCAGCTCGATCTTGTTGCTCGCCGAGGCGCACCGGATCGCGAGACCGAGCTCTTCGCCGGCGCCTTTGGGCGTGTAGTAGGCGAAGCATTTCAAAGTCTCGGTTGTTCCGCTTTGCAGGCGGATCTCGGCGGCGCCGCGCCATGTGCCCGTGAGCCCGGCGAATGGCCCTTCGGCCATCGCAGACGTTGCCGAAATGTCACTGAATATCACAACGCACGCCGCAGCTCTCGCAACCGCCGCTATGCCCGCACCCGATCTCCAACTGGCACTCATGAAACGCCCCTCCCCTGAAAAGCCCCGCGAATGAACCGCCGACCCCAGCTCTTCGCCCGTTCAAGCCCACCAACGTCTGCCCAATCGGCGCCCTGATCACGCCACGAAACATCCTTTATCAAATTCCATCCGGTTCGGCCATGCCAGCGCCGCATGTCGCGCCGATGCTTTTCGATTGGGTCGGTCCGCGTGTCGAGCACCCACGTCTTGCAGCCGTTGACGCCGCCCGCGCGCCGGCAGATTGGCGACGCGGAGCCGGGCCATCGCCACAATAATTCGTTTCTCATGCCACTGATCATGGCTGCTGGGATCTCGATCCGTCCCCACGGAACCCCTCCACACGGCGCCGCGTTCTTCCGATGCCCCGCCGAAATGGTGGGTTTGTAAAAACAGGAGTTGATCATGGATTGGGATCGCATTTCCGGCGGCTGGAAAGAGTTCCGCGGCAAAGTTCAGGAGAAGTGGGGCGACCTCACGAACGACGACCTGGACAAGATCGAAGGCAAGCGCGAGCAGCTCGAAGGCCGGCTCCAGCAGCGCTACGGTTACGCCAAGGACAAGGCCCGCGACGAGGTCGACAGCTGGCTGAAGCAGGTCTGATGGACGACGGGCGGGAGAGCGGCCGCGATAATGGCGATCGCAGGCGTGGCACTTTCTCCCGCTCGTCGCACGTCTAAACCGCCAGCGCCGACGAAGCGCCTTGTGCCGTCGCCATGGGAGTTGGATTATCCGGGCATCGAGAACGACACCAGGACACCAGCCCGTATGGACGGCAAGCGAACGATCGTGGCGAGCTACGGCCGCTACTACGAGGATTTCGAGATCGGCGACGTCTATGAGCATCGGCCCGGTCGCACGATCACCGAGGCTGACAACATCCAGTTCAGCTTGATCACGATGAACCGGCACCCGCTGCACTCGAACCGCGACTACGCGGCCAAGACCGAGTTCGGCCAACCCATCGTCAACAGTGCGCTCACCCTCGCCATGGTCACCGGCATGACCGTCGACGACGTAAGCTTCAAGGCGACGGCCAATCTCGGCTGGAAGGAAATCAAGCTGACGGCCCCGGTCTTCAACGGCGACACGATCTATGCCCGCAGCAAGGTTCTCGCAAAACGCGAATCGAAGTCGCGGCCGAACGAAGGCATCGTCACCACCTATACCGAGGGCTACAAGGCGGACGGAACGCCCTTCTTGTCATTCGAGCGCATCAGCCTCGTACCGAAGCGCGGGCACGGGCCGGGGGATTGAGAGCGAGCTCCACCCTCTCCTCCCTGCTTGCGGCAAACCCCGGACCGATCATCCGGCCTGATCATCCGGCCTTGCGCCGCGCGTTCGCCATTGCGACCATCGCCAGAGCGCAACCGCAGCCCGGAGCCGAACCCATGACCGCATACGTGATCGCCGAGGTCGATGTGACCGACCCTGAGGCCTATAAGCTCTATGCCGGCAAGGCGCCGGGCGTGACGCAGCCCGCCGGCGGCAAGTATCTGGCGCGTGCCGGCCATGTCGAGACGCTGGAAGGCGAGCCGCCGAAGGGTCGCATCGTCGTCATCGAGTTCGAGGACCTCGAAAAGGCCCGTGCGTTCTATTACGGCAAGGCCTATCAGGACATCATCCCGTTGCGCCAGGCTGCGAGCAAAGGCCGCCTGTTCCTGGTCGACGGCGCGAAGTAGCTGGGTCCGACCAGCCTCAGAGGATATCCATGACGACAGCCACCGATCAGGCCCGCCACGACGAGCAGGAGAGGATGATCCTCGACGCCGTCGACAAGTTCCTCGCGCGTGACGTCGCGCCCTACGCCCAGAAGCTCGAGCACGACGACACCTGGCCCGCCGAGATCGTCGAGCGCATGAAGGAGCTGGGTCTCTTTGGTTGCATCATCCCGGAGGAGTACGGCGGCCTCGGTCTCGCGCCCTCGACCTATGCCAAGGTGATCGAGCGCATCGCGACCGTGTGGATGTCGGTCTCAGGCATCATCAACTCGCACCTGATCATGGCACGCATCGTCGACAAGATGGGCACGCCCGAGCAGAAGCGGCGTTTCCTGCCGAAGTTCGCCTCGGGTGAGGTGCGCGGCGGCCTCGCACTGACAGAGCCCGACACCGGCACCGACCTGCAAGCCATTCGAACTCACGCGAGAAAAGACGGCAACAGCGCCTACGTCATCAACGGCACCAAGACCTGGATCTCGAACGGCATCCATGGCCACTGCTTCGCGCTGCTGGTGAAGACCGATCCGGAGGCCAACCCGCGCAAGGCCGGCATCTCGATGTTCCTGGCCGAAAAGGGACCCGGATTTCGCGCGTCCAAAAAGCTGGAGAAGCTCGGCTACAAGGGCATAGACTCAGCCGAGCTGGTGTTCGAGGATTTCCAGATTTCCGCCGACAACCTGATCGGCGGCATCGAGGGCCGCGGCATGGAGTGCGCCATCTCGGGCCTCGAGCTCGGCCGCCTCAATGTGGCGGCGCGTGGCGTCGGTGTCGCCCAGGCGGCACTCGACGAGGCCGTGAAGTATTCCCAGCAGCGCAAGACCATGGGCAAGTTCATTCACGAGCATCAGGCGATCGCCCTGAAGCTCGCCGATATGGTGACCCGCGTGACAGCCGCCCGGCTCCTGGTCGAGAACGCGGCGAAAGCCATCGACAGAGGCGAGCGCGCCGATTTCGAGGCAGGCATGGCCAAGCTCTTCGCCACCGAGGCCGCGCTCGAGAACGCGACCGAGGCGATGCGCATCCACGGCGGCTACGGCTACTCCAAGGAGTTCATCGTCGAGCGCCTCTATCGCGATGCGCCGCTCCTGTGCATCGGCGAGGGCACCAACGAGATCCAGCGGCTCGTGATCTCCCGGCGACTGATCGAGAAGAACCGGATCTGAAGCCAGCGGTTCCGGCCGAGGGCAAAGCACTCGGCCCACGCGGCACGAGGCAAGCACCGGGGGCGACATGCAATCAGGTGGCGAACGGACACATCAGGTCACCCCCGCTCACGCCTGGATCGTCGCGGCGCTGATTGCCGCGCAGATCGGCGCTCTCGCAGCATTGGGCAAGCCGGCGATCTGCCAGTGTGGCTACGTCACGCTCTGGTACGGCAACCCAGCCGGGCCCGAGACATCGCAGCAACTCACCGATTGGTACAGTTTCACTCACGTCACCCACGGCCTGGTCTTCTACCTGGGGCTATGGCTGCTCGTGCCGCGCTGGTCGGTCGGCGCACGACTGGTCGCAGCCATCGCGCTCGAAGTCGGCTGGGAGGTGCTCGAGAACACGCCGCTCATCATCGAGCGCTACCGCCAGGGCGGACTGGCCCAAGGTTACGTCGGCGATAGCATCGTGAATTCGGTCGTAGACACGCTCGCCGCCGCTGTCGGTTACGTCATGGCCTGGCGTTTCCCTGTCAAGCTGACCGTGACACTGGCGCTCGTCGTCGAAATTCTTCTCGGGTATGCGATCCGCGACAACCTCGCCCTCAACATCGTGCAGCTGATCGCTCCGAGCGAGATACTGACCCGCTGGCAGAGCGGTCGATGACAGCCCGGCCGCTTACGATCCAATCGGGCCGCTCTCGTGCCTGTCGCGACCCGAGAGTTCGATCCAAGCCCGCCGCCAGTTGAAATAGCGCGGCACCTCACGGCGGTAGGCGCGGTACGGCTCGCCATAGATGCCCTCGAGCCACGGTTCCTCGGCGAGCACCATCAGGTGATAAACCGCCATCATCGCCGCACAGAGCACGACGGCCGACAGGCTGTCGGCGAAGATGGCAAGCGCGCCATAGACCACGATCAGCATCGCGTTCTGTGGATTGCGCGTCCATTGATAGATGCCGCCCGTGACCAGGCCATCGGTCGCGCAATAGCTGTTGTCCCGGCCGAGCACGCGGAACGAGTAGGCGAAGAGCGTCAGCGCGGCCAACAGCACGACGGCCGCGGTCGCGCGCCACCAGAAGGGCAATCCCAGGAATGGCACACGATCGACGATGGCCGCGACGACGCAGAGCACATTGAGCCCGCGAAAGAGCGGCCAGAAGACGTAGCTCTGCCATGTCCCGGTTCCCGGGGTCGGCCAAAGCTTCAGCGCTGGCCGCATCCGATTGACGACGAGGACGGCCAGCAACGCCAGCGCGACAACGGCACCGGTCGGAAACACGATATCCGTCACTGTTGCAGCCTCATGTCGTACGACCTACCCATGCTGGCCAATCCACCCTCGCATGGCGCATCATGCGGTCGAGCCCCAGCCCGGTCCATCCCCTTATCAGGTGCCTTCTCTCATGCTTCCCCTCACAGGCGTTACAATCCTGGCCGTCGAGCAGTATGGCGCTGGCCCGTTCGGCTCGATGCTGTGCGCCGACCTCGGCGCTGACGTCATCAAGATCGAGCCGCCGGGCGGCGAGGGTGAGCTTGGCCGGCGCGTCGGCCCCTATTACTTCTCCGAGAAGAACAGCCATTTCTATCAAGCCTTCAATCGCAACAAGCGCTCGATCACGCTCGACCTCAAGGCGCCGGAGGGTGCCGAGATTTTCCGCCGCCTCGCGGCTGGTGCCGACGCCGTGCTCGACAATCTGCGCGGCGACCAGCCGGAGAAGCTCGGTCTCACCTACGCCCACCTCAGCGACATCAATCCGCAGATCGTGTGCGCGCACTTGTCGGCCTACGGCCGTGACGGACCGCGCAAAAGCTGGCCGGGCTTCGACTACCTGATGCAGGCCGAGGCGGGCTATCTCTCGGTCACCGGCGAGCCCGACGGGCCACCGGCACGGATGGGGCTCTCCATCGTCGACTTCATGACCGGGCTGATGACGGTGTTCGCCATGACATCGTCGATCATCGGCGCGCGGACGTCCGGGCGTGGGCAAGACGTCGACGTCTCGCTGTTCGACACGGCGCTGCACAACTTGTCCTACCTCGCCGTCTGGTACCTGAACAACCAGCATGTGCAGGGCCGCGAGGCCCGCTCCGGCCATCCGTCGCTGGTACCGAGTCAGCTCTACCGGACACGCGACGGTTGGATCTTCATCATGATCAACAAGGAGAATTTCTGGGCGCCGTTGTGTGAGGGGATCGGGCGGCCCGAGTGGACCGCCGATCCGCGCTTTGCCACCTTCAAGGCACGGCTCGACAATAGGAGCGCACTCAATCTGCTGCTTGACGAGGCACTGTCCGCCCGCACCACGAACGAGTGGATGCAGGTCTTCGGCGGGCGCGTGCCAGCCGCGCCTGTGCTCGACATCGCGCAAGCGCTCGACAACCCGTTCGTCGCCGAGCGCGGCGGTGTCCGCGACTTCACAGGCTCAAGCCACGGCGGCGACGTGCGCATGGTCGCGAGCCCGATCCGCATTCCCGGCGAGGACATCCCGACGCGGGCCGCGCCGTCGCTCGGCGGCGACACCGAGGACGTGCTGGGCAGGCTCGGCCTCGGCGCCGATGAGATCGCACGCCTGCGATCACGCGGCATCGTCTGAGCGGCGCCGGAGGCATCGGACGATCGCAGCGGCCCTCTCTATTCGGCGGCTTGCGGCGTCTCTCGGATGAGGGTCTCGCCGGGGTTCACATGCGTGAACTCGACTGGCTCGTCGGTGACGGCAAGGCGGCCATCCGTCTTCCGGACGACAGTGAAGCGCGAGGTCGCAAGATCGCCCGGCTCCTTGAAATCCTCGCGGAAATGCGATCCGCGCGAGTTCTCACGCCCCAGCGCCGCGCCGGCCACGACCTTCGACATGGCGATCTGGCTCCGCAGGTTGAGCCAGTCGTGCCACGAGAGATTGAAGGCGCGGTTGGTATCCGGCACGCCGGCTGCCGCCAACTCGGCCCCGAGTTCGTCGAGGCGAACGCATGCGCGCTCCATACCGGACTTCTCGCGGATGATGCCGACGTCGGACCACATCATATCCAGCAGGCCATCGCGGATCACATTGACGTCTCCGGACTTGGCGCGGAACGGCTCGAGCGCCATCGCCATCGCGGCCTGGGCCGCCGCCATGTCCGGCTCGCGGCGGCCGAGGCCGCGCTTGATGTCGGCGGCCATCGTCTCGCCGGCAATACCACCGTAGACGGTCGAGTTTGCAACGCCATTCCCGCCGAGCCGGTTGGCGCCATGGACCCCGCCGGCATCCTCACCGGCGCAATAAAGGCCCACAGCGTCGGTGGACGTGTCGACCTTCACCACAACGCCGCCCATCAGATAATGCGCCGTCGGCACCACCTCGACGAGGCCGCCAGCCAGATCGAAGCCGCAGTCGGCGCAGCGCTCGACCATCCCCTTGAACATCTTCGCGACCTTGTCGCGCCCCAGATGCCCCATCGAGATGTAAAGGCCGCCATTCGGGGTGGTGCGACCGGCCATCATCTCGCGATACATCGATTGCGAGACGAGATCGCGCGTCGCTCTTTCTCCGCGCGGGTCGTAGTTGAACATGAAGCGCTGCTTTGCGCCGTCCAGGAGGTAGCCGCCGGCACCGCGCAGCCCCTCCTCGATGATTGTGCCGGTCATGCGCGTATCATGGCCGGCGAGGACGCCCGTCGGATGGAACTGGACCATCTCCATGTCTCGCAGGGGCAGCCCGTAGTCGAGCGCCATGGCGAGGCCGTCCATGGCCTTGTCGCCCGACGGCGTATGATACTTGTACATGGTCGGCCCGCCACCTGTGGCGAGCAGCACGGCCTTGGCCTCGACCAGCTTGAACGTGCCGGTGCGGATATCGATGAACAGCACGCCGGCCAGGGGTGGCGCCTTCGGTTGCCCACCAGCAACCGGCGCGTGACCCTTCTCGGGAATCAGGGCAATCGCGCGGTGCTCCTCGAGACGGCCGATCGACGGTCGTGCCCAGACCTGCTCCATCAACCGGTTGATGATCTCGATGCCCGTGAGATCGCCCTTGTGAACGGTGCGGTCGAAGGTCTGGCCGGCGAACGCCTTGCCGTGTAGCGAGCCGTCGGGATTGCGGTCGAAGAAGCAGCCGACCTCGTTCTCGAGCTCGCGGACACGCTCGATCGCCTTGACGACCAGCGTCCAGGCGAGTTCCTGGTTCGGCAGCCATTTGCCGCCCTCGATGGTGTCCATGAAGTGGCGCTCAACCGAATCGCCTTCGATAAGAGCCACGTTGTATCCACCCTGCACCATGCGGGTGCAGCCAGACTTCCCGAGCAGGCCCTTCGAGGCGACCGTGATGCTCAGATGCGGATTGGCCTGATGGGCATGGAGCGCGGCGAAGAGCCCCGCTCCGCCCGAGCCCAGGATCAGGATATCGGTTGCATGGCGCTCGATCACTTCGGGTCTCCAATCATGCACACGGGCTGCGGCTTACGGCCCGATGCACAGGCAAAGCTGTCGGGCAATACCCTAGCCGCCCGCTCCCCCTTTGCAATCCCCGCTGAATTGAAGTTTTCTACCGCCCTCACCGGAGTCCATCATGCCAAGCCGCAACCCGTTCACCGAGCCCGAGCAGCGCGAGCCGATTGAGGGCGACTTCTTCGCGCAGGAGGTGAACCTCGCCAACCGCAACCACGGCATCGCGCTCGAGATGCTGCGGCACGACGTGACGCCGATTGGCATGCACTACCTGCTCATCCATTTCGACGTGCCATACGTGACGGAGGCGGATGCAGCCAGCTGGCGCCTCGAGGTGGGCGGTCTCGTCGAGCGGCCGGTTTCGCTCTCGCTCGAAGACATCAAGGCCTTGCCGTCCAAGACGCTCCGCGTCACGCTCGAGTGTGCCGGCAATGGGCGGGGCCGTTTCAAGCCGCGGATGCCATCGATGCCCTGGCTCCTGGGCGCCGTCGGCACGGCCGAATGGACCGGCACTCCGCTCAGGAATGTCCTGGACCTGGCCGGGATCAAGCCCGACGCGGTCGAGCTGTCCTGTCACGGTATCGACCGTGGCTTCGACAGAGGCAACGAGCACGAGTACGGCCGCAGCTTGCGACCGGAGATGGCGCGCCACGAGGACGTGATGCTGGTTTGGGCCATGAACGGCCAGCCGCTTCTGCCCCAGCACGGCTATCCGCTGCGAATGATCGTCCCCGGCTGGTACGGCATGGCGAGTGTGAAGTGGCTCAACCGGATCGAGGCGCTGGCCTCGCCCTACCAAGGCTACCAGCAGGTCGGCACCTATCACTTCCGCACGCAGGCCAACGAGCGGGGCACGCCGATCACCACCATGCGCGTCAAGTCGCTCATGGTGCCGCCCGGCGTCCCGGACTGGTATTCGGGGGCACGACTGGTCGAGGCGGGCCCGGTCACGATCCACGGGCGGGCCTGGTCGGGCGCAGCGACGCCGATCGATCACGTCGAGATTTGCATCGACGGCGTATGGCATCGCGCCGCGCTCGAGGCGCCAGCAGGCCCCTACGCTTGGCGCGGCTGGCGGTTCGACTGGGAGGCGACGCCCGGAAGCTATGCGATGGCTTGCCGCGCGACGGATGCGGCCGGCAACACTCAGCCGCTGGAGGCCGCTTACGACCGCGGCGGCTTCGGCAACAACGGCTTGCACCGGATCGAGGTATTCGTTCGATGAGCGAGGCTGTCGCCGAAACAAGGCCGGGCAAGGCCGTCGAGAAGATCATCGACGTCTCGATCTGGCGCGGCCAGGGCGACGAGGGCCGCTACGAGACGTTTCGCGTGCCGATGCGTGAGAGCCAGACGGTGCTCGACATCGTCACGCACGTACAGCGCCACCTCGACCCGACGCTCTCCTATCGCTTCGCGTGCCGGGTGGGCGTTTGTGGATCCTGCGCAATGACGGTCAACGGCCGTCCGCGCTGGACCTGCCGGACCCACGTCTCCAAAGTTGTCGAGAACGGCAAGCTCGAGATCGGGCCGCTCGCCAACCTGCCGGTGATCAAGGACCTCGCCGCCGACATGACGCCCTTCTTCGAGAAGTGGCAGGAGGCCAAAGGCACCTTCAAGCCGACCAAGTCGCGCGACGACGCTTTGCCGGAGATCAGCCCGCAGACGGCGGAGCGCCGGTTGATCGATGCCGCCATCGAGTGCATCAACTGCGGGGTCTGCTTCTCGGCCTGCGATACCGTGCGCTGGAACGAGGACTACATGGGGCCGGCCGCGCTCAACCGGGCCTGGACGCTGGTCAACGATGTCCGCGACGGCGGCAATGCCGGACGCATCTTCGCGGTGGCGCAGGGCGGCGGATGCCACGCCTGCCACACGCATCAGTCGTGCGAGCAGCACTGCCCGGTTGGCCTCAACCCCACGGCTTCGATCGCTGGGCTCAAGCGGCGCACCATGCAGGCCTATATCCGCGGGGACCTCGAGTGAACGTCCGCCTCTATCTGCTGCAGCGCGCGACCGCGCTGGTGATGGTTCCGCTGATCGTCGGGCACCTCGCCATCATTTTCTATGCCACGCGACAAGGCCTCACCGCCGCCGATATCCTGGGGCGGACGCGCGGCAGCTTGGGCTGGGCGCTCTATTATGTGGCCTTCGTGCTCGCGGCATCGGTGCACGGCGCCATCGGGGTGCGCGGCATCGCCATGGAATGGGGCGGGCTCTGGGGGCGTGCGCTCGATCTCATGATGTGGGCGTTCGGCATCGTGCTCGCCGGCCTCGGCCTGAGGGCCGTCTATGCGGTGGTGATCTGATGGACAAGGTTCGCAACACCGGCTACCGCCGCGAGCCGCTCTGGCGCGCCGCCATGATCCACCGCGTCTCGGGCCTGGCGCTCGCGCTGTTCCTGCCGCTGCACTTTCTCGCGCTGGCGCTGGCGCTCGACGGGGAAGCCCGCTTGGATGGGTTTCTGCGCTGGACCGATCGCCCGATCTTCAAGCTCGCCGAGACGATCCTCGTCGCCTTGCTGGCGGTGCACCTGCTCGGCGGAATTCGCGTCCTCGTGATCGAGAACCTGCCATGGCGACCAGGACAAAAGCAGATGGCGCTCGCAGCGATCGCGGTGGCCGTGGTGGTGGCAGCCGCCTTCCTGGCGCGGGTGATCTAGCGCGCGGGGCGAAACCTGGGACAGTCCCCGGTTCAACTCGGAATTGGTGACTTATGCAGGGGGGGAAGCCGACGGGGCGCGATGCCTGTAGGGTCGTTTGCCATCGGTAAGGACGGTCACTTCCGGGGAATTGCGTCGGCACCGTCGACAGTGGCAGCTTAATCCGTCCCCTGGTCCTTGCCCGGTCGGTTTGGAATCAATCCGACCACCGAGCGCGTGCCGCATCTCGAGAATGATCTGTCGACCAAGTGCGCGGGCTCAACACTCGCGTTGCCTCGACGCACGAATGCAGCGAGATTATGGTTCTCTAGTGCGCGCGTTAGATGAGCGCGGGAGCTTCGCAAATCATGCGTTCGATATGATTTTCGGAACACTAGGCCTTGTACTCAATAATCAGTTGGCATGGGACTCGAACAGTGATTCAAGCTCGAAAACAGCGGAGCTTGGATCATGGGACGCTACGATCTCAC
>LNDR01000272.1 GCA_001464755.1 Rhizobiales bacterium Ga0077524
ACATGAAACCAGCCGACCCCCTGTCCGCGCCTCGGCTTCCCCCGCCACGGTAACGGCTCAAGCCGCACCGCCGAGCGCCAGAGCCCTGCTCGCGCTGCCTATGACGCCCCCTATTCGGTCTTAGGCCAGTTGTCCCGTATCCACCGCGCCAAGCCCTCTTCCTCGATCTCGCCGGCAGCCAGTGCCAAGATCGCGGCAGCGGCCTGCGCGACATCAGGCTTGAAATAAACGCCGTTTAGGCGCAGAAAAATGATCATAGCCATCATCGCGGCCCGCTTGTTGCCGTCGACAAAGGGATGGTTTTTCGCAATGCCATAGGCATATGACGCAGCCAGATAGGCCAGATCTTGCGTCTCATAGTGCCACTTGTTCTGGGGACGGCCTAGGGCAGAGTCGAGGACGGTTTCATCTCTCACGCCGGGAGGTCCGCCATGAATGGCGAGCTGCTCGGCATGAAAGTCACGAACTTCGGCAACCGTCAGCCACAGAGGCTCGGTCATTTCGCGAGCTCCTTGAGGGCGTCGCGATACTCACGCATGACCTCGCGGGCGATGCGCATCACCTCGGCGTGCTTGTCCTCGTAGCGCGACAGCTTCAAGCCCTGATCCGGCTCGATCGTCGCGAACAGCTCATCCCCCTGCTCCAGCCCGAGCCGGGCGAGCAGCTCTTTCGGCAGGATCAGTCCGGTGGAATTGCCGATCTTCTTGATTTCGAGCTTCATGGGGCGGTCCTTCATGTTGTACGTTTTGTATAACACACGAGGCCCGCCCCGTCACGCCCGATCAATCTCCACTGGCGCCGGGACGTTGCTACGCCACCCGATCCATCGCCTCCAGCTCGTCGATGAAGCCTTCGAGGACGTTGAGGCCCTTCGCCCAGAACGCCGGATCGCGGGCGTCCAGCCCGAATGGCGCCAGCAGCTCCGAATGGTGCTTCGAGCCTCCCGCCTTCAACATTTCGAAGTATTTACCAACGAACCCCGGATGCGCCTCCTGATAGAGCCCGTAAAGCGAGTTCACGAGGCAGTCGCCGAACGCGTAGGCATAAACGTAGAACGGCGAATGGATGAAGTGAGGGATGTAGGTCCAGAACGTCTCGTAGCCCGGCCGGCATTCGACCGCAGGCCCGAGGCTTTCGCCCTGGATCTCCATCCAGAAACGATTGAGGTCGTCGCTCGTCAATTCGCCTTGCCGGCGCCCCTCGTGCACCTTGCGCTCGAACGTGTAGAACGCGATCTGGCGCACGACCGTGTTGATCATGTCCTCGACCTTCTGCGCCAGCATCGCCTTGCGCTCGCGCGGATCGGTCGTGGCGCCGAGCATGGCCCTGAAGGTCAGCATCTCGCCGAACACTGACGCCGTCTCGGCGAGCGTCAGCGGCGTCGATGCCAGCAGCGGCCCTTGCGGCGCCGCTAGCACCTGATGCACCCCGTGGCCGAGTTCGTGCGCGAGCGTCATCACATCTCGCGCCTTACCCTGGTAGTTCATCAGCACATAAGGGTGCGCCGACGGCACGGTGGGGTGCGAAAAAGCTCCCGGCGCCTTGCCGGGCCGAACCGGCGCATCGATCCACCCGCTTTTGAAGAACTTGCCTGCGATGTCGGCCATTTCCGGAGCGAACCCACGGTAGGCATCGAGCACCAGCCGCTCGGCCTCTGGCCAGGTCACGAGGCGCTCAGGCTTCTCAGGCAGCGGCGCATTCCGGTCCCAGTGCGCCAGTCTCTCGAGGCCGAGCCACTTCGCCTTCATCGCGTAGTACCGATGCGCCGTGCGAGGATAGGCTGCCCGGACGGTAGAGACCAAGGCCTCCACCACCTCCCGCTCCACCTTGTTCGACAGGTGCCGCGCATCCGACACGTCCTTGAAGCCCCGCCACCGGTCCGAGATCTCCTTGTCCTTGGCGAGGGTGTTCGTGATGAGCGTAAAGAGCCGGAGATTCTTGGCGAAAACCTTGGCCAGCGCCTCAGCTCCCGCCTGCCGCCGCCCGCGATCGGGATGCATCATGAAATTGAGCGTCGGCTCCAGTCCCAAGGGTTCTGGCTCACCCTCGACCTCGAACGTCAACTCCGACATCGTCTCGTTGAACAGTCGGTCGAACGCCCCGCCGGCCGTCATGCTCTTCTCAAGGAACAGCTTCTCGACCTGCTCATCGAGCTGGTAGGGTTTCTCCTTCCTCAAGTCGTCGAGCCACGGCTTGAGACGTGCCAGCGCCGGCACCTTCAGAGCCTCGGCGAGATCACCCTCATCGATCTTGTTGAGCTCGAGTTCGAAGAACAGGAAATCGCTGGACGCATTCGTCAGCTTCTCGCGCACATCGCCGTAGAACTTTGCGCGCGCCGGATCAGCCATGTTCGCGTAGTAGAGAAGCCCCGAGTACGAGCCGAGCCGCCCCATCACGTCGGCGAGCCTCTCGTAACTCTCGATCGCTTCGGCGAGGGCTCGTCCGTCACGCCCCATGCCCGCGAGCTTTCCCTGATAGCGCTCATTCAGCGCCCTGGCGTCCGTCGCCACCTTCTCGAGATCCCGCGCCACCTCTGGCGATTCGATTCCCGGATAGAGGTCGCCGAGGTTCCATTCCGGCATTGCACCGAGGTCGGCCTTCGCCGCTCCAGGGGTCGCAGCCGCCGCCCACACCTTGCCTTCGGCCTCGGGGCTTGCACTGATGGAAATCACGGCTGGCCTCATGTTCGTACCTCTTGGCATCATGTGACAGGTCGGCTTCTATGTGCGCGGGCCTCGACGACGGTTCAAGCATGTTTCACCGGCTCCGTCCGAGTAGCCCCCGAAAGAGACCGCACCGAGGAACGCCAATGCGCAACTCCAAGATCGAGATTCGGCCCTCATCCGGTGCCCTGGGCGCCGAAATCCTGGGGTTAGACCTCGCAACGCCGCTCGACACGGCAAGCGTCGGCACATTGAAGGGCGCGCTCGCCGACCACGGCGTCATCTTCTTCCGCGACCAGTCTTTGAAGCCCGCAGAGCACATCGCCTTCGCCCGGAACTTCGGCCCAATCAACATCAACCGGTTCTTCAAGACCGATGCCGCCCACCCCGAGATTGCCGAGGTCCGCAAGGAGCCCGATCAGGCGAAAAACATCGGCGGCAACTGGCACACCGACCACAGTTACGATCAGATTCCGGCACTCGGCTCGATCCTGCTTGCCCGCGAGGTGCCGCCGCGCGGTGGCGACACCCTGTTTGCCTGCATGGCCAAGGCCTTCGAGACGCTTTCGCCCGGCCTGCAGAGGACCCTCGAAGGCCTTCGCGCTGTTCATTCCAGCCGCCATGTCTTCGGCCGCCCCCAGTACGGTCGCGAGATGAATGGGCGCATCGGCAATCCGGAAGCGGCCACCCAGGACGCCATCCATCCCGTCGTAATCCGTCACCCGGACTCCGGCCGAAAGATCCTGTTCGTCAACCCCGGCTTCACCACACATATCGACGGTTGGACCGAGGCCGAAAGCAAGGGTTTGCTCGAGATGCTTTATCAGCACGCCCGCCGCCCGGATTTCCAGACGCGCTTCCAGTGGCGCGAGGGCTCCATCGCCTTCTGGGACAATCGCGCAACATGGCACTACGCCGTCAACGACTACCAGGGTGAACGCCGCATGATGCACCGCATCACGGTCGAGGGTGTGGCGCTCCAGTGAGCTGGAGCGCACACCGTTGATGTTTGTCCTCTCGAAGATCGTTGCCTTCCTCGTTCAGCCGTCGACCCTCATCTGGGTGCTGCTGATCGTGGGGCTTGCTCGTGCTCGCGCGCTTCGCCCGTTGGTCCGGCAGCAGGGGCTGCGCATGGCCTACGGCGCGGCGGCACTCTTGTTGCTCGTCGGCGTTACGCCTGTGTCCAGCTGGCTCATAATGCCCCTGGAGCAACGCTTTTCCCGGCCGGAGATCCCGGTCGGACATGGTGACTTTGCCGGCATCATCGTCCTCGGTGGCGGAGAGGACGGACGCGGGTCGGTGCTGCGCCGGGAACTCCAGATCAACGAGGCCGGAGATCGGATCACGACGGCCGCGGCGCTCGCGATGCGCTTGCCGGCCACGCGCCTCATCCTGACGGGAACGGCAGAGACGCTGTTTGACTCTGTTCCTGGGACCGCCAATGCCGTGCGCGATCATTTCCTGGCTATCGGTGTCGCCCCATCACGCATCGTCGTCGAGGGGCGTGCGCGCAACACCTACGAGAATGCGACGCTGACCCATGCGATCGTGGCTCCGAAGCCCGGCGAGCGCTATCTGCTCGTCACCTCGGCCGCCCACATGCCCCGCTCCGTCGGCGTCTTCCGGCATGCCGGCTTCGATGTCGTTCCATACCCGACCGATTACCGCACAAACTACCCCACTGACCTGTTCCACACCTTCGGATCGATCCCTGCCGGCCTCAAGCGCTTCGACGAGGCAACGAAGGAATGGATCGGTCTGGCCGCGTATCGCCTTCTCGGCCGAAGCGCGTCATTTTTTCCCGGCCCAGCGGCTAGTTAGGCCTTCTTCGGCGCCTTGAGCGGCCGCGGCGGGTTGCTGTTGCCTGGCTTCAGCTCTGCATCGAGGTCGAACGCGGGGCACTTCTTCGCCATCAGCTGTCGGTTCAGCGCCTCGAGACGCGCCCTGTCGCGCTGGAGATCGGCGGCCACGTCCTGGCCGTAAACCGTTCCACCCACGAGGGGTCGCGCGGCCGCTTGCGCACCCGCCGCCAGCGCCGACGGCTTGGCGCGATTGTTGGTATCCCGCATCTGGATGATCTTCACCGTGATCGACCCATTGAGACGCTTGCAGTCGAGCTCCTGCTCCTGGTCAGTCAGGTTGTAAGTGCCAGTTGCATCGAAACCGCCCCCCTTGGGAGCCGCAGCCTTGATCCTGTCCAGCTTCGGATCTGGCGGTTGATAGCCTGGAACTGCCGCCGCGCATGCGCTGGCGGACAGGGCAAAGGCAAAGGCTGCAATGTGCCGCCAGGACATGTCAGCTCCGAAATCATTCCGGGTTCGGTCGGTAGGTGCGCTTCGAACATGGCCGCGTTGCGGCGCCCCGGCAATGCCTGTGCCGGCCATGCGTCAACTGGTTTGTGCATCGATCGAGACGCCACGTCCCGACGTGTGCCACCTTGCGCCCCGCTCACCTTCCGGCTTTCTTCAAGAGACCGCACGATGACCGCACTCGATACCCTGGCCGACGTCGTCGGACCTGCCGCCTGCCTCACCGCCCCGGACGACGTGGCCCCTTATGCCGTCGACTGGCGCGGCGCCTATAGAGGCACGCCCATCGCCGTGGTGAAGCCGGCCTCGACCTCCGACGTCGCCGAGGTGATGCGCCGCGCAAGCCAGCAAGGCCTCTCCGTCGTGCCGGCTGGCGGACGCACCGGGCTCTGCGGGGGCACCGTTCCCGCCGCCAATGGCCCGGCCTCGATCGTGCTCTCGCTGGAGCGCCTCAATCGGATCCGCTCGATCGACGCCCGCGATTTCTCGCTCGTCGCAGAGGCGGGCTGTGTCGTCCAGAATGTCCAGCAAGCCGCCGCCGACGCCGGCCGCTTCTTCCCCATCCAGTGGGGCGCCCAGGGCACTGCTCAGATTGGCGGCATGCTCTCGACCAACGCCGGCGGCATCCGCACGCTGCGCTGGGGCAACGCCCGCGAACTCGTCCTCGGCCTCGAGGTGGTCCTTCCCGACGGCCGCATCCTCGACGATCTGCGCCGCGTGCGGAAAGACAACAGCGGCTACGCGCTCCGCCACCTGTTCATCGGCGGCGAAGGCACCCTCGGCATCATCACCGCCGCAGCGCTGCGCCTGCAGCCTGCGGTCAAGCGCATGGAGACCGCGTTCGTCGCGGTCCCGAGCCCGGACGCTGCGCTCTCCCTCTATGGCCGCATGATGGAATCCGGCGCTGACCTGATCGCCTTCGAGCTCTGCGCCCGCTACTGCATGGAGACGGCCGCCCGCCACGGAGTTGGCCTGCGCATGCCGCTTCCGCTCGAGAGCCCCTGGTTCGTCATGCTCGAGATTGCCGCCGCGCACCCGAGCGTGCCACTCCGCGAAATGATGGAGGGCACTCTCGCCGAGGCCATGGAAGCCGGTGAGGTCACCGATGCGTCACTGGCCGAGAGCGAGGCCCAGCGCCTCGGCATCTGGAAGATCCGCGAGGACTACCCCGAGTGCTCGCGCCTCGAAGGTCCTGCCGTCAATACCGATACCGCCGTGCCGGTCTCCGCAGTGCCGGAATTCCTCGAGACGGCCATCCGCGAGGTCTCCGCGCGCTGGCCCCAGGGGCGCATCGCCGCCATCGGCCATGCCGGCGACGGCAACATTCATTTCGGCCTGCATGCGCCGTCGGGATGGAGCAAGGGCCGCCCCGCCTGGGCCGAGGCGACGGATGGCTTCGAGCCCCTGGTCAACGCCATCGCCGTCTCCCTCGGCGGCAGCTTCTCCGCCGAGCACGGCATCGGCCAGTCGAAGCGACACGCCATGCTCACGCACAAGAGCCCGGTCGCCCTCGACGTCATGCGCCAGATCAAAGCCACGCTCGACCCCGAAAACCGCATGAACCCCGGCAAGGTGCTGCCCTGATCGACGACATCCACTAGGGCAAAGCAACTTAGCTCGCTTCGCCCTTGGCACGCCCCTCCCGTAGCGCATTCTCCTTCCTCGCATCGCTCAGCAGTGGCACGGTCCAGAACGTGGCCATGCCCAGCGCTGCGGCGCCGGCCGCCATCACGAACGAGGCGAGATAATCGCCGGTGATGTCGTGCAGGTAGCCCGACAGCCACGATCCGAACGCGGCACCGAACCCCATTCCGAGCGCGATCGTCCCGTAGATGCGCCCGACGCCACCGCCCGCATAGATCGTCGCCGTCAGCGTCGAGATGATCGGCCCGCGTGTGCCCTGGTTGATCCCGAACAGCAGCGCCCAGCCATAGACCAGCAGCAGCGACGGATGCGACGGCAGCGCCGCGAGACACAGGATACCGATCACCGTTCCGAGGTAGGACAGTGTGATCATGAGGCGCTGCCCGAACCGGTCGACCAGCGGCGCGATGCTGGCATTCCCGACGAGCGACAGCATCCCCGTCAGTCCGAAGGCGCTCGCGGCGGCGAGTGGCGTGATGCCCGCCTCGACCATCGCCGCGACAGCCTGCGGCGACACCGCGAACGAGGCGAGTGACGTCAGGAAGTAGACGACCAGCAGCGCCCAGAACGGTTTCGTCTTGAGTGCCCGGAGCACGTTCCACCCGCCACCCGTCGCCGCCTCGCTGGCCGCCCGTTTCCGCTGCCAGTCTGTCGAGCCCCTCGACATCCGCGACAACGGCAGCAGCGCCGTCACAAGCGCGAGCCCGACCAGGACCGCCCCCATGAGCCGGTAGGCGTCGCGCCAGCCGAATTCCGAGATGAGCACCTGCGCTATCGGCGCCATGAGCAGCACACCGAAGCCGGTCGCCGCATAGACGGCGCCGATCGCCGTGCCGAGGCGTGATTGATACCAGCGGCTGAGCAAGGCGTTGGCCGTCACCATGCCGAGCATCGACATGCCGAGGCCGGACGCCAGACCCACCGTCAACGCATAGTGCCAGATCGCTGTCGCCGAGCCCGCGAGATAGAGGCTTGCGCCTAGGAGAAGCAGGCCAAAGCAATAGGACGCCCGTGCGCCCAAACGATCGAACACACCGCCCGCAATCGGACCCGCCAGCCCCATCACGAGCATGAAGAGCGAGTAGACGCCCGTGACCTGGGATCGGCTCGCGCCGAGCGCCGTCTCGACCGGCAGGAGAAACACGGCGAATGCCTCCGTCGCACCGCGACCGAGCATGTTCATCACGAAGGCGAGCGCCAGCACCGCCCCCAGCATCGTTTTCGTCCCATCAGGGCGCCCAACGCTCGCGTCAGTCAATGAAGCGGTCTCCTCATCGGGAAGCACAAACGATCCGAACTGTGCTCTTCTGTGCCAAAGGCCTTCAGCCTTCGTCGACTTGAGGACGAAGTGCAAGTGATGGACGCTGCATGAGAGGGTTGCAGGAGGAGCACAAGAGCAACGTCGTTTCGGCGGTGTCGACCCATTCG
Source organism: Rhizobiales bacterium Ga0077524 (assembly GCA_001464755.1). Taxonomy (GTDB): domain Bacteria; phylum Pseudomonadota; class Alphaproteobacteria; order Rhizobiales; family Hyphomicrobiaceae. Next base: position 8,045 of record LNDR01000272.1, read on the forward strand.
GTCAAGGCGATCGGCGCCATGGTTCTCGCTACGATCGCTTTCACCTTCGGCGACGCAGCCATGAAGCTCATTGCCGGCTCGGTTCCGACCGGACAAGCGGTATTCCTGCGATGCACCGGCTCCGTCCTGCTGGTCGCCATCGCCGCCGTTCACAGCGGAGCTATTGCCACCATCCGCCAGGCATTCGTACCCTTGATGGCTTGGCGCAGCGCCGGCGACGCGGGCAGCGCCTTGTTCTTTCAGGCAGCCGTCGGCCGCATGCCGTTCGCCGACATCATGGGTATTCTCCAGCTCACCCCCCTCGCCTTGACCGCCGCCTCGGCGATCTTTCTCGGAGCGAACGTCGGATGGCGTCGGTGGGCCGCCATCGGCGTCGGACTCTGCGGCGCCTTGCTCGTCATCAAGCCCGGCACGAGTGCTTTCAATATCTGGGCGTTGTTTGCAGTCGGCACGGTTCTCTGCGGGACGTTGCGTGACATCACCACCCGACGGTTGGACAGCGGGCTCTCGCCCCTGGTCATCATGATGATCTCCCAGGCGTTCGCCGCTCTGATCGCGCTCGGTTTCGCAGCCTTCGAGAGTTGGGTCTGGCCGACCTTGGCCGAGGCGGCCCTCATTGCTTTCTCGGCAGCCCTGACTCTGGCCGGCCATCTCTGGGTGATCGCCTCGATCCGCGGCGGCGACATCGCGATGGTCGCTCCATTCCGCTATGCGGGCATCATCTGGGCGATCCTGCTCGGCCTCGTCGTTTGGGGCGAGCTCCCTGATGCCCTGTCGTTCGCTGGGATCGCCATCCTCATCATGGCCGGGATTTACGCATTCCAGCGCGAGCGACGCGCACGGGCCGCCGATAAGTCATGACGACTTGCCTGCCCCTGTGCGATCGCGGGTAGTATGGCCTCTGAAATCACCACGCGAGAGGAGCACCCGATGGCCGTCGACCAGAAAAACTACAATTACTTGAAATTCAACCGCCCGAAGGAAGGCCTGCTCGAGGTCGTGCTGTCCGCTCCCGGCAAGCTCAATGCCGTCACTGTAGATGGCCACGCCGAGCTTGGCCGTGTTTGGACTGACATCGACCGTGATGAAAGCGTCCAGGTCGTCCTGCTCCGTGGCGAGGGCGGCACCTATTCGGCCGGCGGCGACTTGAAGCTCGTCGAGCAGATCGCCGAGAGCTGGGAAACCCGTATGCGCGTCTGGAAGGAGGCCTCCGACCTTGTCTACGGCGTGATCAATTGCTCCAAGCCGACGGTCTGCGCCATGGAAGGGGTGTCGGTCGGAGCCGGTCTCGCAGCAGGCCTCCTGTGCGACATCACCATTGCCGGTCGCACCACGCGCATCATCGACGGGCACACCCGCCTCGGCGTGGCGGCTGGCGATCACGCGGCGATCATCTGGCCGCTGCTCTGCGGCATGGCCAAAGCCAAGTATTACCTGATGCTCTGCGAGACGCTGAAAGGCGAGGAAGCCGAGCGGCTCGGCCTCGTCTCCCTCGTCGCCGACGACGACAAGGTGATCGATACCGCCTATCAGGTCTGCGACAAGCTGCTCGGCGGCGCCCAGACGGCCATCCGTTTCACCAAGCATTCGCTCAACAACTGGTTGCGCATGGCCGGCCCCACGTTCGATGCCTCACTGGCGCTCGAGTTCCTCGGTTTCGGCGGCCCCGAACTGAAGGAAGGCCACCTCAGCCACGTCCAGAAGCGCAAGCCCAAGTTTCCACCGAAGGCACCCTTCTGAGCGCGGGAGAGCAATCTGCTGGAGGGAGGCGAAGTCGCAGCTGGCCCGTCCTCCTCCCCATTTGGGGAGGGGCTCGGAGTGGGGAGGCAAACGCGAGCGTTGTCCTACCTATCTCATGCCACGAGCCAAGAGGTAGAGCGCGATGCCCGATGACCATTCGCACAATCATGTAAACGACGCGCATGGGCACCGCCATGGTCACGCGGCGGACGCCACCGAGCGACGCCTCGGCATCGCCGCGCTTCTGACCGGCGCCTTCATGCTCGCGGAGGTGGTCGGTGGCCTCGTCTCCGGATCGCTGGCGCTGATCGCGGACGCCGGCCACATGCTCACGGATTTCGCCAGCTTGTCATTGGCCTGGTACGGCTTCCGGCTTTCGCGTCGTCCGGCCGACTGGCGCCGCACTTATGGCTACGACCGCTTCTCCGTGCTGGCCGCCTTCGCCAACGGTATCGCACTCTTCGCCATAGCAGCCTGGATCGCGGTCGAGGCTTGGCAACGGCTGGGCAGCCCTGCCGAGGTGCTGGGCGGCGTCATGCTCTGGGTGGCGCTTGCAGGCCTCGTGGTGAATATCGTCGTCTTCTACGTGCTCCAGGGGGGCGACGAGGAGAGCCTCAACGTCCGAGCGGCCACTCTCCATGTCCTCGGAGACCTCCTCGGCTCCATCGCGGCATTGGTCGCCGCAATCGTCATCATGACGACGGGCTGGTCCCCCATCGATCCGCTCCTCTCGGTTCTTGTCGCCCTGATCATTCTGCGCTCCGCATGGCGGGTCGTCTCGGAAAGCGGCCACATCCTCCTGGAGGGCGCACCCGCCGGCATCGACAACCGCGAGCTGGCTGCTGACATCGTCTCCAATGTCGAGGGTGTCAGCGACATCCACCACGTCCACGTCTGGTCCATCAGCGAGAAGCGGCCGATGGTCACCCTGCACGCCCGCATCGCAGACGACGGCAGGCCCCCCGAAGCCGTAGCCAACGCGATCAAGCGCCGCCTTAAAGACAGGTTCCAGATCGCCCACGCAACGATCGAAATCGAGCGCGACGGCTGCGCGGATGATAACACGCCGCTCGGGTCAGGCACGACCGCCTGACTGCCGAGTAGAGCCCGTCCGTCGACGCAGCGCCGTATCCTACGCCTTCGGCAAGGTCGGTCGCCTCGTGTGCCAGTCCGTCACCATCTGGTAGGCATGCGCCGTGCGGAGCAAGAGCGGCTCCTTCCACCACGCAGCCTCGAGCTGCATCGAGACCGGGAATCCAGCCGCCGAGAACCCGCACGGCACCGCAATCCCCGGAATCTGCCCGAACGCACCATTGTACGTGTTCTGCGCCACCGCCTTGGTTGCGGCCCAGAGCGAGCGGTCCTCCGCATGTGGCGGCGGATCGATCGGCAGCGTTGGTGTCAACAACACGTCCACCTTGTCGAACGTCTTTGCGAGCGTCCGCATCCATGCCTCCCTGGCGCGCATGGCGCCAGCATATTCGACGCCGGTCCGCTCGAGCCCGAGCCGAAGCCGCTCGATCGTTTGCGGTGCCCACTTAGACGGATCGCCCAGCCGCTCCCGATGCACCTCGCAGGCATCCGAGAAGATCATCACGGCACACTGCTCCTGGACTGTCTCCGCGCCGGGCAGCACAATCTCTGAAATCTTTGCGCCGAGCCTCTCGAGTTGCTTGATTGCCGTCTCAAGGGCCGCCGCCCGATCCGCCGGCACATTGTCGAAATAGTACTTCCGCACGACGCCGATGTGCAGGCCCTCGATGCCGTCACCAAGCGTCGGCAGGAAATTCTCGAGCGGCTGGTCCCGGCTCGTCGGGTCGTCGGCATCGTATCCCGCAATCACCGCGAAGAGGCGCGCGCAATCCATTGCCGAGCGCGCCATCGGACCAATGGTGTCGTGCGACGCGCTGACTGGGAAACAACCCGCGTTCGGCACGCGGCCCGACGTCGGCCGCAAGCCCGTGATCCCGTTGATGGCAGCCGGAATACGCACCGATCCGCCGGTATCCGTGCCGAGCGCCATCTCCGCCATGCCTGTCGCGACCGCGACCCCCGATCCTCCAGACGAGCCACCCGGAATGCGATCGAGACCCCACGGGTTCTTGCACTGTCCGATCAGCGACGACATCGAGCGCACGCCGAACGCGAACTCGTGCAACGTCACTTTTTGGGTCAGCACCGCTCCCGCCTTGCGCATGCGCGAAACCACCGGCGCGTCGCGGTTCGGCACATTCTCCGCGAAGAACTTGGATGCCATCGTCGTCTTGGTACCGGCCGTGTCGATATTGTCCTTCACGGCAATCGTCGCGCCGTGCAGCAGGCCGAGCCACCGGCCGTCCCCTGCGGCCCTGTCCGCCGCCTCGGCATCAGCCCGGGCCTGCGGCATCGACGTGATCACGGCATTAACGTGAGGATTCCAGGCCGTCTCGGCCGCTTGGTTGGCTTCCAGGCGAGCGACGGCTGAGGCGGTGTCGGTCATGGTGGGTCCTTCTCGGGCTTCGAATTGCGCTTCGCCGACGATACGACACTGCGCGAAGCGCGACCGCTATCGTCGTGGCGCCAAGCCGCGAAGTATGTCGACTCTATTGCTGGGAGCATCCGGCGCAAAGAAATCGGGGATTGTACGCTCAGTGCGACGCGGGCGCGTCAGGAACTCGACGCGCCATTCGGTGACGCGCTCCTCCTTGACGTGGACGTATTGGCCCGGCTTCGGCTCTCTGATGTATTCCTTCTGCAGGATGAGCGCGAGCGGCGTCTCCGCGCCTATCGTCTTCTCGAAAAAGCTCAACGCCTCCGCGTAGCTTGCAAACGCACGATAGTAGTCGTTGCCGTGTTCCAGGTCTTTCGCACCGTGCTCAGGATAGCACCATACCCTGTACTCGAGCACCGCATCCCAAACGAGGCCGCCCCCGGATTTGGCCAGGGCCGGATACGTGCCCACGCGAGCGGGATCGTCTGCATCGGGATAGGTCTGTGGGGTTGTCATTGGGTCATGCGCCTTCTCGACTGGACGCTCCGGGGGTGGAAGGGAAGGAGCTGACGACTCCAGGGCCGCAGGTCCTCCTCAAACCGAGACGGGCGGGGTCGAGCTGTCAAGTTGCGCCACCACCCGGGGCGGATCAGATCACGCCCTTGTCCTTCAACTTGCCCATCTCGGCATCGGTCAGCCCCAAAAGGCCCTTATAAAGCTCGTCCGTATGCGCGCCCATGGGCGGCCCGAGCCATTCGACCTTGCCGGGCGTGTCCGACAACCGCGGCACCACGTTCGGCATCGCCATCTCGCCGCCGACCCGCTCGTCATACATGCGCAGGATGTTCTCGCGCGCGGCGTAGTGCGGGTCCTTGAAGATGTCGGAGATCGAGTAGACTGGCCCACACGGCACCTGAAACTTGTCACACTCCGCGATGCACTCATCGAGCGTGAATTTCATGCTCCAGCGCGCCACCCAGGCATCCACATCGTCGCGCTCGCGGTCGCGATCGGCGATTTTCTCCCACTTCCCACCCGGAACGGCGAGTTCCGGCTGACCCTGCGCCTCGGCGAGTCGCGCGTAGATCTTGTCCGACGTGCACGCGATGGCGATCCACTTGCCATCCTTGGTTGGATAGTGGCTGTGCGGGCAAACATTCACAGTGCCCGGCCCCATGCGCTCGCGCTGGTAGCCCTTGTAGTTGTAGGAGGCCGCCAGCTCGTCGAGGATGCGGAAGATCGGCTCGTAGAGGCCGATGTCGATGTACTGCCCCCGTCCTGTCATGTCGCGGGCGCGCAATGCGAACATCACCCCGAGCGCGCCGTAGAGGCCCGCCATATAGTCGGGGATCGTTGCCGAGCCGGGCGTCGTTGGCGGCCGATCGGGGAACCCGGCGAGATAGGAGAGCCCACCGAACGCGTTGCCGATGCGACCGAACCCCGGCCGGGGCGAGTACGGCCCCGTCTGCCCGAAGCCCGAGATACGCACCATGATGAGCTTGCCGTTCTCTTCCTTCAGCGTATCCCAGCCGAGGCCCCACTTCTCGAGCGTACCGGGCTGGAAGTTCTCGACCAGCACGTCGGCCTTGCGGATCATGCGCTTCAGGAGCTCTGCGCCCTCGGGCTTGCGAAGATCGAGCGTCGCCACCTTCTTGTTGCGCGTCTCTTGCATCCACGGCAGCGAGTCACCGGACGGAGTGGGCGTGCCGAACTTGCGCAGCGCATCGCCAACGACCGGCAGTTCGAGCTTGAACACCTCCGCTCCGAACTCGGCGAGCTGCGTCGAGCAGAACGGCCCCGCAAGGAAGCTCGAAACGTCGATGACGCGGATCCCCTGCAGCGGCTTCACGGTCGGGTGGGGCGAGGGTACGGCGCCGTCGGCGGACATGGCGGTCTCCTGAATGGGTCAATGTCCGGACAGGCTTAGCGCAGTTTCGGAGGCTTGCCAACGCGCCCACCGCACTGCCCCGGTCCGCGTCTAAATCATTGCATCAGGAAACGGATTTCAAAGCTCATCGATGTCGACGAGGTCCGGTCGCATCACCTCGAGCGCGTCGACGAACGTTAGCTAGCCAAGATCAACCTCCGACCCTGGAGATCACCTTGTCGCCGAACTCGGCGAGGCGAGCCTCGAGGTCGGAATGATCCAGCCCACCGAACGTGTTGGCGTGCTGTGTCGTCCCGGCGGGCCCGGCGACCGACCCCCTTGGAAGCTGCCTCAGCGATGGCCTTCAACGGTTCGACGCCAGACCCCGGCAGCGCTCCCGGACAGCCCGTCGTGATCTCGATCGCCTTCGGATCACGGCCGCTTTCTGCCGCTGTCTTGCGCATGAAGGCAATGATCGGCGCAATGTCGACTTGGGAGCCGGTGGCGGGAAAAAATCCATCGCCGAGCACGGCGGCACGCCGAGCCGCAGCCTCGGAGTGGCCACCGACATGGATCGGCACGCGGCCCTTCACGGGTTTCGGATTGCAGCTCATGCCCGCGAAGCTCACGATCTTGCCGCTGTAGCTCGCGTCGTCACTGGCCCATAGCGCGCGCATCGCGGCGATAGACTCGTCGGTGCGGGCGCCGCGCTTCTCGAACGGCACGCCCAGCGCCTCGAACTCCTCCTTCAGCCAGCC
>LNDR01000273.1 GCA_001464755.1 Rhizobiales bacterium Ga0077524
CGCGAGGCTACCGAAACCGCGAAACCTTGAAGGCCGTCACCTACATGGTCGCCGGCAAACTCGACCTCAAGCTACCCACTTGAAACGTCGGGGAGCCCCTAGCGACCTCCTTTTCGGGATCAGGTAGAGTGAGTGGCGACAAAGCGACGGGTAATTGCTTTTGCTCATCCATACCGATAATTAGATGCCCTCCGTGAGAATTGGCGAAGCAGGACACGTCTTTAAGAAATTCACGCGTCTGTTCATCGTTTCCGCCATAGCCGTCGCGCTTATATTCATAAAGCCAGCCTTCGGGAACCGCATTTGCGATTAAGCCTTGCAGTGTTTCAGACGTAATTGCATCGAAATCAATGGTGTCCAGCATGGTACGTCCCCCTCTGTTCTACCGAGCACGGCCCTATTGGAGATGGTTGGCCATGCCGTCTCGCCCCCGCGCCACACCCGGCAAAAATGCCCTGGAAGGCGCACAATCGCTGCTTGACCGTGAGAACGCAAGCAGTACAGAGTCCCTATAGTGAGGGACACGACTCGTGCGGATCAGATCCTACAAAGAGGCGGCGCGGTTGGCGCGGTGCGCGGGTGAGGACGCCGCGAATCGTCGTGCGCGCAAGGCTGGTCGCAAGGCGTGGTCGGAGGCCGATCATGCGCACGCCGCACGCGTGACCGAGAAGTTGCTCGTGGATCTCGGTTTCGATGTGGCGGGCTGGGTTGCGATGGGCGGCATGCCGCGCAACGAGCCTCCCGAGCCCAAGCCGGCCAAGCGGTCGCGCCGCCGCGACAAGTCGGCTCCGGTACAGCTCAGCTTCGCGTTTTGAGCCCACGGTTGCGCTTGCGCGCACGAGCTGACACCACCCCTGCTACAGCCACAACTGTCATCCCGGCACTTGTTGCCGGGACCCATCGGGCGGCTGGTTCCGAGGTTGGGATTTGACACTCGGCGCCGATACCCGCTCGCATCGAGCAAGCGGAGAAATGGGTCCCGGGCACAAGGCCCGGGATGACAACACAGCCACCCCCGTCGTCGCACGGGGCTAGGCAGCGATAGGCACCGTCGTGGCGACACCCACACGTATCGTCCCGGCACTTGTTGCCGGGACCCATCGGGCGGCTGGTTCCGAGGTTGGGATTTGAGACTCGGCGCCGATACCCGCTCGCATCGAGCAAGCGGAGGAATGGGTCCCGGTGACAAGCACCGGGATGACAGCGGGGGCATGCATCGGATGACCGAGCGGCTGCGATTTCGCGCCCGCACAAAAACTTATCCCCCTCCCCTCGCGCCGCTCTTATCCTCCCGGCGTCCGTCTCGCGAGGGCACTCGGGCTCGAGCTGGGAGACTGCGGGAGATGGGCGCGCGTCGGGCAGACGTAGGAGGTACTCAGCCACCTCCGATGGATGCCGC
>LNDR01000274.1 GCA_001464755.1 Rhizobiales bacterium Ga0077524
CGCCCGAAGAGGGACCACCCTCGTCACGCGCAGCGAAGCGGGATGGTCGCATCCCAATCCAAACTGCAAAAGAGCGAGACCGTCCCGCTCCGCGCCCCGTCCAGTCAGCACTCCGGGTTGCATACACCGCGGAGAGATCAGTCATGAGCGCAGCAAAAAATCCGACACCCTCAAGCCGCCAGCGACTTCGTGCCGAGATAGGCGTCGAACGCCGCCCAGAACCGTTGCCGGATCTCGTCGCGCTCCTGCAACAACTCGTGCTGCGAACCGGCGAGCGCCACCCGCGCCGCGAGTTTCAGGCGGCTCGCGAACGTCTCGATGGCCGACGACGAGACGATCCGATCCGTGCCGGCCGCCACCAGCAGCATCGGGATGCGCACACGCTGCGCCAACTCCGGCGCCATGAGCATCGCGCACGACGCATAGGCCGCCTTGAGCCAGCGGTTTGTCGGCGAGCCGAGTGCAAGGTCGGGCCGCTGCTCGATGAGCTGCCGGTTGCGCTCGAAGCGATCGCGATCGGACGTGAAAGGGTTGCCCTCGAAGGCACACAGATCGACGGGCACGTCGCTGCCCCCCGGTACATAGAGACGCCCCAGCGGCCCCACGCCGACCACCCGCGCCAGAATCGAGGCGACCCGAGGCGGCACGGGCAGCCGGTCGCGTGCGATGTCGAGCAGCGGCGCGGAGAGAATCAACCGATCGAACCAGAGCCCTTGCACCACCGAGAGACGCAGCAGCACGTTGCCGCCCATCGAATGCCCGATGGCGATGTATGGCGCGGGGCAGTCCGGCAGCACGATCTCCTTTATGAAGCGATAGACGTCGGCCTCGTAGTCCGCGAAGCTCTCGACGTGTCCCTTGCGCGGATCGTCGAGCAGGCGCTCCGAACCGCCCTGGCCGCGCCAGTCGCAGATTGCAACGGCAAAGCCACGCCGTCGGAGATCGGCGATCGTCTCGAAATACTTCTCGATCGGCTCACCACGCCCAGGGAAAATGCACGCCGTACCGCGCCTCGGACCCCGCGTCGCATCCCATCGCGCAAAGCGCAGCAGCACGTTGCCCTTGCCGGGCAGCATGCCGACGACGGCGCCACTCGGCACGGGGTTTCTCGCAAGCGAGGCGAGCGATGTTTCTGGCGTCACAATACGAGTTCCGTTGCAAAGGCGCGCGAGTCGCACCTCCAGCCGATAGCGCATATCGGCTGCCCGATAAAGGCGCGTCGCGGCGCCAGCAAGATCGTCACGGGCGCCGGGCTGCCACAGAAAACTCTTGAATCGATGTCACTTGGGGAGTCGGCGACGCAAGCAGAGAAAAAATCAAGACGCACAATTAGCGCATCCAATCATATGGTTAATGAATTTGATTCACACAATTTGGTTGACCTCACAACCCTCTCGGCTTCTGCTTCGCGCCGCTTGCACGGCCTCCTAACGGGGGGCGCTGACAGGCAATTCGAGCGCGCGCTGTCGCGCGCACGGCGGGCGGTTCGGGTCATCCCGGGCTGGGTCCCGCGCGATAGGGAAGCTGGTCGCGGACCGCACATCGTGGCGAGCCGAGCCAGCACGAAACGGACCGCACCGCGGGCCGTACCGACGACAGGAGGTCTCGATGCTTACCATCTTCCGCGCCGCCCCAATGGCGGCCCTATGCCTGTTTGCGACCATCACCGGCGCGACAGCAGACGACTGGGGCGACAACACCGCCTACCGCGCCAATGGCTGGTCCAACCCCTCTGGCAATATCCGCAGCCGCCTATCGAGCGAGGATGCAGCGCCGGCCCGCCGCGCCGCGAGCCAGCGCCCATCGCGCGTCGCCAGCGGCTCCTCCGACGAGGATCGCCCACAGCGTCGCTCGCGCCAGGCGCGCGCCGGGTCGGTCGGCAGCGGCTCCATCGGCGGCGGTGGCGGCACCAGCGGCATGGCGTCCTTCTACTGGCAGCCGCAACGCGTAGCATCCGGTGGTTGGTTCAATCCGAACGCACTGACGGCCGCCCACAAGACACTACCCTTCGGCACCCGTGTCCGTGTCACCCACGTCGGCAATGGCCGCTCGGTGGACGTCACGATCAACGACCGCGGCCCCTACATCGCCGGTCGAATCATCGATCTGTCGAAGCGCGCGGCGGGCGTGATCAACATGACCGGGCAAGGCGTCGCCCGCGTCCAGATGACGGTGCTCGGACGCTGAGCAAGGCTCTCGACGCAGGCGTGGGCTCCGGCCTGCCGCGTGCGTGCAAGTCCAACCAGAAAAAAAGCGAGCGGCGGGTGTCTGGGCACCCGCCGCTCTTTTGCTATCGCCTGGGCAGATCTCAATCTGCGCCGATCACGAGCACCCGCTCGTGCCGCCGCACGTGTCGCACTTGAGGCAGGTGCCGTTCCTAACGAGCGTGAAGTTGCCGCACTCCTGGCAGCTCTCGCCCTCGTAGCCGCGCACCTTCGCTTCACGCCGCCGCTCGGCGACCGTCAACGTCGGTCCCGCACCGACCGCCACCGCTGCGGTCACGCCGACCGTGGCCCGCTCCTCGGCGATCTCGCGCACGATCAGCGTCGTCTCGTTGCGCTGGAAGGCCTTGCTGACGGTGTGCTGCATCGCCGTCACCGAGTTGGACTCGGCCAAACCGACCGGGTCCATCGCCAGCGCCGACGAGCCACGCGTCGCGAACTGTTGGCGCGCCTCCTGCACCACGAACACGTTGGGCTGGATGCCGCGCGTCAAGCCCTTCGACAGGAAGCGCGTCGCCGGCATCGCGGGCGGTGTCGCCTCCTCGAGCTCCTCGTCCGAGGTCCCGAGTCCGGTCTCACCCACGATCTCGCGCGGATCGACATGCGCCAGATCGTGACGCCCGAGATACGACACGGCCAGCTCGCGGAAGATGTAATCCAGGATCGACGTGGCGTTCTTGATCGCGTCGTTGCCTTGCACGAGACCCGCCGGCTCGAAGCGCGTGAACGTGAACGCGTCCACGTACTCTTCGAGCGGCACGCCGTACTGCAGGCCGAGTGAGATCGCGATGGCGAAGTTGTTCATCAACGACCGGAAGGCGGCGCCCTCCTTGTGCATGTCGACGAAGATCTCGCCGAGTCGGCCATCCTCGTATTCGCCGGTGTGCAGATAGACCTTGTGCCCGCCGACCGTGGCCTTCTGGATGTAGCTCTTGCGCCGCGCCGGCAGCTTCTCGCGCTCCCGTGCCCGCTCGACGATCCGCTCCACGATCCGCTCGGCAGCAAGGGCCGCACGGTTGTTGGCCGGCTTGTCGGCAGTCAGCTCGGCCGCGATCTCCTCGGCCTCGTCCGCATCGTCCGACAGGATCTGCGAGTTGAGCGGCTGCGACAGCTTCGAGCCGTCGCGATAGAGCGCGTTGGCCTTCAGTGCCAGGCGCCACGACAGCATGTAGGACTGCTTGCAGTCCTCCACCGTCGCCTCGTTCGGCATGTTGATCGTCTTCGAGATGGCACCCGAGATGAACGGCTGCGACACCGCCATCATGCGAATGTGGCTCTCGACCGACAGGAACCGCTTGCCCTTGCGCCCGCAGGGATTGGCGCAATCGAAGATCGAGATGTGCTCGGCCTTCAGGTGCGGCGCCCCTTCGAGAGTCATCGAGCCGCAGACGTGCTCGTTCGCCAGCTCGACGTCTTTCCTCGAGAAGCCGAGGTGAGCGAGCAGATCGAAGCCGGCCTCGTCGAGCTTCTCCTTCGGCACCTTGAGCGTCTCGAGCAGGAAAGCCTCGCCGAGTGTCCAGCGATTCATCGCGAACTTGATGTCGAACGCGCTTTTCAGCGCGCCCTCGAGCTTCTCGAGCGCCTCGTCCGTGAACCCCTTCGCTTTCAGCGTCGAATGATTGATCGCCGGCGCCTGGCGCATGGTGCCGTGCCCGACGGCATAAGCCTCGATCTCCGCGATCTTGGCCTCCGAGTATCCGAGCGTACGCAACGCCTCGGGTACCGCACGATTGATGATCTTGAAGTAGCCGCCGCCGGCCAACTTCTTGAACTTCACCAGTGCGAAGTCGGGCTCGATGCCGGTCGTATCGCAATCCATCACGAGGCCGATCGTGCCGGTCGGCGCGATCACCGTCGATTGCGCGTTGCGGAACCCGTAGGCCTGCCCGAGATCGAGCGCCCGGTCCCAGGCGCGCATGGCCGCCGTGACTAGCTCCTGCTCTGGGCAGAGCGCATGGTCGAGCGGGACGGGCCGCGTCGCGAGCTTCTCGTAGCCGTCGCGGTGGCCGTGGGCCGCACGCCGATGATTGCGGATGACGCGCAGCATATCGGCCGCGTTCGGCTCATAGCCCGGGAATGGCCCCAGCTCCGACGACATCTCGGCGCTCGTGGCGTAGGCGACACCGGTCATGACGGCCGAGATCGCGCCGCAGATCGCCCGGCCCTGTGCCGAGTCATAGCCGATCCCCGACGCCATCAGCAGACCGCCGATGTTCGCGAATCCCAAACCCAGGGTGCGGTAGCGGTAGGACAATTCCGCAATCTGGCGGCTCGGGAACTGCGCCATCATCACCGAAATTTCGAGCACGACCGTCCACAGGCGGCAGCAGTGCTCGAAGGAGGCTACGTCGAACGAACCGTCGGCCTTGCGGAACGTCATGAGATTCAGTGACGCGAGATTGCAAGCCGTGTCGTCGAGGAACATGTATTCCGAGCACGGGTTCGAGGCCCGGATCGGTCCTGATTGCGGGCAGGTGTGCCAATCGTTGATCGTCGAATGGAACTGAATGCCGGGATCCGCAGACGCCCAGGCGGCAAGGCCGATCTTGTCCCAGAGATCACGCGCCTTCAGCGTCTTGACCGTGCGCCCATCGAGGCGCGCTGTCAGGTTCCACTCGCCATCCTCGCCGACGGCCTTGAGGAACTCGTCGGTAACCCGCACCGAGTTGTTCGAGTTCTGGCCCGAGACCGTGAGATAAGCCTCCGAATCCCAGTCGGTGTCGTAGGTCGCGAAGTCGATGTCCTTCTGGCCCTGCCGTGCCATCTGGATGACGCGCAGGATGTAGTTTTGCGGAACCTGGTCGCGCTTGGCATCCCGGATTGCCCGCTTCAACGCCGGATTGCGCGCCGGATCGTAACAGCGCTCGTCACGGCCCGCGGTCGTCTCGGCGCCGTCCGTGTCGCATGTTGCGATAGCCGTCAGAATGGCCTTCAGTCGCTTCTGGCAAACCTTGGAGCCGGTGACGAGAGCGGCAACCTTCTGCTCCTCCTTCACCTTCCAGTCGATGTAGGATTCGATATCGGGATGATCGACGTCGACGACCACCATCTTGGCTGCGCGCCGCGTCGTACCGCCAGACTTGATTGCGCCTGCCGCCCGGTCACCGATCTTGAGGAAGCTCATGAGGCCCGACGAGCGACCGCCGCCCGATAGCTTCTCGTTCTCCGAGCGCAGCGCCGAGAAATTGGAGCCGGTGCCCGAACCGTATTTGAACAGCCGCGCCTCGCGGACCCAAAGGTCCATGATGCCGTTCTCGTTGACGAGGTCGTCGTCCACCGACTGGATGAAGCAGGCATGCGGCTGCGGGTGCTCGTAGGCCGATTCGGACCGCGTCAGCTGTCCCGTCCGATAATCGACATAGTAGTGCCCCTGGCCCGGACCGTCGATGCCGTAAGCCCAGTGCAGGCCGGTGTTGAACCACTGCGGCGAGTTGGGCGCGCCCATCTGCATCGCCAGCATGTAGCAATGCTCGTCGAAGAAAGCGCGGGCATCCTCCTCGCTCGAGAAATACCCGCCTTTCCACCCCCAGTAGGTCCACGTTCCCGCGAGACGGTCGAACACTTGCCGCGCGTCCTTCTCGCCTTCGGTACGTTCCTTGGTCGGCAGATCGGCGAGCGCGGCCTGGTCGGCCACCGAGCGCCACAGCCACGAAGGCACTTGTGTCTCCTCGACACGCTTCAGGCTGCGCGGCACGCCGGCCTTGCGGAAATACTTCTGGGCGAGGATGTCGGCCGCCACCTGGCTCCATTGCTCGGGAACCTCGAAGCCGTCGAGACGGAACACCACCGAGCCGTCCGGGTTACGGATCTCGGACGTCGTGCGACGAAACTTGATCGTCGCATAGGGAGATTTGCCGGCTTCGGTGAACCGCCGCGTGATCTTCATGAAGCGCCCCGTTGGGCAGTTTCAGGTCTTGCTCTTCGACGCAAAGGAACAAACCGAGCGACCATCGCCGCCATTTTTTATAGGTTGATTTCTCGTCGACCCGCGAAGGCCGACGACTTGGGTTGCAGCCAGGACGCGGCGGCGACAGAACGCTATGCAACTGGGCCACACTCGCAGTGACGTGAGCTGAGCGCACGCCTCCACCCCGGTCGATGGCACAACTCCGACCGGCTATTAACGCACTCGCCCACAAGGGCATGATCTCGTTTCAGGATTTGGCGCAGCATCCCTGGAGGGGTGCACCGAACGAGACCTAAACTATGACGATTCGCGCCCCTCGTCACGAGCCCTTGGGGTTGCCCATGCGACCACACCACTAGATGTAGATAGCTTCACGACCCATTGCGCGACCGGTGGATGGACCCCGCCCGCAGCCGCATGATTGCTGGCCTACCAGCCCGACAGGCCTCGCTCGGCCCGTGTTGAAAACCTCACCGGGTTCCTCGTCGTGTGGTACGGCGGTAGTCGCGCCACTGTCACGAGGCCTCCTGCTAGTTGCACGATTGCATCAGTCCGCGTTTCGACAGCCCACTCAGATCCACCACCAGCCCTGCCAGTCCTGCGTCCGCGTCGTGCGGCCGGCTGGACAACCCGCCGACGCCGGTGCAATAAGCCGTTGCACGACAACGGCCACGCATCGAGCCGGCCGGACGAGGCCACGGGCAGAGCAATGAGCATCTTCAGCGAGATCTTCAGCTGGTGGGGCGGCAACACGTGGTCACTGCGATTGACCACTTGGTGGCGCGGCGAGCCTGTCGGCACCGACGAGATGGGCAACCGCTACTACGTCCAGCGGTCCGGCGTCGGCCCCCTCGGCGTTCCGCGCCGCTGGGTCGTCTATGCCAACGGCGCCGAGGCGTCGAAGATCTCCCCCGATTGGCATGGCTGGATGCACTACACTGTCGACACGCCGCCGACTCGGGAAACCTACGTCCCGCGCCCCTGGCAGAAGCCGCACCGCCCGAACATGACAGGCACGTCCGAGGCCTATCGGCCTTCGGGCTCGATCCTGTCCTCGGGCACGCGACCGAAGGCGACTGGGGATTATTCAGCTTGGCGGCCAGACTGAGCTTGTGCAGAGCGATCACCACGCTCGCGCCGCACTGTAGTGACGGTATGCTGTTGCACAGCGAATCGCCGACGATCGAAGTGGCGATCTACCGACCGGCGAGAATCGAGGTAAGCTTGGCAGTTCGGATGCGGCAAAGTGCTGACGGCATCTCTCCAGCATGCGCTCCGCGCCTTGGCCTCACGCTGCGGGCAGCGGTCGGACTCGGCCTTGCCCTCTTCGCAGCGGCTTTAGCGCCAGCGACAGCCCACGCCCAGCGTCTCGAGAACAGCAAGGCCGTTTTTGCCGCGCTGGACAAGGTCACTGCACGCATTTCCAGGCTCGAGATCAAGCTCGGCGAGACCATAAAATTTGGCGCACTCAAGGTCACGCCTCGCGCCTGCTTCTCGCGCCCGCCCACTGAGCCGCCCAAGACCAGCACCTTCGTGGAGATTGACGAGCTCCTGCTCGACGGCAAGGAGAAGCGCATCTTCGCAGGCTGGATGTTCGCCGAGAGCCCCGGCCTCAACGCCGTCGAGCATCCCGTGTTCGACGTCTGGTTGACCGATTGCGCGGAGCCACCCACGGCCGCTGCGGCCCAGAGCGCTGCGTCTCGTCCCCGCGGCGAAGCTGCCACCGAGGCCAGCGAATCCGACCTTACGCAACGCCGTGCACGCCCTCGGCGCTGACGGCCGTCACCAGCGCTCGATAACCTCGCCCGCCTCTCGCGTGATCCGCCCGCCTTCCTGGCCGAGGTCCATCGTCAGCAGCGCCCGCCCACGTCCACGCGACACCTTCGAGGTGGATCCAACGTCGAACGTGTACTCGAACGCGACATCGAAAATCTTGTCCGGTCCGGGACGCCTATCCACCCGCAGCGTATCGCGCAGGAGGGCGTAGCTGCGCCGCTGCCATCGTGCATAGTACGACCGCTTGTCGCCGATCACCCGGACGCGCGACCACCGGCCCTTGCCGAAATAGTCGACGCGAGCCGAATAGAGCCGCTCGAGGTCCTCGTCCGTCCGCCGATCACTCGACAGATAGAACTCGTTGATGAAGCTGGCGACGCGATCCTCGAACGGGATATCGCCCAAGCCCTCGCGTTCTTGCGCAGCGCCCACTCCGGCAGCCGCGCCACCGGGCTCCGCAATCTCGACGCGACGCCCGTCCGACGCCAGCCCGCTGACCGGCGCTGCGAAAGCCAACCCTGATACCAAGACGAGCGCGATTTGAGTTTTCATGCTCGGTCCTCCTGCCTGGAGGCAGATAGCCCCCGCCCAGTACAGCTGCAACGGGCCTTCGGCCTCGACGATGAGAGCGGCCGCCGGACAATGGAGACGTGTCCAGCGACCGCACCCGCACACCGTCCCGCTAGGCCGGCGGCAGGATCGCCATGTCCCAGGTCTTGCCTGTCAGGCCTTGGACGTCGCCGAGCGCCTTTGCGTTCCCGGTCTTGAGATCGATGTCGTAAAGTTTCCCGTCGGCGAGCAGCCACGCCGCGTTACCACCTTTGCCGTCGGCGAGGATGTCGAAAGCCATCGGCCCCTTCGCCTTGATACCCGTCGGCCCCACGGTGACGAGCACGCCGTCGTTCGGAGGGGCCTGCTTGAGGAGCCAGCCATTGGCCGCGTCGATGTCGTAAAGCGCCGTCGTCTTGGTCCCCGCAACGCTATCCGTATAGGCACCCGCCGTGACCTTGGGCGTCAGCCCCTTGCCCTTGTCGTCGTCGGAATACTTGAGCCGACCGTCGACGATCGCTTTGCCATCCGCCACGTTGACCCTGAGGTTGGTTCCGTCGCTTCCGATCACCCTGAGCCGATCCGCGACCGGATTGAAGTCGACGACGAAGCTGACGTCCTTTGCGGAGGGCAACGTCTCGCTGAGCTGGCTGACCTTGCTCCACTTGCCGGTCTTGGCATCGACCGTGACGATGGCACCATCGGCGGCGAGTCCATAAAGCTTGCCGTCGGCCGGACGCACGTCGATTCCGACGAGACTGGCCCCGCCGTCGATCTTCACCGAGCCCGTCACCTTGCGCGATTGCGTATCGATCCACGCGATCGTCTTGCCATCCTGCAACGCGGCGACCGTACCGGCCTGCGCCGAAGTCGCCCCGGCCACGGCCACTAGGCCGGAGGCCAGGATCGCTGCGCCGAAAACGGCGCCCTGCGTAGCTGTCTTGTGCTTCGTCATGCTCATCTCCCGAGAGTGGCAGCCCGGACGGGTGTCGGTCTGATGCCGAACCCCGACCTCGGGCACTTCGCAGTTACGGGAGGTCCTCGCCGAGGTTTCACATCCGCGATCACGGGTGCGTGACCACACGGCCAGGCACCATCACGAGCTTGAATTCGACGGACTGTCTGCGGACCCGTTTTTGGGTCTCCACAGATGCTCCAAGTGGCTATATCCTCCTGCGGCGACGGTATGCTCTGCTGACACCCGCAATGCGGGGCTGAACGTCGCTCGCGTCTGCACAAGACGCGTGGCGGGACCAAGGCGCTGCCCCCATGCGCTTCGGTCCCGCCTGCGCTTCCAGCGGATCGTGCCTGGTGGCCCGTCGCGCCACACGAGCTTTGCCGCACCATTGGCGGCGCGACGCCATACTGCCCGGAATTCGTCCACGGCCACGCCACGCAACCCACTACGGCGCCGCTGGAATCAGCCGGCCATGCAGCGCCGGCCCCGTCGGGCGCCCTGTCGGCGAGCCTCCGGCAGGCTCCTCGCTGATCCCGAACGTGGCACGCTTCAGCACCGCCGGATCGATCGATGCGACCGTCTTGCGTGTAGGCTCCTTCAGCGATGCATCGATCAACCCGAGCGAGCTCGGCACCGGCGACACCTGCTGATCGAGAATCCAGAGCTGATACGTCCGCTGCTGCAACGGCTCGGCCGTCACCGGGCGAATGACCAGCTCGCGCGTCTTGAGGTCGATCGCCAGCAGGAACGCCGGCTGTTGATCGTCCTTCTGGAACACGGCGACGAAATTCTGGGGCGGAGCCGGCAACAGCGTGTCGCGAAACCCGATGACCAGCGCCAGCATCGCCGCGACCGCACCCGCCAACGCGGTCGCCCGCCGCCAGAACGCGACACGCCTCTCCAACACCGTAAGGCGCACGACCTCCGCCGTGACGCTGGGCGTAGACGCCACGCCAGACCCGTCGATACGTGCCGTGATCTGCCCATAGATCTCGCTCGGTGGCGCGACCGGCGCGATCCTCACGTCCAGCGGTGCCATCCGTCGCTGCCACGCCTCGATCGCGGCATCGAGCGCAGGTTCGCGCTGCCGGCGCGCTGTCACGGCTGTCCGCTCGGCGGCATCGAGGGTACCGAGCACGTATTCAGCCGCCAGCATATCGATGTCCTCGCGCTCGGTCATGCTGAGAGGCAGTCCTTGAGCTGCTTCAAGCTGCGATGCAGCCACGTCTTGATCGTCGCCACGGGCGCACCGAACCGCTGCGAAAGCTCCTCCCTCGAAAGCCCGCCGAGATAGGCGAGCCGCACGATCTCCGCACGCCGTTCCTCAAGCTGCCCCAGACAATCGTGAAGTCGGGCGCTCTCGTCGGCCAGCTCCATAAGCTCCGGCGCCGTTGCGGCAGGGTCCACGATCTCACCGGCCTCCTCGATCGGCGCCGCAGTCTCCACGATCTGCTTTCGCCGCACCTCGTCCAGCGCCCGGTTGCGCGCGATGGCCGCCATCCAGGCGATCGGCGAGGCACGCGACGCGTCGAAAGCGCCCGCATGCTCCCAGATCCGAACGTACACCTCCTGCAACACCTCGTCGGCCAGATCCCGCCGCCTGGAGATACGGAGAATGATGCCGTAGAGTTTCGCCGACGTGAGAGTATAGAGCGCCGCGAACGCGCTGCGGTCGCGGTTGGCCACGTCGGCGAGAAGCCGGACGAGATCGCTCTGTCCTACGGTCATGGGCCTCGGGGCGATGCTGCGGCGGGAACCATCCGGCTGCTCACCGTATCCGAATAGCCCCTCATCCGTCGAGGCCGGCAATGAACTCCGTCACCGCCGCGTCGAACCCCAGTGCCGCCTCGATGTTGATCGAATGTCCGCCTTCCAGGTCGACGATCCGCACGCCCGGCATCTCCGCGGCCACCTTGGCCCGCATCGGCTGGAAACGCTTCTCCCATATGCCGTTGACCAGCAGCGACGGCACCCGCACCTCGCCAAGTCGGTGCGCAATGGAAAGGTCCGGCGAGGTCAGCTGCATCGACCGGATGATCCCCTCCGGCGCGATCCGCTCGGCGTCGGCCACCATCTCGGCCTTGATGTCCTCCGGAAACCGCTTGGCGTGGCGCGGATGTATTCTCAGCGCTTCGAGTGCCCCCTTGCCTCCATGCTGGACCTGCTCCATGCGCTCGGCCTGAACCTTCGCCCGCTCGGGATCGTCCTTCGGCGACAACGCCGAAATCGAGTTCGTGAAAATCACGCCCATCACCCGGTCAGGACGCTCGATCGCATACTGGATCGCGAGCCCTGCCCCGAACGATTGCCCACAGACTACCCAGCGCTCGGCGCCGACCTCGCTGCGGATCGCCTCGAAAGCCGCGATGTAGGACGCGACGGCATAGGGCTCCGGGTTTTCCGGCGCCGGCGACCGGCCATGCCCCAGCAGTTCCAGCAGCACTGGATGTGCCACTCTCTTGAGGGCCGGCAGGTTGACGCGCCATTGCGAGCGGCTCGAAAGAAAGCCGTGCACCATCAGCATGTGGGGGCCGCGCTCGCCGCCATGGGTCTCGAAATAGGGCATCATGGTTGGGACGGGATCACTATCGGTTGGAGGGCTTGCGGCCCGGTGGCACACTTCCCGGACCCTTGGTCCGGACATATACCGGAACCACGGGTGGTCGGTCCTATGCTGCCCGGAAAACATGGAGAGTGGAAGATGCGTCAGATGGTTCTCGTCGGGTTCCTGCAGGCGCAGAACTGCTCCAACTTCTCTGCCTCCTGGCGCCATCCCGCCAGCCGCACCGACTTCATGACGGCCGACTTCTACCGCCACATCGGGCGCACCCTCGAGGCCGGCAAATTCCATCTGGCCTTCTTCGACGACCGCCTGTCGATGCCCGAGTTCCAGTCCGGCAACTACCAGGAGGCGGTTGCCCATGGCGTCCGCTGCGTCAAATTGGACGCCTTCACCTGCATGACCGCCATCGGCATGGCCACCGAGCGCATCGGCCTGGGCGTCACCTATTCGACCACCTATTACGAGCCGTTCCACGTCGCCCGCACCTTCGCAACTCTCGATCAGCTCACGGGAGGTCGCGCCGCCTGGAACATCGTCACGTCGTTGAATGATGCGGAGGCCCGCAACATGGGCCGCGACGCCATGCCGGACCACGACGAGCGCTACGACCGCGCCGACGAGTTCCTCGAGGTCGTAATGAGCCACTGGGATACCTGGGAGGACGACGCCCTGGTCGTCGACAAGTCGACCGGCTTCTTCGCCCATCCCGAGAAGGTCCACCGCGCCGACCATCAAGGCCGCTATTTCAAGTCACGCGGACCCTTCACCGTGCCGCGCTCGGCCCAAGGCCATCCCGTTCTTATCCAGGCCGGCCAATCCGGCCGCGGCAAGCGTTTCGCCACCGAATGGGGCGAGCTGATCTTCGCCTACAACATCGGCGTCGAGGCCGGCCACGCCTCCTACAAGTCCTACAAGGCGGCCGCCGCTGCCGCCGGCCGCGATCCCGACAGCATGAAGATCGCAACCCTCGTCTATCCTGTCGTCGCCGAGACGCGTACCGAGGCCGAGGACAAGCGCGCCCTCCTCGAGACGCTCCCCAAGGAGGTCGACAGTCTCCTTCTGCTCACCGAAGCGATGAACTTTGACTTCGGGTCGAAGCCGCTCGACGAGCCCTTCACCGACGCGGAACTGAACAGCATCCAGGGTCTGCACACGATGCGCGACCGGGTCGTCGCGGAAATGGGCGGGCAAAAACCGACGATCCGCGATTTCATTCGAATTTCGGGTCGCGGCCGGCTGCAGAACCCCTGGGTCGGCAGTGCCAAGGACGTGGCCGACAAGTTCGAGGAGTACTTCACGGCGAAAGTTTGTGACGGCTTCGTGGTCGGCGCCACTTCGGTCCCCGGCACCTACGAGGATTTCGTCAGGCTCGTCGTGCCGGAACTCCAGCGTCGCGGCATTTTCCAGAAGGAGTATCGCGGCAGCACCCTCCGCGAGAACCTCGGCATGCCGCGCCCGGCTGTGAGCGCTTGGCGCAACGTTCGCCGCGGAGTTGCAGCTGGCTGAAAAATTCGTC
>LNDR01000275.1 GCA_001464755.1 Rhizobiales bacterium Ga0077524
CGAGCCTCGGCTACATCAGCCCAACGGCCTTCGAGGCAAGGCACGAAGCTGCGGCACGGATAGAGCGAATGGCTCTCCACTGAATCCGGGGAGGTCCAAGCAGCCATGCCGCCACCCCAGCGGTCGGTCGCATCCTCGCCGAGGAGGAGCGGCGCGGTTTCCGTCGCATCGAAACGTACACGGGCTTCGACGCCGAGGTTCGTGGCCTGAAGCGCGACCTCCTCGACCTGCTCATTCGCCTGAAGCGCGAGGGCAAGTCCATAGCCGGTTACGGCGCTCCCGGCAAAGGCAACACGCTGCTGAACTATTGCGGCATCGGCCCGGATTTCCTCGACTTCACGGTCGACCGCAACCCTTATAAGCACGGGCGATTCACGCCCGGCATGCATGTCCCGATCCTGCCTCCGGAGGCGATCGACGACGCTCGTCCCGATTACGTCATGATCCTGCCCTGGAATCTCAAGCATGAGATCATGCGCCAGATGCGCCACATCGAAAGCTGGGGCGGACAGTTCATCGTGCCGATCCCAGCACCGGCGATCGTATCGCCAGCCGAAGTGACCCCGCCATGAAAACCGTGCTCTTCTGTGGCGGCCAGGGCATGCGCATCCGGGAATACTCGGAGGCCGTTCCGAAGCCCATGATCCCGATCGGCCATCAGCCGATCCTGTGGCACCTGATGAGCTACTATGCCACCTACGGTCACAAGGACTTCGTCCTGTGCCTCGGGCACAAGGCATCCGTGATCAAGGAATTCTTCCTGTCCGGCCGCCCCCAGACTTTCGCCGACTGCGTCGTCTCGGGCTTCGGCCGCAACGTCGAGATCATCGGTGACGCCCGCGATGATTGGCGCATCGCGCTGATCGACACCGGCATCGCTCCCAACGTCGGCGAGCGTCTCACCGCCGTGCGCAGCCATGTCGAGAACGAGGAGATGTTCTTCGCCAACTACTCGGATGGGCTCGCCGATGTCGACCTGGCATCCATGGTCGAGACCTTCCGCCGGAGCAACAAGGTCGCCTGCTTTCTCGCAGTCCGTCCGACGATGAGCATGCACCTGATCACCATCTCCGCCGATGGCCGACCGCAGAGCTTCCGCAACGCGCGCGAGGCAGATCTGTGGATCAACGGCGGCTTTTTCATCATGCGGCCGGAGATCTTCGACTACTTGCGCGACGGCGAGGATCTCGTCGGAGACCCGTTCGCCCGCCTGATCGCTGAGGACAAGCTGCTGGCCTTCAAGCACGAAGGCTTCTGGTGTCCGATGGACACGCTCAAGGACCGCCAGTTTCTCGAGGAGCTGGTCGATCGGGGCGAGACGCCTTGGCTGCAAGGTGGGGTCTCGAGTTCACTTCGGATCGCCACCCGATGAGGGGTCTGCCACTCGCCGCGCCAGGAGAGAGGCTGCGCGTGCTCTGTCTGGGAGCCCATTCCGACGACATCGAGATCGGTGCCGGCGCGACGTTGCTCGGCTGGATTGCAGCCGGCATTGCAGTGGAAGCCCATTGGGTGGTGCTCAGCGCTGTGGGCCCGCGTGCCGACGAGGCCCGCAGCTCTGCCATGAGCTTTCTCCATGGAGCCGCCTGCAGCGAGATCGAGCTGTGTACGTTCGGCGATGGCTACTTCCCCGCGCGCCGCTCCGAGATCAAGGACTGGTTCGAAGGGCTGAAAGGCCGTGTCACGCCCGATGTCGTGCTCACGCACCATCGCGACGACGCCCATCAGGACCACCGCCTCGTCTCCGAACTCACCCAGAATACCTTCCGTGATCACCTTACTTTGGAGTACGAGATACCGAAGTGGGACGGCGATCTTGGCCGACCGAACATCTACATGCCTGCGACCGAGGCGATCATGGCCCGCAAGGTCGAGTTGCTGATGGCTCACTTCGCGACGCAACGCTCGAAGGACTGGTTTGACGCGGACACGTTCCGCAGCCTTGCGCGCCTGCGTGGAATGGAGTGCCGCGCGCCGGAGCGCTTCGCAGAGGCCTTCCACGTCCGCAAGCTGGTGATCGGATAGGGCCGAACACCATCGGGCAGGAGCACTTGTCGGATTGCCGGTAGCGCCGGCGGAAACAGAGAAATGAGGTTGCGATGCGTGTCGTAGTGACGGGTCACAGGGGGTACATCGGCACTGTGATGGTTCCGCTCCTGCTGGCGCGGGGCCACGAGGTCACCGGCTATGACTTCGATATCTACTCCCGCTGCGACTTCGCCGCTGGCGGCGGCATCGTCGACGTACCCACGATCCGCAAGGACGTGCGTGACGCTGTTCCGGACGATTTCAAGGGCGTCGACGCCGTCATCCATCTCGCGGCCCTGTCCAACGATCCTCTGGGCAACCTCGATCCGGATACGACCTACGCGATCAATCACCGTGCGAGCGTCCGCGTCGCCGAAGCTGCCAAGGCAGCAGGCGTCCGCCGCTTCCTGCTGGCCTCGTCGTGCGCCAACTACGGCCTCGCAGACACCGAGTTGCTCGACGAAACGGGCGCCCTGAACCCGGTCACGCCCTACGGCCAGTCGAAGGTCTGGGCCGAGCGCGACATCGCCCCGCTCGCCGATCAGAGCTTCTCGCCCGTGTTCATGCGCCCGGCGACGGCTTACGGCCTCTCGCCGCGCCTGCGGTTCGACCTCGTCCTCAACAATCTCGTCGCGTTCGCCGTCACCGAGGGCAAGATCTATCTCAAATCCGACGGCACGCCGTGGCGCCCGATCGTGCACATCCGGGACATCTCGGCGGCCTTCATCGCAGCGCTCGAGGCTCCGGTGGACGTGATCCACAATCAGGCCTTCAACGTCGGCCAGACAGCGCACAACTACATGATCCGCGATATCGCCAGCGTGGTCGCCGAGGTCGTGCCGGGCTGCAAGCTCGAGTACGCCGCCGACGCCGGACCCGACAAGCGCTCCTACCGCGTCAGCTTCGAGAAGATCAAGCGCGTGCTGCCGTCGTTCCAGCCGCAATGGGACGTACGGCGCGGTGCCGAGGAACTGTTTGCGGCCTATCGTCAGGCCCGCCTGACCAGCGCCGAGTTCGAGGGCCCGCGCTACCAACGCATCGACCAGGTGCGCCAGTTGATGAGCGAGGGCGTGCTCTCGCCGGATCTGCGTCGCGTCCGCCAGGCAGCGGAGTAGCCATGCGAGGCGGCGGCGGATTGCTGGACAGTCTGCCCGCGGCCGGCTTGCCGGGAGCCGCGATCTACGACCTAGCGGCCGAGCTCTTTCCGCTGAATCGCAGCCTGACCGGCGACGGCGTCCGCCAGACGCTGCAACTTCTGCAAACCGTCGCCCCGCTCGAGATCAAGGAGGTGCCCTCGGGCACGCCGGTTCTCGATTGGCATGTTCCGCCGGAGTGGAACGTCCGCGAGGCCCACATCACCGACGTATCAGGCCGTCGCGTCGTCGATCTGGCCGACCATACGCTCCACGTCGTCGGTTATTCGGGCCCTGTCGACCGCACCATGACGCTGGCCGAGCTACGCCCCCATCTCCACACGTTGCCCGATCGCCCGGACCTGATCCCCTACCGGACCTCCTACTACCGCGAGACATGGGGCTTCTGCCTGACGCAGCGCCAGCTCGAGGCGATGCCCGACACCAGCTACCGCGTCGTCATCGACTCGACGCTGAACCCGGCTGGCTCGCTGACGTATGGCGAGCTTTTCATCCCCGGCGAAAGCGACGACGAGGTGCTCCTTTCGACCCACGTCTGCCACCCATCGCTCGCCAACGATAACTGCTCCGGTATGGCGCTGCTCGCCTGGCTCGGTCGCCAGATCGCCGGACAGAAGATGCGGCTCAGCTATCGGATTCTCCTGATCCCGGGCACCATCGGATCAATCGCCTGGCTTGCGCTGAACCGCGACCGCATTGGCCGGATCAAGCATGGCCTCGTCATTTCCAACGTCGGCGACGGCGGCGGCCCGACCTACAAGCGCAGCCGGCGCGGCACCGCACCGATCGATCGAGCGGCGTCTCTGGTGCTGCAGGGCTCGGAAGGTGCGCCCCGGTTGATCGACTTCTCACCCTACGGCTACGACGAGCGCCAGTATTGCTCTCCGGGCTTCGATCTGGCCGTCGGCTCGTTTCAGCGCAGCCGTTGGGGCGAGTATGCCGCCTACCACACGTCCGCCGACAACCTCGAGCTGATCCGCCCCGAGCACCTCGAGCGCTCGCTGCGGCTTGTCGCTGGCATGTTGGACATCATCGATGCGGACGTCGTCTGGCAAAGCACGATGCCCTACGGCGAGCCGCAGCTCGGCCGGCGCGGTCTCTACGACGACGAGCACGGGCGCCCGCTACCCGAGGCCGTTCGCATGGCGTTGTTGTGGGTGCTCAATTTGGCTGACGGCCGGCACGGCCTGATCGACATGGCCGAGCGCTCAGGCCTCCCGTTCGCAGCGATCAAGGCCGCCGTCGAACGCCTGAGAGTTGCGGGCCTTCTGGTGCCGGCCCCACCCCGACAGTCGGCCTCGATTCTGCCGAGCCCCTAGACCAGCAACGGCCACTGCTCGTCGTTTTTCGAAATGGCGGCCACCAGCCGCGGCCAGCGGATCGCCAGCCGCGGATCGTCGTATCGCACGCCCGCGGCCGCCCCAGCCGCGTATGGCGACGAGATAAGGTAGTGCACGGCAGCATCGTCGCACAGCGTCTGACAGCCGTGCGCGAAGCCCTTGGGAACATAGACCTGACACCCATTCTCGGCGGTCAGATCGAAGGCCTCCCACTGCAGGTAGGTGGGCGAATCCGGCCTGAGATCGACGATCACGTCGCAGATCGCACCGGACACACAGCGGACCACCTTGACCTCGTCGTTCGGTGCCCGCTGGAAATGCAAACCGCGCAAGGTTCCCGCCTTCTTGGAGACGGAGATGCTGTGTTGGGGAAATCGCGTCTCCAACCCGTGCTCCGCGAACTCCATCTCGCAGAACGCGCGAGCGAACCGGCCCCGCTCATCGACGTAAGGCGTTAGCTCGATCAGCCAGGCCCCCGACAACCGCGACGGCTTGAAGAGCATTTGACGTCTCCGGCTACGCTGCCTCGCGCGTCGCAGACACGACGAGAGATCCGACGACGGATCGGATTGGCTCGTCTGATAGCAGGGGCACGTCGCCACCCATACCGAATGGCGGCAGGACGGTTAGCCGATTTGGTAAAAGGCCTCGTCGTTGCCCATCCCATGCGCCCTGAGCAATTGCCGTCGGGCCAGTACGCCCGCCTCAGTGGCTCTGCGCGATACTGTTGGACCGCGGCTCGAAATGGCCGATGAAACCCTCGGCAGCAATGCGCTCCCGCGCCATCTGGATCGCAGCACCATCCCCGAGATACTCGACGACCAGCACCGGCAGCCCATCACCGCGCGCCTGCCTCAGATATCGCAGGCTGGACTGCACCTCGGCCGCGGGATTTTCCCGCCCTTCGCTATCCACACCGTAGAGGAGATCCTCTTTTGCAACGCCGTCGAGCGCGCGCCTCAGACGCTCGTTCGCCAGCAGTTCCTCGGCATTCTGTAGCATCACCAGAAAACCAGGCTTCTTTTGCCGTGCGTAGGACGCGATCTCGGCAAGAAAATCGATCATGTCCGCCCTCGCCGACGGTTGCTCGCGACGCCAGAGGCTGTAGACGTCGGCCCGGTCCAGATAGACGCCGTCGAAGCCGGCCGCGATGATGCGGTCGAGCGCCGCCTCGGGTTGCCCGAGAACAAGGCTCTTCCAGTCCGGATGCCAGTAGCGCACGCTGAAGTTGCCGCGCCATTCGGCATTCTCGGCTCCGAGCCACGCGGGGGCCTCGGCGCTCGGCAAAAGCGGCGGCGTGTCCGCTTGCGCCGCTCCGTTATCGACGCGCGCGCGAGCCGGTGTCGCACCGACCGTTGTGAAACCGCCGAACCGCATACCAACACTGGCTTTTTTGGCAGGGGATACCCAGCTGGCGTGCCAGTAAGGCCGGGAAGCCTCGGCCTCCCCGACGGAGAGATAGGCCATCACCAGACGACGGCCACCGTCCGGCTTACGCTTCAACTGCCCAAGAGCCTTGTCCCGCTTCTCTCCGCGCGGCAGTCCGTCGAGCGCCTCGTCGAGGACGATGAGATCGTGGCTCGACGAAGCCGCGCGGGCAAGATCGATGCGTTGAAGCTGAGCGCCCCAGCTTTTCACGGCAGCGAGCTTGCCTCGGCCGTCGGCGGAAGAACTGACCGTACCATCGCCTTGCTCGATCGAGGCATCGAGCAGCCATGCGCTTCCCATGGCCACCACGATCATCGCGGCCAATCCTAGCAGAGCCCGCTTCACGATCGAGTGCGACATCGAAGCGGGAGCCACGGCAGCGGCCGGCGGCGTCGGTGCCACTGCGGCGGTACCGGAGTCCGGCAAGCTTTCACCCACGACCTTGGGCAGAGGCGGCGGTGTTGTGCGTGGTGACAAGGCTGATGTCCTTGGCGATACCGTCCTGCGGCTTCTGTTGCGGCAAAGTCGGCCGGGTCGCTTCGCTGGTCGGCGCGTCGAACACGCGCCAGCGCCTTCCCGTTGAGCCTCGCCTCGCAGCCAGATCCGCACCTGCGAACCGATCCGGGATCGGCAATTAGTGCGGCAAGGTCAAGGCGGCGTGTGTTCCGCGCAGCAAAGCAGCTTCCACGCGTGATGACGGGGCCACACTTCTCGACGCATCGCGCACAGTGTGCGAGACTTTCAGGTGCAAATCTGGAGAGAGATGAGAAAGGCCGGCCTGCGAGGTCGGCTTGCAAGGGATGCACCGCAACCGATGATTCGGTCCTCCCCAGCTCTCGTGAACATCAGGAGTACGGCATGCAGTACGTATGCGATGCCTCCCGCGATACCTGGTTTCGTCTCGAAACGCTCGCCGAGGCACAGGCGGAATCGCGCCTCATGGACCACGCCGTCGAGCGCTACTTTCGCGAAGCCTTCGAGAGGGCCCAGAAAAGCTACGTTCCACCGGCCGGTGGTCGCTTCATCGAGCAGAATATCGGCCTCAAGGACTTCATTCAGCGCTCGATGCCGATGTTCGTCACGCTGCGCAGCAACGACGGCACGCCCCTTGTTACGGGCATGTTACCGCCGGGTGGCAAGCCGCAGCCCGGCTTCCGGTCGATCATCGTCGGCCGGGCGAACGGCGACCCCTACCGCGAGCACGGCAGCGCCATCGCGGCGCTGGCCAAGCACTTGAGCCTCCCCCTCGACCGCGAGCGGTGCTTTCCGTATCAGCGGGGCTGATGCGAGCGGGTCAAGCGGGAGACGCGTGCCGGTCAACCGTGCGCCGCTCTTTTGGCGGGAGTAGTGAACCCGACAGGAAGGGGAGGGGGCGCGAGTTCACCCCCTCCAATTTGGACGCGAGCTAATCCAGCAGGAAGAGTGAGATCTGCGGGAACGCAATCATCAGGCCGACGATCAGCAATTCCATCAACACGAAGGGCCAACAGCCCCGGAACACTTCTCCGATCGGCACATCCGGCACCATGCTCTTCACGACGAAGGCGTTGAGGCCGACGGGAGGCGTGATCGCGCCGATCTCGACCATTTTGGTCACCAACAGCCCGAACAGCACCCCATCGAAACCGATTTTCGTGACGATCGGATAGACGATCGGCATGGTGATCAGGATCATCGAAAGTCCGTCGACGAAGCAGCCGAGGATCAGATAGGGAATGAGAATGATGAGGATTGTCGCCGTCTGGGACAGGTTGAGATCGCTCACCATCGCCGCGAGTTTTGCCGGGAACTGAGTGGTCGACAGGCCGAGACTGAAGAGGCCGGCGCCGATCACCAAGGCAAAAATAGAGCATGTCGCCGAGCCGGTCTCCTTGAGGCCTGAAAGCACGTTCGCCATGCGCCCGGGCCGCCTGAGCACGGCGATCAGCGAAAAGAACGCGCCCATGGCAGCCGCTTCGGTCGGCGTCGCGACACCGAGATAGATCGTTCCCATGACCGCCGCGAACAGGATCAGCAATTCCCATGTCTGCCCCAGCGCAACCAGCTTCTCCTTAATCGAGGGCCGCTCGGCGAGCTTGGGGTCCGGCGCAAGACCGGGCTCCAGCTTGACCCAGATATAGATGCCGATGATGTAAATGATCGCCGTCATGATCCCGGGCACGAACGCCGCAACGAACAGCCGGACGAGCGAGACGTCGGTCATGATCGAGTAGACCACGAGCACGCCGCTGGGCGGAATGAGAACGCCCAGCGTGCCGCCGGCCGCAACGCAACCGACCGCCAGTCTCGGCGCGTAGCCTTGCTGCAGCATTTGCGGAATGGCCACTCGGGCCATGGTCGATGCCGTTGCGACACTGGAGCCGCAGATCGTTGCGAATGCGGCGCATCCGAATACCGTCGCAGCCGCCAAGCCACCAGGAATGCGACCCAGCCATTTCTGGCCTGCGTCGAAAGCGGCCTTGGATAACCCGGCCGAGAACGCCATGTGCCCCATGAACAGGAACAGCGGCAGCACCACGTAAGCGAAATTCGCCGTCGTACTGTAGGCGAATGTCGAAAGCAGGAATTCGACGGCCCGCCATGGCCGCGCGTAAGCGAGCGCCACGATTCCTGCGCCCGCCAACGCGAAGGCTATGGGGATCCGCAGCAGCAACAGGACCATGAGCAGGCCAATGATCGTCAGGCCTGGACCGAGTTCGCCGATCATTCATGGCTCCCGGAATTTGAAGTGAGCGTTGAGGCACGCGGCTGACCGGCCAGATGGCGCAGAATGTCGCAAACGAGCTGAAGTCCGAGCAGCCAGAAGCCAAACGCCAGCACGAAGCGTGCCGGCCAGATCGGGAATGGAATAATCCCGAATCCCGCCTCGCCACGGCCCCACGAGACGAAAGCCTGGTTCGTGCTGAGCCAAGCCAGAATGCCTACGATACCTAGACAAACGAGATAGCCCAGCAGATCGACAAAGCCTTGCATGGAGGGCGGCAGGTGCCGGGTCGCAATGTCTATCGAATAGTTCTGACGACCTTGCTGAGCGGCAGCGAGCCCGAAGAAGACCATGCCGACGAGCAGAAGCTCGGCAAGCTCCGTCGCCCCGTGGATCGGGTGATTGAAGATTGACCGCCCGGCAACGTCGACCACGACGACCAAGGTGATCAACAGGGTAGCGATGCCGCTCGCCACGCCGAGGCGCATGAGCAGCCTTTCGATAACTTCTATGAGCTGGATCATGAGCCCTTCTGAGCGGCGAAGACGGGGACGACGGGACCTGCGCTGAGATCAGCGTGGGACAAGCAACCAGGAGGGCGATTGCCAATGCCGGCAGCGCCCTCCTACTGAAACTGCGTCAGCCCTTGCCGCACGCCTTCGCGTACCGCGCGAAGCCGGGCACGTACTTGCTCTGTGGCTCGTATTTGCGCACGTAGCTCACGAACTCGTCCAACATCGCTTTGCCGTTAGCCTTGGTTTCTTTGCCGACGCGCGCGACCCAGTCGCTCTGCATTGTCGAGACCACGAGCTTCTGCACCGTGGCCTTGTCCTCGTCATTGAACAGATTGACCTGGAGTTTCTCCTTCATGCTGCACAGCTTGGCAACAGCAGCGTCGAGGCTCACATCGCTGAAATGAACGGCCTTTTCGGTCGCTTCCGCGGCAACCTCATCGATGACTTTTCGCAGCTTTTCGCTGAGCCCGTTGTAGCGTTGGAGGCTCATGCCAACGACGGTCACAGCAAAAATGCCGGATCCACCGAGGTCCGAGCCGAACTTGGCCACGTCCTGCGCGTTGCCATGAACAGCAGAGTCGAAGGGTGCGCTCGAGAAACCATCGACGACACCGCGTTGCAGAGCCTCCAGGCCCTCGGTCCATGCGAGCGCCACGGGCGTGGCACCGAGTTTCAATAGGGCTTCGGACATGGGCGGCGGAGCGCGCACCTTGAGCCCCTTCAGATCAGCGATCTTGGCAATCGGCCGCTTCGACCACAGCGTATTCTCGGCCCACGCAAACCCGTACAGCCCCTTGACCCCTTTGCTTTCGAACTCGGCCCGGAATTCAGCATTGTTCTTGTAGAGGTCTCGCCACGCAAACATCATGGCGTCGCTCTTGTCGGAGATGAATGGCAGCGCCACGCCCGCGATTGGGTACTCTTTGACGTTGTAGGCATGGGGCGCGCTGTGCGCGACGTCGACTGCACCACTCTTCAAGCCGGGAAAAAGATCAGAGGCTTTCACCAGTGAGTTCGCCCAATAGCGTTCGAACTTGATCTCGCCGCCGGACCGCTTCTCGACTTCCTCCATGAACCAGATGTCGGTCTTGCTTCCGGCGTAGATGTCGGAAAAGTAGGTCGCGTAGACCAGCTTCTCGACCGCCCTGACCGGCGTAGCCAACGCCATCATCGTGATGGCCGAAAGTGCCGCGAGCGCCTTCGACCACTGCCCTCGTCGCATCATGGAATGCCTTTCTGGGGGTTGACTGCAATCAATCGCCTAGCGAGCTGCGGAAGAGCATGCGCCATGTCATCGACGACCCGGGGCACCGCTCTTCCGGCTTCACTTCACCTCAGCTGCCGCACTTCTTCTCATACCGCTCGAAGCCCGGCACATAAGTGCTGGCCGGCTCGTACTTGCGGATGTATGAAGTGAACTCGTCGAGAAGCGCCTTGCCGTCGGCTTTGGTCTCTTTGGCAACACGCGCGATCCACTCGCCTTGGATCGTGTCGGCTACGAGTTTCCTGACCTGGGCACGATCGGCTTCGTCGAGCTTCGAGATCGTCAGCTTCTCCTTCATGGCGCAGAGCTTATCCACGGCGGAGTTGATACTGACATCGTTGAAGTGCGCGGCTTTGACGGGCATCTCGGCGGACACCTCATCGATCACCTTGCGGTGCTTCTCGCTCAGTTTCTCGTAGCGCTGTAGGCTGATCCCGATGACCGTCACCGCGAATATTCCGGAGCCGCCGAGATCGGTTCCATGCTTCGCCACATCCTGCATGTTGCCGTGGACCGCGGAATCGAATGGGGCGGACGAAAACGCATCCACTACCCCGCGCTGCAGCGCCTCGATGCCCTCCGTCCAGGCAATACCGACGGGCGTCCCACCGAGCTTGAGAATGGCGTCCGCGATCGGCGGCGGGGCGCGTACCTTGAGACCCTTCAAGTCTGCGAGCTTGGCGACAGGCTTGCGCGACCAAAGGGTATTCTCGGCCCAGGCGAAGGCGTAAAGGACCTTCACGCCCTTGCTTTCGTACTCGTTTCGGAACGTGGCGTTGTTCTTGTAAAGGTCCATGTAGGCCTTCATCACAGCATCGGACCGCGTGGTGATGAAAGGCATCATGACGGCGGCGAGCGGGTACTCCTTGCCGTTGTAGGAGACCGGCGCCGAGTTCACGATATCGGCCGCGCCGCTCTTGAGGCTCGGCAGTAGATCAGTCGCTTTCATGAGCGAGTTCGCCCAGTAGCGCTCGAACTTGATCTCACCGCCGGAGCGCTTCTCGACCTCCTCCATGAACCAGATGAGCTTCTCGGCAGCTCGCGCCTCGCTGAGGCCGAAACCCAGCATTGCGAGCAGCGCAAGGCCGATGGCGCGAAGCCCGGCGGGATGCTGCGATGGCATTGAATACTCCCTGGCGTACACTTCCCTGCAGGTCTCTGGGTTCTCGTATTGTTATGTATTGCGCCACATGAGCAGCGCCGACCCTTGCAATCCTGCAAGACTGAGCGTGCTACAAAAGCAGTCCGGCGAGCAAGCGCAATCTGCCTCACGTCGGAGCGATCCTCGCGAGCCCAAATTCCGACGTGACACGGAGCCCCGCACGATGAGCAGGAAGAGCAGCGCCCCCTTGTCCCCGACCGATGCCGTCGATCGGCTCGAGGTGCTCTATCAATCGGCATCCGGTGGCCTCGCGACCGCGCTCGACGCGTTCCTCGCGAGCCGCCGCCCGCCAACCCCCGCCGAGCGCGCGCAGTTCCGCTATCCGCTGCTCCGCGTCCGTTATGCCGGCAACGGCACACCACCACCCGTGACTCGACGCGCCTACGCCAAGCTGCAGCG
Source organism: Rhizobiales bacterium Ga0077524 (assembly GCA_001464755.1). Classification (GTDB taxonomy): domain Bacteria; phylum Pseudomonadota; class Alphaproteobacteria; order Rhizobiales; family Hyphomicrobiaceae. The sequence goes on from LNDR01000275.1 coordinate 11,992, forward strand.
CCCCGGCGTCTACGAGACGACGGTGACGCATCCCCGCGCTTTCCGCAGCTATCTCCTCGAGCAGCTCGAGCCGCTGGTCGCCGACTACGGCGCCACGCTCGAGGTCGCACCCAGCAACCAGGAGATCCCCTACCCATACGTCCTGGAGCGCGCCGAGGAGCTGGCCCGTGCCGGCGTCACGTCGGCCGAGCTTGCCCGCCATTTCGCGACCCCACAGCTTTCGGTCGTCGGCGACGAGATCGCGGACGGCGACTACGAGCTGATCGAGGGCGAGCCACGACCGCTCGCGCTGTTCGACGCCGCCCGCGTCGACTTTTCGTTGCGCCGCCTCGTCCACTACACCGGCAGCGATTGGCGCCACGTCCAGCGCTGGATCCTGCTGACCAACTATCACCGCTACGTCGATCAGTTCGTCCGCTGGGGCACCACCGAACTCCAGCGCGGCAGCGCGAGCGGCAGGCTCGTCCTCCCCGGCAACGTGGTCGTCGAGCCCGGCACCTCGCCCGAAGAGGCGGAGCGGCTCGTCGCCAGCTCCGTCTGGCACCGCTACCAGATGCCGGCCTACCACCTCACCGCGCCCGACGGCGGCGGGGTCACACTGATCAACATCGGCGTCGGCCCCTCGAACGCCAAGAACATCACCGACCATCTCGCCGTGATCCGCCCGAATTGCTGGCTGATGATCGGCCATTGCGGCGGCCTGCGCGAAAGCCAGTCGATCGGCGACTACGTGCTGGCCCATGGCTACCTGCGCCAGGACCGCATTCTCGACGCGCTGGTGCCGCCCGATGTGCCGATCCCGGCGCTGGCCGAGATCCAGGTCGCGCTGCAGGAGGCCGCGGCCAACGTGACGGGCCAATCGGGCGACACGCTGAAGGCACGCCTGCGCACGGGCACGGTCGTCACCAACGACGACCGCAACTGGGAGCTGCGCTTCACCCAGGAGCGCCGCCGCATCAACCTCTCGCGCGCCATCGCCGTCGACATGGAGAGCGGCACCATCGCCGCCCAGGGCTTCCGCCTGCGTGTGCCCTACGGAACGCTGCTCTGCGTCTCCGACAAGCCGCTGCACGGCGAGATCAAGCTGCCCGGTGCCGCCAACGCCTTCTACGAGACGGCCGTCGCCCAGCACTTGCAGATCGGCCTAGCCTCGCTTGATCTGCTGAAGGCGCGCGGCGACACGCTGCACTCCCGGAAGCTGCGCTCCTTCGACGAGCCGCCGTTCCGGTGAGCGCCGGGCGGGCGGACGGGACGTGCAAATATGACACGCTGACGGAGTTTGATGCCGCGTCACGGCTCCTTCCCGCCTCACATGCTTGTCGCTCCGCGATATGTTCATTAGGTACGCAACCGGGTGATCCTCAGGATCGAAGGGGCGCGATGCGTCGCGAGGGGGAACAATGAAATTCGCTCACGTCGCACTCGCTGGCGCGATTGCCGCCGCCACCGGCATCACCTGGGCTTCGACGCCAGCCGAGGCGCAGAGCTACTTTTCCGGCAGCACCCCGATCTTCCAGAGCGACATCGAGAAGCGCCAGCGCGAGGCCGAGGCCCAGCGCGCCGAGCGTGCAAAGAACCACACGCCGACCAAATACCCGGCCTTCATGCAGGGCGGCGACAAACCCGAGATCGCGCCCGAGAAGCCACCCGTCGTCTACCTCGATCGGCCCGAGGAGCCCGGCTCGATCATCATCGATACCAATGGCCGCAAGCTCTACTACGTGCTGCCCGGCAAGCAAGCCTACGCCTACCCGATCTCGGTCGGCCGCGACGGCTTCACCTGGACCGGCACGGAGCGCATCAGCCGCATTGCACCCTGGCCGTCGTGGACGCCGCCCGCCGAGATGCGCCAGCGCCAGCCGGGCCTCCCCGTCACGGTGACCGGCGGCCTGATCAATCCGCTCGGCGCCCGCGCGCTCTATCTCGGCAGCTCGATCTACCGAATCCACGGCACCAACAACGACCGCTCGATCGGCCGCGCCAACTCGTCAGGCTGCTTCCGCCTGACCAACGCCCACGTCATCCACCTCGCCGGCATCGCCAAGGTCGGCACCAAGGTGACGGTCGTCTCCAACTACGCCGGCGGCGTCAGCGAAGGCGCCCCCCTCGCCTCCCTGTTCGGCGGCTTCGGCGCCAGCGACCCGCAGCCCGCGGTGAAGGGCAAGGCCAAGGTGAAGGCGAAAGCGACCAAGGCCAAGGCGAAGGCCGTGAAGGTCTCGGGGGCGCAGTAGGGGGGGGGCTGCGCGGAGAGAGCGGACATTGGCCTGTGGTCTCAGGTCAGCCTAGCCTTGGCTTGGAGGTACGGCAGAGGTTCCCCCGAGACCGACCGTCCGGTCAACTTCGGCCTCGGGCCACAAGGGTGCGTCAGCCACGTGAGTCGGAGCTTGCTATCCGTCAGCAGTTAGTAGGATAACGTACAGTCAGCGGCAGACTATTGCCAGCGCGTGATTGCGAGAGACGGTATTGCCGGGCGATTTGTAGCACGTCTTGGGAGGGTGCGCTGTAATGACCAATAGTGGTTCTGGCGATGGTGCTGGGCACCTGACTAATGAGGCAAACAACGTCCGCGCAGGTGATCAGCACATGCCCCCTGCTCCGCAGGTAGCCGCAGAAGGTGCACATCGTGCCGGAAATGCTGGTAATGATGGCGCGCCTGCGACGAATGGCGCAGTACCAAATCGCACACAAGAAATGCCCAACGCACTTCCGACCGACGTACTTCTCCGTAAAGATTTTTTCGACCGCCTGCAAGAAGACAAATACACTAATGGAGAACCGCTTTATCAGCACCTAGCCGCACTAGCGAAGCGGCTGCACATAACATCTTCTGTGCGTTTTGAGACCGCAAGGCGGCACAAGAAGAAAAATAGGATGTCGACTGTTTCTATAATCGTATTGTCGTTTTACGCGATATTATTTTCTATGATCTCCACATTCGGGAGCCTTGCTGATAAGCACTCTAACCTGCACTTCTCACAGCCGCGCTGACGCTGGTGTCGTTTGACGATTGAGAGGCAGCCGCCGGCACCGGGGCTCTAACGGCCGAGCCCGGTGGTC